>NZ_JBFBLV010000023.1:0-72052 GCF_040686835.1 Specibacter sp. NPDC078692
CACAGGGGCGGCAACACACAACCAAATAACCAATTCAATATAAATAAATTGGTATCAATAAAACTTGGCACACTATTGAGTTCTCAAACAACAACCACACCCAGCCAACACACCACAAACCAACAAACAATCCATGACGATCAGTGCCGAGGCAACTTTTCAAGCTTACCCGAACTCTTTCAACAACGCAAATCCACTAAACAGTGAACAACACCATCAAAACATGAGAAATAGACCGGCAAAACCGGCCACATAAACTCGGGATTTTCGTTCCCCCATCAACCGGGGCAACTCGAAAAACAATACACCCCGTTTCGCATCTATGCAAATCCACCGCTCGATCAGCCGCTGGTCATGTATTCCGATGCATAGCTACCGCCGGGATGCACTTCGACTGGTCCGTCGTTGCGACATTTTTGCCACTACCTGGTAGCGCTCTTCAGTACATACTTTGGAACCAGTACGGCACAGAGCCCCGTGACGGCCCAGATGACAAGTGCCGCCAAGATCCACGTGAAGAATCCATGGATCCTGATGCCCCCGAATGGCATGCTGGCAATGATCAACGCCAACCAGGTGGAAACAAGTGATGCGAGGCCGGCAAGGGCTGGTGTGTACTTGGTGGCCAGCTTTGAGACGAAGCCCTCGAGAAGTGATTGTGCAATCGTAAAGACAACGACGGCGGTCAGTAGCCCACCAACGTGCAAAGTAAAGCCATGCAGGATTAGTGCGGCAAGAATAATTGCGACAGCTGAACTGCCTAATTGGACACCGATGCGAATCATGAGGTTCTTCATGTTCCGATCCTATGCCTCGAATTCCTTGATCTCATGAGTCGAGTCCTGATCACAGCCAGCGGGGAAGTGGTTCCGACCTATGTGTTCATAGGAGCAACACGTCAAACGGCACGTAGTCCGCCAGCAAAACACTCCGCCGGATGGGAACCCTCTGTGGACCTACGCCTCTACTCGTCTCCATATATAGGTATCAGAGTCAGCTTTATCTAGTTCGCGCTGGGATCGTCCTTGTATATAGTGCGACCGCGGCTACTGCACTCAAGTAGTGTCCCGCTCCTGTTTGTGTCCGATGTCCATCCCGGCGCCCTTATGAAGTCCTCCGTCAATCCATAGGACAGTTACGGATATAGCGATTTACCCGGCCATAACCGCGGGTCACCACAGTGGTTCTTCGGGCCAAGTGCTATCCCGGCCATCACGCTTGGCTAGCGGAGACCCCCTAGGAGACCGTTATGGCCGACACATACATAGAGAGAACACCCAGCCGCTACGTACTCGGAGCATTCCGTACAAGGCCGGGTTAGTGGCCAGAACGTCTGTATAGAATTGCCGTTTTGTCCAGTGCTTATGCGTGCCGTAGGGGTGTAAACATGCTTTGAAAGCATGCGGGGCGACGGTTCCCAAGAGCGTGACGGTTCCCAAGAGACAGACCAAAGTGGGGTGCGTGTACCCAGGAACATATGAAGAATGATCCGTCCAGAGCGGAATCAACCTTCCAGCAGTGCTCATGTCGGCCCATCCAAATCCTTCAAACGGCTGAGCACCTGGCGATGGATCGCGTCCCACAGGTGCCACTTACCAGGGCACTACATCATCAGGGCAGTACTTACGCTGGTTACGTCCAACGGGACATACAGGAAGGCGTCGATGAAGACCACATCAGTAACTGCGGAGCCCATCTTGCCAATCCGCCACAACACCGCCTTGAGCAACCAATGCTGCAACGGGATCCAAACGGGATGGGGCGGAAGAAGCCACTGACATGCCCGGGCTGTACACACATTTTGGCCGCTAACCCCCCGCTAACCCCCGAACCCACCCAGATCTGGGCACGAAAAAGCCCCGGTGGAACCATTGGTTCCACCGGGGCTTTTCAAAAACGTGCGCGAGGGGGGATTTGAACCCCCACGCCCTTTCGGACACTGGCACCTGAAGCCAGCGCGTCTGCCGTTCCGCCACTCGCGCGTTTTTCGCTATCCACCGGGTTTGTCTTTCGACTCTCAGTGGAACAGCGAGATCAAGCATATAGGACATCGCGCCGATTCACCTAAACGAGCCCCGCTAAGAGCCGTTGAACACTGCAAAATGGCCCACTGAACAGGCGTATTTCCGCCAACTGACGCGGAAGTTATGCTGTGTAAAAAAGTTTTGACAGCATCATGCCCAGGTAGGAAATTTGCCACATCCGAGCCAACTAATGGGGATATTCCAAGACTCCGGCAGTAGTATCAACTTTGAACCTGGTTGCCCGCAGCGCGGACGGCGTTCAAGTTGCGCTCTCCGTAGCGCAGCGGTTCCAAAGAATTTAGGGCATCACCCTTGCCACCGCAACATAGAAAGAGAGGAGAGCATATGGGATTGTTTGACAACGTTGAAAAAGGCATTGAAAAGGCAGTACGTGGCGCCTTCTCCCTAGGCTCCAAATCGTTGCAGCCGGTTGAAGTGGCAAGCGCTCTTCGTCGGGAACTTGACGACAAGGCGATGACGTTGGATGCCGGCCGGACACTGGCTCCCAATGTTTTTAATATTGAGCTGGGAGATGCTGACTTCGAACGGGCACGTTCATGGGGTGTGACCCTCGCTGAAGAACTGTGCGATGTGGTCATTAACCACGCGCGCAGCCAAGGCTATGTGCTCCAAGGCCCGGTACGGGTGGCATTCAACCACCTCGAGGACCTGCGCCCGGGACAGTTTGAGATTGTTTCCTCCACCGAGAAGGAAAACAGTACAGGCTCTCAAGTTCTACAAAGCCCTGCCCACCCACCTGTACGGCCACGCCAAGAGCCCGGCAACGCTCAACCTGCCGCTAGCCAACCCCCCGCTCAGGCCACACCTGTGTACAAGCGCCAGGCGCCCCCGGCACAGGGCCAGCCCGTTGTGGACATCGACGGACAGCGCTATGCCCTGAATGCTAACTCCATTATTTTGGGCCGCTCCTCCGAAGCGGACATTCTCATCGATGACACTGGCGTTTCGCGAAAGCACCTGGAAATCCGCTGTGAAGAGGGCTCCAACACCGCCGTGGACCTTGGCTCGACCAACGGCAGCTATGTAGATGGCCGGCGTGTGCAGGGGAGCACCGAACTGCACAACGGATCCACGATCAAAATGGGTCGCACTGAAATTATTTTCCGTATTTTGCCTCGACGCGGCGGTGGTCAGCGATGAACGATATGACTCTTGTAGTCACCATCTTGCGCTTCGGTTTCCTGCTCCTGATGTGGGTCATGGTTTTCAGTGTCGTTGCAGCCATGCGCCGAGACTTGGTCATTGGCCGTAAGGCCAAAGTGGGCGAACCAACAGCCCGGCAGGCCCGTAAACACCCGGAACTGGTTGAAACGGCGCCCCCACCAAAAGCCCAGGCCCGCCAACTGGTTGTCACCGAGGGGCCGCTAACAGGTACCACGTTGGAACTCAGTGGAACCCCTATTCTTTTGGGTCGCGCTCAAGAGGCAACCTTGGTGCTCGAGGATGATTACGCGTCGGGACGCCATGCGCGCTTGTTCCCCCAAGGCACCCGGTGGTTCATTGAAGACCTCGGCTCCACCAATGGAACATTCCTTGGCGGCACTGCGTTGACGCGTGCCCTCCCCGTGGAACTCGGGGTTCCTGTGCGGATCGGCAAAACGGTCATCGAATTGAGGCCGTGACATGGCCGAATACCCGCTAATACTGCGCTACGCAGCTAGGTCCCATGTAGGCCTTGTCCGCGCCAAAAATGATGATTCCGCCTACGCTGGCGAGCATCTGGCAGTTGTTGCTGACGGTATGGGCGGCCATGCGGGCGGCGATGTTGCCAGCGCTTCCACGGTTCTGGATCTGGTGCATCTAGATCACAACCACCACAATGACGACGCCGGCGCGCACCTCGCTGATGAGATTCAAACCGCCAATTCACTGCTGTCAGAGCTAGTTCATGTGAACCCAAAATTAGCAGGTATGGGCACAACGGTGACGGCTCTGCTGCTCTCCGGGAACCGATTGGCTTATGCGCATATTGGCGATTCTCGTGCCTACCGCCTCAAGGATGGCGTTTTTGAACAGCTGAGCACCGATCACACCTTCGTCCAGCGCATGATCGACGAAGGCCGCATGACCGAGGCCGAGGCTGAAGTTCACCCCCACAAGAACGTTTTGATGCGTGTCCTCGGCGACGTGGATGCCTCCCCTGAGCTTGATCTGAAGTACTTTGACGCCACGCCTGGTGAACGCTGGCTCCTATGCTCCGACGGCCTGAACTTTGTCCGTCCCGCCATGGTCGAAGAGGTCATCCGCCACACCAAGTCCCTATCGAGTGCCGCGGACACCCTCATTGAGTTGACATTGGCGGCCGGTTCCCCCGATAACGTCACCGTTGTTGTTTTCGACATTGTTGAATCCAATCCGGAGGAGACGCAAACCGCGGCGTTGGAAGCCGTAGAGGTGGACGCCCTGGCCTCGGATGATACTAAGCAGCGGGCCGTGGAGCAGAGCCCAGAAGCTTACGACGCTGGAGCCCCTCCTCTCGCGGCCGCGGCGGCTTCCGCTGCCCCCGTCGACGGTGACGAACAAGCAGCCCTTCTTGATCCCTCAGAAGATTCTTCGCCAGCTCCGTCAACTGACCCGACAGAGGCTGCCTCGGAACCCGTTCAGCTTAGTGAGCCCGCAGAGTTGACTGAACCAGGTGAGAGTCACGGCGACACGTCGGATTCACTGGATACTCACATTCGCGCAGCTGCCATCCGCAAAGAACTTCAAACACGCAAGCATGAACTCGTGGGGGCTGCGGTAACGGCAGCAACTGATGGCCGGATACCGCTTCTGACAAAGGCGCAGTCCTCACATCGCGCGGCAACGGTACTTACCCACAAACCCGCAGCAGAGCCCACCGTCGTAGAAGACACAGAAGAGTCGCTGCCTAGGCTGCGCCAACGCCCACTGGTATTGGCGATCGTAGGATTCTTGGTAGCCCTAGCCATCGTTGCGGGCTCATGGGCTGCATATGCATGGACCCAGACCCAGTACTTTGTGGGCGTCAACAACGGGAACGTGGCGATTTTCCAAGGTGTCTCACAATCCCTCGGACCTATCTCGCTCTCAGAATTGCACCGGGAAACCCAAGTGAAAGTTACGTCTCTGCCCGCCTATTCACAGCAGTTGGTGGCATCAACCATGCCAGCACGTACTCTAAGCGATGCCGAACAGATCATTAGCGATCTGCAGTTGGGTACGGGGACAAGCCTGCCGCCCTGTGAGCTGTTGGAATCCTCGCCGCCAACCACACCCGCCGCAACGGTGACTGGGACTGCAACGGCAACGGCAACGGCAAGTGCTACACCCACACCTAGTGCCACTCCCAGCGGTAGCGCAAGTCCCAGCCCATCAGCAACTGCCGTTGCTCCGTCACCGGCGCAACCTACCTGCATTCCTGGTGATGGACAATGAGTCAACTATTGACTGTGGCTAAACCTCGCCGCAATACGGAACTTCTCTTGTTGGTTCTGGCCCTTGCCATGTCAGCCATGGCTACGGCACTGGTCAACTTGAATCTAGGCCGGACTTTTGACAACGATTTCTATACACAGATCGCTATTCTGACCACCCTGGCCATCGCATTCCACGTTGTTCTGCGTTTCAAGGCTAAATATGCCGATCCGGTAATATTGCCCGTGGTGGTGGCCCTGAATGGTTTGGGGCTGGCTGTGATTCACCGGCTGGACATCACCTCCGGCGACACTGCCGCCACCCGCCAATGGATGTGGACCAGCCTTGCCGTGGTGGCGGCGATCACCGTGATCTGGGTGTTGCGCGATCACCGGATCCTACGCCGATACACCTACATCTCCTTGCTGGTCTCAGTGGTCCTCCTCATCCTGCCACTCGTCCCAGGCATTTCGGCGGGTAGTGTTTTCGGCGCCACGGTATGGATTTCCATTGGCCCCTTCACCTTCCAACCAGGCGAAATTGCCAAGATCACACTGGCTATATTCTTTGCCGGGTATCTTTCCTCCAACCGAGATCTGATCCTCCTTGCAGGAAAGAAGATCGGCCCACTCCAGCTCCCGCGAGTGCAAGATCTTGCGCCGATGATCGTGGCGTGGCTTGCCAGCGTTGGCGTCTTGGTATTCCAGCGGGATCTGGGTTCCTCAATCCTGTTCTTTGGCTTGTTCATGGTCATGATCTATGTGGCTACCAGCCGAGTTAGCTGGATACTTATTGGTGTGGCTCTGATAGCTGTAGGCGGCTTTGCCGCGTACCAGATTTTCCCGCACGTAGCTCGACGCATTGATGTGTGGGTGAATGCTTTTGACCCCGCATATATTGGCGCTCCTTACGGAAGCTTCCAAGTTGTCGAGGGGTTGTTTGGCCTAGCCAACGGTGGCCTCATCGGTACCGGCTTCGGTCAGGGTTCACCCGATGCACTGCCTGTGGCCAATAGCGACATGATCATTGCAGTCATTGGCGAAGAACTTGGATTGATTGGGCTCTTCGCGATCCTCTGCCTGTACGCACTGTTGATTGCTCGTGGATTCCGAGCCGCGTTGGGCACCCGAGATGCTTTTGGAAAACTGCTGGCAGTGGGGCTGTCCTTCGCCGTGGCCTTGCAGTGTTTCGTCATCATTGGCGGCGTAACCCGCCTCATTCCGCTAACCGGCCTCACAACGCCGTTCCTAGCGGCCGGCGGGTCATCACTGCTAGCAAACTGGATCATCGTTGCCTTGATCCTGAAGATTTCCGATGCAGCACGGCGACCCATTGATGTCTCTACATTGTCTGCCACCAACGATCCAACGCCCCATATCGATAAGACCCAAGTTAAGACCCAAAAGGAGGTGCCCTCACCATGAATGCTGCGATTCGTAATTCCTGGATAGTGGCCATCGCCTTGTTCGCACTGCTTTTTGGTTCAGTCTCTTATGTGCAGTTTTTTGCCGTGGACGCCCTCAATAAAAACCCCAGCAATCAGCGGCAACTCGTGAAGAGCTTCTGCAGCGCCAGGGGGCCCATCCTTGTTGACGGTCAGGCCATTGCGGAATCTGTTGCCACAAACACGGACTGTAAGTATCAGCGAACGTACAACGATCCTCTGTTGTATGCCGGCCTCACCGGCTTCTTCAGCAAATGGTCCGGACAATACGGTATTGAAGCGGATATGAGTGCGGAGCTAACAGGTAAATCTGATGATGCCCTCTTCGAGCGCATCTCCCAGATCTTCACGGGCGAGCAACCTCAGGGTCGCTCCGTAGAGCTCACCATTGATTCTGAAATTCAGAAACTGGCACTGGACATGATCCCCGATGGCATCGGCGGATCCATCGTGGTGCAAAATCCGAAGACTGGCGCCATCATCGCCATGGCCTCCAAACCCACATACGACACCAACTTGATGGCCACCCACGATAAAACGGCCTTTGATGCCTCCATGGCGGAATTGGTAAAGGTTCCCGGCATCAACCTGGCTGGCTCATCGGCCTTCACACAGGTTTACGCGCCAGGCTCGGTCTTCAAGATCATCGATACCGCAGCGGCCCTTGAATCCGGAAAATATAACAAAGACAGCATGCTTCCCAACCCGGCTGAGTTAACGTTCCCGGGCATGGACTACGCACTGCCCAACTACGCCTACGGCCAGTGCTACACCAAGGACAAAGCTTCCTTCACCTTCGCGTTGGAGAACTCGTGCAATACGCCCTTTGCCAGTATTGCCTTGGATCTCGGCCAGGACGCCATAACAGCCCAAGCCGAAAAGTTCGGCTTCAATGACAACTCGCTTTCCTTCCCTTCTGCGGTGGAGACCAGCCGCTTCCCAGGCAGTCAAGGCAAGCTTGATGACGCGGCTTTAGCCCAGAGCGCCATTGGCCAGCTGAATGTCGTTGCAACACCGTTGCAGATCTCCATGATGACTGCAGCCATTGCAAATGGTGGCCAGCAGATGGCCCCCAATCTCGTCAAGACGGTGCGGACTCCCGATCTCAAGACTGTTTCTAGCCTCACGCCGGAGGTTCTGCGTCAATCCACGACGCCGGAGATCGCCTCCCAAATCAAGGATTGGATGGTCAGCGTGGTTGACAATGGCATTGCTACAGCTGCGGGCGTCCCTGGCGTCAAGGTCGCCGGCAAAACAGGAACCGCAGAACTTGGAGATGGATTGAACAACGCATGGTTTACCGGATTCGCTCCGGCCGATGATCCCCAAGTGGTGGTCACCATCGTCATGCCCAAGGTGGATGTTGCCACCGGCGCACAACTTACAAGTCCCAATGCAAGCAAACTCTTCAAGGCGGTGTTGAACAAGTGAGGCCTATTTCTGGTATCACCTTAGGCGGCAGGTTCCAACTCACATCACGCATTGCCATTGGCGGCATGGGCGAGGTATGGAAGGCGCAGGATCAGGTTCTGGGTCGTATTGTTGCCATCAAGATCCTCAAGGATGAGTACACAGGCGATCCGGGCTTCCGCGCCCGGTTCCGGGCAGAGGCCAAACACACAGCCCTGCTCAACCATGAGGGTATTGCCAACGTCTTTGACTACGGCGAAGAGGATGGCTCCGCCTACCTCGTCATGGAACTGGTTCCTGGCGAACCGCTCTCCACCATGATCGAGCGTGAACGTGTGCTCTCGGCTGACTGGACTTTGTCCATGATTGCCCAGACGGCTCGTGCACTGGCAGTGGCACACGCTCAAGGCCTGGTCCACCGTGATGTGAAGCCTGGCAACTTGCTCATTACTCCTGAGGGTAAGGTCAAGATCACCGACTTTGGCATTGCCCGCCTGGCCGATCAGGTCCCCTTGACCCAGACCGGAC
Source organism: Specibacter sp. NPDC078692 (assembly GCF_040686835.1). Taxonomy (NCBI): domain Bacteria; kingdom Bacillati; phylum Actinomycetota; class Actinomycetes; order Micrococcales; family Micrococcaceae; genus Specibacter; species Specibacter sp. NPDC078692. The sequence goes on from NZ_JBFBLV010000023.1 coordinate 8,803, forward strand.
AGGTCATGGGCACAGCCCAGTACTTGGCCCCGGAACAGGCCACTGGTCAGATCGCCACCGGCTCGAGTGACATATATTCGCTTGGCATCATAGGTTATGAGTGCATTACCGGACACCGTCCATTCTCGGGCGAATCCCAGATTGCCATTGCCCTGGCACAGGTCAACGACGCTCCTCCGCCGCTGCCCGATACCTTACCGACACCGGTGCGGGCACTTCTGATGTCCATGCTGGCCAAGGAACCTGCCAACCGTCCGGCCAATGCTTTGAAGCTCAGTGAGGCCGCCGAGGCCATTCGTGCCGGTGACATCAAGGCCGCACATGCTGCCGTCCCGGGAATGTTGCTTTTCGAAGCCACCACCGGCCCCATCACAGCTCCCGTGGACATCGACGCAACGGCTGCCACTTCCGTGGTCACCAGTGTCGCCGAACCTAGTACCACGGCGCTTCCCACGATCTCTGAAGACGTCGAAGATGCTCCCGCGGCTCCCACCCGAGCTGAGATTCTTGGTGCGGAGCGAGCCTGGCAGGCAGAGCAGGACAACCCTGCGGTCGCAGATTCGGACGATGACTTTGTGCCGCCTGCGGAACCAGCCAAGAAGGGCCGCAGCCCGTGGACCTGGCCCATGGTCGGCTTGATTGTTTTGCTGGTCTTTGCCGTCGGTGCATTGTTGTTGCAGAACACTAACTTCTTTGGGGGAACACCTGTTCCCACGGAGTCGAACTCATCAACCGCCTCTACACCTCCGAGTTCGACGCCCCCGACCACGTCTGCGGCACCTTCGCCAACCGAGGAGTCGCTGCCACCCACCACGGAAGCACCCGAAACGGTTGATGTGATCAACAGTGCACTAGCAGGAAAACCCTTCGCAGAGGTTGAACAAACGCTGATAAGTCAGAAGCTTGGGGTTAACCGCGTTGATGAGTTCAGCGATAGGGATGCTGAAGGAATAGTCATCTCAGTAAGCCCTACCGGGGCGCAGCCTCTTGGTACCACCATCACGGTTACCGTCTCCAAGGGTCCCGAGAAACCGCAAACCACAGCGGTACCTTCATTTGCTGGGCAAACCGGTGATGCCTATGATCAGGCCCTCGTTGCCGCCCAGTTGATCCCCAACCGTCTCGAACAAGCCTCGGACAGCGTGCCCCAGGGCAATGTCATCATTGTCAACCCTGTCGCTGGAACTCAGGTAGAGCTGCAATCACAGGTGACCTACTACGTCTCTAGTGGTCCGGCAGTACAGGAAACTCCGACGCCGGCGTCGGAAGAACCGACGCCGAAGCCGTAGCAGTGGACTTGCCCGCCAAGAAACCCCGAAATTTACCGTCCTCAGAAAGGACTGACTGGTACTCATGAGTATTCCGCGCGTCCTCAATGACAGGTATGAGATTGGGGAATTGTTAGGCCGTGGCGGCATGGCTGATGTGTACAAGGCTCAGGACATTCGTTTGGGCCGGACTGTGGCGATTAAACTGCTACGCGCCGATGTGGCGCGTGATTCGCAGCTACAGGCTCGTTTCCGTAGGGAGGCCCAGGCTGTGGCGGGCCTAAACCACCCTGCCATCGTCGCCGTTTATGACACGGGCGAACACGTCTCCGGTGACCATCCCGGCGATGGTGCACATGTGCCCTACATTGTCATGGAATATGTTCATGGCAAGACGCTGCGAGATCTGATCCGCGCCAAGAACATCACCATAGAGCAAGCCTTGGAGTACTCTATGGGCGTTCTGGCTGCCCTGGATTACAGTCACCGAGCGGGCATTGTCCACCGCGACATCAAGCCTGCCAATGTCATGGTGACCGAGGACGAACATGGTGTTCTGGGACAGGTCAAGGTCATGGACTTTGGCATCGCACGGAGCATCTCCGACTCTGCAGCCACTATGACTCAGACGCAGACTGTCATGGGCACCGCCCAATATTTGTCGCCGGAACAAGCACGCGGAGAAAGTGTCGACGCACGCAGCGACCTTTATTCTGCAGGTTGCCTGCTCTATGAAATGCTGGCTGGACGGCCGCCGTTCACGGGTGACTCGCCCGTCTCCGTGGCCTACCAGCATGTGCGTGAGCTGCCCCCCGCACCGAGTACCTTCAACACAGCCCTGACACCTGCCTTAGATGCTTTACTCATGCGTGCACTCCAGAAGGATAGGCAACAGCGTTTTCAGGATGCCGCTTCCTTCCGCCGCGCTCTCCGTGCGGCCGGGGCGGGCGTCATGCCACCTCCCGGACACGATCAGCCGGCCCATGCCGAGGCGAACCAGACCACAGTGATCGCCACGGTTGCTGACACCATTGCCTCAACCCCCCTACAGGAGCTGCACGACGCCGGCCCCTCCAGTCGCGCCATGGCCAAGGTTATGGCGGGGGGAGCGTTAACCACTGAGGAAGTGGTTCCGGAAGAACCAGAGGACGTGGCTCCTGCCGTCAAGCGCCGCCGTCGAGCCTGGATGGTGACGCTCTTTGTCCTGTTGGCGATCATGCTCGGCGGTGGGGCAGTGCTGGGATACAACATGTTGAACCAAGCACCTGCTGCTGTTGCGCAGGAAACCATTCCGGCCTTGGCCGGAATGGCTAAAGACGACGCAATGTTCCGCTTGAAAAACTTGGGCATGGACCCGCGCAGCACCGAAGAGTTCTCCACTGAAGTGGACAAGGGAGATGTGATTCGCACGGATCCCGAGGCTGGTATCGTCACCGAATTGGGCACCTCCGTAGAGGTATTTGTATCCAAGGGACCTTCCGAAGTACAAATCCCCGCGGCAGTGACCGGTAGGACCGAGGGCGATGTGCGTCAGGATCTGATTGATCTTGGCTTACTCATCCGTTCCACCGATCTGGTCAATGACGGCTCCGTAGGGGCCAATCTGGTAGTTACCACCGACCCTGCTCCGGGAGAGAAAGTCCCCGTAGGCACCAGCGTCACCATCAAGGTTTCCACAGGCCAGGTATCGATGCCATCATTGTTCGACCTAACTAAGGACCCTGCGCTGGTGAAGGAAACCGTGACGGCTGCTTTGAAGAAGGTCTCGGAGCATCTGGAGGTGACGTTTGAGGAATCTGAGAACTCTGTCGTCACCCCGGGTATGGTGACAGGGCAGTCCATTCAGGCCGGCACGGACGTGGCACAGCGGACAACTGTTGTGGTTACTTTGGCCAAAGCACCGGAGCCAGAGGAACCTACCCCGACCCCCACACCTACCCCAACACCCAAACAGACCGAATCAGCCCCGGCGGAACCAGACCCCACGAAAACACCCAAGAAGCCCTAGTCTGGCCGTTGCTGTGGCTAGCCAGGTCTACTTGGATCTAGCCGTGGCTACTGGAGTGGGGTCTAGCTGTTGATGAGTGGGCTCAGTGTGGCAGCCTTAGCGGCAGCACCTGTCAGGCCCAGTGATTCCAGCCAGTTACCCAACATGGTGTAACCACCTTCGGTGAGCACAGACTCTGGATGGAACTGGACCCCGCACAGAGGTGCGCCCTTATGCGCCAAACCCATGATCACGCCGTCGGCCGTTTCTGCCGTGACCTCAAGGACCTCAGGAATGCTATCCGGAACAGCGGAAAGCGAGTGATAGCGAGTGGCTGTGACAGGGCTGGGCAGGCCAGCAAACACGCTGGCGCCGTGATGATGGACCTCGCTGGTCTTGCCGTGCATGAGCTGCTCTGCGTGCGTGACCACACCACCATAAGCTTCAGCCAACGCCTGATGGCCGAGGCAGACGCCCAACATGGGCTTGTTGTTGCTTCCGCACCACTTGATCAATTCGATACACACACCAGCTTCTGCGGGCGTGCCGGGACCGGGGGAGACCAGTACGCCGTCGCGCGTGCCAGCCAACTCCACAGCTTCTGCCAAGGTGACGTCGTCATTGCGCACAACTGTGGTCTCAGCTCCTAGTTGTTGCAGATAGCCAACCAGGGTGTAGACAAAGCTGTCGTAGTTATCTATGACAAGAATCCGCACTGCCATGTCAGACTCCACCACCAATCGTTGAGTCATTCAGAGGGTTGAATTGGGAGAGCCATGGGAAGACGAACTGCATCAACACTAGGACGGCTGCTGCCAGGAAAAGGATCGTTGTGATGATGCGGAACCACAAGGGCCCCGGGAGGTTTCTAAAAATCCAGCCGTACATACTCAGCCTTTCCCGTTCTGGTTCGCCGCAACTTGGGCGGCAATCTCTGCTGGCGGGCCGGCGCTGGCCGGCTGCCAGGACTCCAACAGCGAGTAGCTGATAATCCGCTCTTCCGCGCCGAAGCGGGGATTACAACTGGTCATGGTCATAAAACGATCAGTGGGTGTGGCATCCGGTTGGGTGGGGACGGCAGCAAGGACGTCGGCCCGGTTTGGCATGACAATTTGGTTGTTCCGGAACACGTAGGTGTAGTAGCCGTCCTTGGTCTGAACGTAGATTTTGTCTCCGGGAACCAAGGTGTGGACGGCGTCAAGAACCGCGCCGTGAGTTTGCCGGTGACCGGCCACGGCAAAGTTTCCAACCCCGCCCGGCATGACGGCGCTGTCGTAGCGGCCCAAACCGAGGGTATCCAACTGTGCCGGGGCGGTGCCTTCCACCAGCGGCCTGCTGTACGTTGCGCCAAAGCGGGGAATGTAGACCACTCCGAACACTGTGCTTCCTTGATCAGGCGCGGCCATCACCTTAGGATCTCCATAATCTACGGGCGGTGCGTCCGCAGGCGGAGGCGTCACCGGACCTTGAAAGTCCTGTGCAAACTGGGAGACGGCGGCTTGCTGGGCGGAATTAGCCTCAATATTGGTCCACCACAGTTCCCACACCACGAATAGCAGCAAGATAACGCCACAGGTAATAAGCAGCTCGCCCAGGACTTGGATCAGGGTGCGGAAGAAACCTTGCTTGGGACGCTGAGCCTTTTGGCGCCGGGCAGCACGCTTGTTCCTGGTACGTATCTTCTCGTTATCGGTGATGAGATCGTCAACACCCACAGCTGATTCGACATGGTTAGGCGATCGAACCACGCGGGTCTCCTGACTGAAGTTGAGCGGTAATGTCATGCAATCTGCAGCTGCGTTAAATACAGCTAGAATTACGTCAACAATACCGGCAGTTCAGGGCCTTGGAACAATTCCCCAGCAACATCACAGGCAATGGACAGTCCACCCCCACCGAGGTGGTCGTTTTCAGCGATCACAATGTCAAGGAGCTTCTGTGCCTGAGTCAAAATCGCGTCGCCATCCCACCAAAGGTCCGGCTCAAACGCCTTCTAGTAAGACACAGAAACCCAATGCCGTGTGGTTCCTTCCCGTCATGGTGACCTTGATGCTCGTAGGCTTATTCTGGATCATCACCTACTACATCTCGGACGGGAAGTTCCCCATCCCCAACATCCACAACTGGAACATCGCCATTGGCTTTGCCATTGCACTGGCCGGGTTCATGATGACCACCCGCTGGCGCAGCTAGCTTTCAGACTTTTTCTCTTCGCCCGGATCGCTTTGAATGTAGCGGCCACGGGGATCCTCTGCGGCACGGCCCGGTACGTCTCCGGCCGTGCCGTAGTCGGCTTCAACGAACCTTCCACGCTCACTCTCAAGCTCCGCTTCTTCGGTACCTGCCTGCCCGTAGTCACCTTCAACGTAGCGGCCTTCAGAATCCTCTGTGCTGTGCTCTGCCTCAGAACCGGCCTTGCCGTAGGAACCCTGCACGTAGCGCCCGTGGTTACCTTCCTGCTTTGACATGGTGCTGACCTACCTTTCATAGCACCAGCAGCTCTCGCCAGCTGGAGTGGGGGTGCCGCCTTTAGTCCAATTTTAGTCTTGTGTCGCAGTTCTGGACAGGGCAGCGCGGGCACTGCTCGAGCACACCCACGGAGTCTGAATCACTGCCCCCTACACAGACTTGTTCACAAACCTGTTCACAAACCTGTTCACAAAGAACAGCCAAGACACATCAAGGCCCCTGCCGGGGGATGGCAGGGTCTTGATGTTTCTCCTTACCGGCAGCCAGCTGGGGGACTTAGTTGCCGGCAGTCCTCTAGTGCTACGAAAGCACTAGAGAGTTCTTTGTTCACGCCGGCGGTTGGTGACAATAACGCCCACCCCGCCTGCCAGCAACAGCGTTCCAAGGCCAAGGAACCACAGCCCGGAGACGCCAATTGATGCCAGCGGCGGCGCAACCGGTGTCGGCGGCACCGTAGGGGTCACGGTCGGCGGCACCGTAGGCGGAACCACTGTGTGAGTAGTGCCGCACGTTGCCTAGGCCTACGGCGTTTGCCCCGCGCTCTCCATGCTCCGCGCGGCGGGAACTGCTGCCACACAGGATGTGGGCGGCACATCCGCCGATCCCAAGACCATGTTGGTGATGGTCTTACTCTCACTGCCCTCATTGACTTGGACTGTGTACGTCAGGGTTTGTGTTTCCCCTGCCGCCAATGTGCCCAGATCCCAGGAAAGCAGCTGGCCCTCAATGCTGGGGCTACCTTGTGTCTGCTGGAGATTGTCTACCAGGGAGGTTGCTGCCAGTACGCTCGAGAGGTCATCGCTGAGGACCGCATCATGTACAGGAACCTCTGAGGTGTTGACCGCAGTCAACGTATACGTGACCTTCTGGCCGATCTTGAGCTGTGAACCACTAACAAGGTCACTGCTCTTGCTGACGCTGAACTCTCCGTAGGAGCGCGTGATCGGGTTAGCCGCCGTCACTAATACCTTGGTGCCATCCGTCGGGACGGTGAAGGTTGAAAGCGTGGCACTTGCGAGTGGTTGAAATCGGGGTCTTTACGAGTAGTAAGAGTCGGTCAGTTGTTGAGGCTCTTCACCATTCATCAAAGAGGCTAGTTGTTCCCTGGATTGGATATCCAGCTTGATGAACGTCCGGTATAGGTGGCCTTCAATTGTGCGCAAAGAAACGTGGAGCCTGGTGGCAATGGAATTGTTAGATTCGCCTTGGGCAACCAAGAGCGCTATCTGGTGCTCCCGACGCGTCATCTTGGGGGCTTCGATGGCGTTGAACACCGGAGATACCAGCCCTGGCATCTGCTCGCGCATGGCCACCACCTTGCTGGCGGTCTTTCTGCTCCTGTGGACCTTGCCGCTGTCATGGAATTTGTTCAGAGCATGAGTTGCCAGTTCAACGGCAACCAGATCAAAACCGTACTTCATGGCCACGATGCTGGCCCGGTCTAGATCTGCCGGGTTTTGTGAACCCAAAGCATTGGACCATTCAAGGAAAAACTCCTTGCTTCCGGAATCCACCATTGCCGCAACTTCCGACAACCGGGGCACGGCAGTGCTGTCACCAACACGCATCAGCAGAGAGAGCACAGTCATCTCGATCCCCACCAAACCCCGCGTCCGGCATTCACGCTGCAGACTGCGCAACCTAGCAAGCCCCATTTCACGTTGCCCTGTCATGACCTGCGCGGCCGCCGCGTAGGCGGATGCTTCAAGCTCATGAAATTTTCCACTGCGGCGGTTCAGCAGCGCCAATTGCGAGAGTTGCTCTTGAGAACCTACCAAATCCCCTTGCATGACCAGGGAATAAGCCAACAGTCCTAACGCAGTGGGTAGTACCGACCATGGATCATAATCAGCCAATGCTACAGACGCAGACCGCAGGGCAGGCAGGGACTCTTCAAAATGGCCGCGCCGACAGGCCATCGTTGCGGCAGCAAGATCGCGCAGTCCTCCAGAAGCCAACATCAGATCTGTATTGACGAATATCTCCGGTTGCAAGGCCGCACGCACAAGGTCCCAGTCGCCGTCGTAGATGAGGGCGGCCACAGAACGGGTGTAGGCCAGCAAAGAAACATCGGGTCGGGGAAAGCCCTCGGGCCGCTCCAACTCCGCAAAAACCTCGCCAGCCAGTACCACGGCTTGACTCATTCTTCCCGTGGCACAGAAAACTTCAGCCAAAAGTGCCTTCAAAAGCACTCTGTCGCTGACGTTGTCAGTCAAGGGGTGTTGCTGGATTTCTTCGATAATGGTCTGGGCCGCCTCAACATTCCCAAGGGTCACATCCCGTTTGGCCATCACCATCAGGACATCAATCTGCGCCCGGGTGGTGGCCGTGTGCACGGAAACTATGCCAAAACGGTGTTGAAATTGCTCCAACACGCGGGTGACCTGCTCCTCATAGTCCAGTTCTGCAAAGTGACTCACGTGAACTGCTCTCAGGGCGCTGGCTGCTGCTTCCGGAGTAGTTGCCATCTCGAACGCGCGCCGGGCTTGGCTGCGGGCTTCCACTACTTGGTTTTGGTTCAACAGTGCCACGGCTTTTTCCGCCAACAGTGCCGCCACATATTCTGATTGAACCGGCATACTGCAAAATTGCAATGCCGCCGCTGGCCGCATCAGCTGATTGGCGAAAACCGCTGCTCTAAGGAGCTGGTCGTCTTCGATGGGAAGGCCACAATCCAGAGTCCACCGCGTGATGTTGGTAATTTCTAACGGCGAAGATTGATTCGTGATTGGCAGTGCTTTTGAAACTTCCTTCAGCAGTTGCCGACTGCGTCCGAGGGGAACCATGGCTCGAATGGATGCTGCCGTGGCTGGACGGGATAGCTGCATTCTCAAGACAGGGCCCGGGACAATAACCACCAGTTCACGCTGCTGAATGTCATCCACCGCTTGAACACTGGACAGCTCCAAAATTGTATCTAGTGGCAAAGTACCGGCCAACGCCAAAATATCAATGATCATGCGTGAATCGGCCGGCAAATGCGCCAGGTCCATCTGCATGAATTCCCAGGACTCTGAGCTCAGCTTGTCGCCGGGGTGGTCCAAAATCCACACACCGTTGACGTTGCGCAGCGAACCTTCTTCTTGGGCGCCTGCTATGAGCCCCTTGAGAACCAAAGCGTTTCCTGCCGAGCGGCTCGTTAAATAGTTGATGGCGGGACCGGCAATTTGTCCGCCGAGTTCTTTCTCGAGCATTTCGCGTACGTCGTCTGTTTGCAGCGGTCCCAGTTCGAATCGAATCAAGTGGCCGTCACGCCACAGCTCCCGCAACTGGCTGTTGTGGCTACCGTGTTGGTCGACCACAATGAGCTTCACTTCCGATGACATAACTACTTGCATGATGACGGCTGCACTTTGGCTATCCAGATACTCGGAATTATCGACCATCAAGAACACGCGCGTACAAGTCGCAGTTGCTGCGTGAATTTGCTCAAGCAGGCCATTGAGGACCTCATAGTAGTCACTACTGCGGACCGCGTTGGCACCCACCCGGGCGTTGACGGCTCCCAAAGGAATTGCGGCCAGGGCTTTGCTAGCGGAAAGTCTAATAGTGCTGGATTCCGGGCCAAGCTCATCCAGAATCTGGGCCAGCATCCAGGTTTTCCCTGCACCGCGGGCACCAACGATCAGCACCCCCCGTGAAGTGCTCTTCCTCAGCTGGAGAACAATATCCCCAGCCTTTGCGCGTCGGGCCACTCATCCCCATTTCATGCAGCACCAGCCCATCCGGCACTGCCATTTAGCGGCCCTATGACGGGCCGCGTACTACCTTGCTCCAGACCAAGACCAGAGACACTGCCCTTAGTCTAAGTACCCGGGATCCCATGTGTCGACGCGTCGCCTAAATTACGGCCGGAACCGTGAATTCTCGCAGACTAAGCGGGCCTTGTAAATAGCGGATCGTCCACTATCCCCAGAGTTCTCCACACTGTGGATAACTTTTTCCCACAACCCACAGGCTTATCCACCAACGTGGACAACTTCTTCGAACTATCCACAAGCTGTTTTCGAAACCTGGGTTATCCATAGTTGTTCACAAAGTTATCCACAGAAGTGGATAACTTTCTGCTGATTTTGACCAGACAAGCCCTGAACGCTGTCAGAAAAGTAATCCACAGCTGTGGAATGACATGTGTGTAACTTATATCCAATGTGGATAACCGTGGGGATAACCTTATGTTCTAGAGCTTCAAAGATACTCGAACTACAGCTCTGTAAGTTATGCCCACGTGTGGACATCTATGTGGATAACTGTGGATACGTGCGACGATAGGGCTATGGAACTACCTGATCCCTTCGATATGCACAGAGTTTTCCCACAGCGTCTCTCACAAGAATCGATCGATGAATATCGCAGGCTCAGTGCAGAACAAGCTGGCTCGGTGGCCATTATCAGCACCCGACTCCGTAACCGTGACCATGCAGCGACAGTGAGCGCTTACCTGTCAGTGTCCTATGACCCTCCGACATTGTTGGTCAGCCTCTACGCCGAATCCCGGATTGCCTTGGCGGTTGCCGAATCAGGATCCTGGGCTTTGTCCCTGTTAACCGCAGAACAGAAGTCACAGGCGAATTGGCTGGCCAGTCCGGGCACGCCAATAGAGGGACTGTTGAACCAGATTGATTTCAGGCGTGGGCCTGTCACGGGCAACGCCATTATGGCAGGGGCTTTGGCCTGCTTTGAAGTGGAAACGACGGCCATCCATGAGGCTGCGACGCACCTGCTGGTGGTAGGAAATATCGTCTCCATGGGGGAAGACGCTCAGTGGGCCCGGGAGTTGTCACCGTTGATCCACTACGGCGGAGACTACCGCCGGCTCAAGCCCTAGCGCAGCCGAGGTGCCCAACCCGGCTGCTCGGCACGCAAGCAGCTCAGTGCAGGGCGGGCCGCGCGCCGTCGAACGTTAGCTGACGAGGGTGAAGGCGGGGAAGGTGGATACCTTGTACACGGTCAGGGCAAGAAGTATTACTGTCACCGCGGCAATTCCGCCCCACTGCACCAGATTGCGGTTCTTCGCGGGGGCGTAGGCAATGGCTGCGGTGCAGAGTGCGCCGGCGATCAAACCACCCAAGTGGGCCTGCCAGGCAATGTTGGGGATGATGAATCCAATGGCTGCGTTGATGGCCAGCAGCACAAGGATTTGGCGCAGATCTCCGCCGCGCTTTTTCTGCACCACGAACAGGGCGCCGAACAAACCGAAGACGGCGCCGGAAGCACCCACAACCACAGTGTCGATGGGCGAAAGCAAGAGGACACCCACGGATCCTGCGAACGCGCTCACCAGGTAGACGGCGAGAAAACGTACTCGGCCAAAGGCAGGTTCTAGGGCGTTACCCAAAATCCACAGTGCATACATGTTGAAGGCGATGTGCATCAGGTTTGTTGAGTGCAAGAAGGCTGATGTCACCATCCGCCACGGTTCCGTTTCCGTGAAGAACGGGGCGTAGGCGAAGTTCTGGAAAATGAAGTCCTTGGGAATCGCCAGATCCAAGGCGTACATGGCTACACAAATGGCCATCATGGTGATGGTCACGGCGGGCCTTCCGGCACGGGCCACGCCACCAAAAATAGTTCTGCGGGACGGGACAGACTTCGCTGCCACCTTGACACAGTCCAGGCATTGGATCCCCACAGCAGCACTGCGCTGACAGTCCGGGCACGCCGGCCGCCCGCACCGCTGACAGCTCACATAGGAAACCCGATCGGGGTGCCGTGGACAGACGGGGGCGCCAGTGGAGGATTCCGGGACCGGATAGGCAGAACTCATGAAACAGATCCTAATAAGAGATATATAAGGAAGGCTTTGGTTGCCGGACGCCCATGAAGGCGACCGGCAACCAAAGCCAGAAGGGGTAAACGCTGTTTAGAGCTCTACAACGGTGACGGAGTTGATGACAACGTCTTCGCGCGGCTTGTCGCCCGCACCGGTTGCAACGCCTTCAATGGCGTCAACAACAGCCTTGGAGGCCTCGTCTGTGACGTCACCGAAGATGGTGTGCTTGCCCTGGAGCCAGCTGGTGTTCACGGTGGTGATGAAGAACTGTGAACCGTTGGTGCCGCGGCCGCCCTGGGTGCCGGCGTTAGCCATGGCGAACTTGTAGGGCTCGTTGAAGTTCAGGTCGGGGTTGATCTCGTCGTCGAACTGGTAGCCCGGTCCGCCAATGCCGCGACCCAAGGGATCGCCAGCCTGGATCATGAAGTCCTTGATGATGCGGTGGAAGATGGTGCCGTTGTACAACGGGGCGTTGGTCTTCTCGCCGGTGCCCGGGTGCGTCCATTCAATGGCGCCCGTAGCCAGGCCAACGAAGTTTGCCACGGTCTTGGGAGCGTGGTTTCCAAAGAGGTTTACCTCAATGTCGCCAAGGCTCGTGCTGATAGTTGCTTTTGCGGTTGGGATAGCAGTCATGGCGTTAGTCTGTCATGTGAAAATGGGAAATTTCTGTCAAGACACAAGCATTCCGCGCCCGGCGAACTGTTAGGTGATGGCAACAGGGCCTCGCTAGACGTAGGCTAAATCATGAAACTGCTGACATCTGGAGGAAACGTGAAGAAGGTCGACCGCTTTACCCAAGGATTGGAAGATTCATTGAACACCAGCGTAGATACTGCCCGCGATTGGGCTGCGCCGCATGTAGAAACCGCCAAGGACTGGACCGCTCCCCGCGTTGAGGCGGCTCTTAATTGGGCTGTTCCCCGCATTGAAAAAGGTATTGAACAGGCGTCCCCCATTGTTCAGGACGGTTTACGCAAGGCTGCCCAGTACACTGCCGACGGCGTTGCGGCCGTGACCCCGAAACTTCAGGAGGGCCTGGAAAAGTTGGCACCTAGGATTTCAGATGCTGTTGATGAAGCCACCCCGCACCTTCATGAAACCTTGGAGAAGGCTGCTCCGGCCATCACCAGCGCCAAGGACAAGGTAGTGGATGATTTCTTCCCACTCGTGTCGGACAAGCTGGGCGAGGCCGCCCACGCCGTCGAAGTTGCCCTCGAAAAGTCCAAGGTTGCGCATCAGCTCGAGATTGCTGCGGCCAAGCTGACTGGTAACAAGAAGGCTTTGGCTCAGGCTGAAAAAGCTGCTGCCGAGGCTGCCAAGAAGTTTGCCGCTGAGATGAGCAAGGCCGCCAAGAAAGAGAAGCGCAAGGGTCGTGGCTGGATTGTCGTGGGCGTAGTTGTTGCCGCCACTGCCGCTGGTGTTGCTGCGTGGAAGGCGTCCAAGCCGGTGGCCGATCCCTGGCAGACGCCGGCTCCTGTTACCCCCGCGGCTACTCCCGCCGCCCCTGTTGCCACGCCGGCTCCCGTTGCTGTGCCGGCTCCCGTTCCCGCGGACGACGCCGTATCCTCCAAGGCTGCCGACGTCGCCGACGCCGACGCCGTGGGTGAGAAAGCCAAAGACGTGGTTGAGGGCGCTTCCGAGAAGGTCGCCGACACTGTGGACTCCGCCAAGGAAAATCTGGGCGAGGCTGCCACCGATGCCAAGGATGCAGCCGTGAAGGCCAAGGACGCCGCTGTGGCTGCTGCCAACGACGCAACTCCGAAGCCGAGGGACCCCAAGCACTAAGTGCTAGTGACTGAGCCCTAGGCACAGCGCTAAGCAGAATAAGCAGGAGGACCGGGAGCATTAGCTCCCGGTCCTCCTGCGTCTATCGGCACCCTGTGAATCCAGTTGCCTCGGGCCCTGTTAGGGGAGACCTTTGCCAGTCCTATTTCTTGAGTCCGCTGCGTCCCTGGCGTAGGACCACCACGGCCAGGCCGGCCAGAATCAGTGCCAGTCCGGCGTACGTGCCAGGAGGCAATTGCTGCCCGAGGAAGAATCCGGCCAGCAATGCCGCCCCGGGGATCTCGACCAAAATCATCATGGACACCACCAGCGGGGAAATCGTGGCCAAGAGGTAGTTGAAGATGGTGTGCCCAAAAAGCTGAGCGGCCACTGTCACCCCAACAATGCCCCACCAGGCCTCCGGTGGAAAGTTGAGCAAGGGTTGGCGGAAGATCAGGCACATGACTAGCAGGATCAGCGAACACAGTCCGTAGCAAAGACTCGTGTAGACGCCCGTGGAAAGAGTTTTACGGGCCTTTGAGCCAGCCAAGGTGTAAATGGCGGCAAGCACCCCACCCACCACCGCTAAGAGGTCTCCCACGAGCGCTTCGCGGGAAACACCCATATCGAAACCCGTAATGACCACTACACCCAGCAGCGCCGTTCCTAAGCCCAGCAGAACCGGTCTGGCTGGCTTAGAGCCCCTGAGCCACTGAAACAACGCGATCCATGCGGCCTGCAGACACACGAGAGCTGTCGCGGCCGCAACGCTGGTGAGTTTCACGGAGGTCACAAAGCAGGCGAAGTGCAGGGCCAAGGCTGTTGCCGCTATGGCGGTGTATTTGATTTCCATCCGTGTCAGGGATGCAAGAAATCGAGGACTTTTCAGCAGTACAGGTGTGCCCAACACCAATGCTCCGAATACATTGCGCCAGAGCGCAATAGTCAGTGCCGGGGCCATGGTGGCTGCCATGATGGGGCCGGATGCTGAAACACCCAAGATGCCCACAACGGCCAGAAAAAAGATCACTGCCCAAGCCTAGGCCACTGGAGTTGAGCTGTTCTCCAGATAAAAAAACAACCCCGGTCAAGTGACCGGGGTTGTTTCTCATGGTGGAGGCACGGGGACTCGAACCCCGAACCCCCTGCTTGCAAAGCAGGTGCGCTACCAATTGCGCCATGCCCCCATGAGGCTGATTCAGTATATATGAAACTTGGCGAAAAAATTCAATCGATTGAATCAGTTGCCTTGCTCCATGTTGTCTTCACAACGTTGGATTCCCGCCGCTTCTTGTTGAGGAAAATTGCAGCACCCAAAGCCGCGATCAAGATCAGCAACTTCTTCACTACACACCATCCTTGCCAAGAACCGATTGGTTCCGTGGGCGTACCTGGACTTGAACCAGGGACCTCTTCGTTATCAGCGAAGCGCTCTAACCGCCTGAGCTATACGCCCTTCTTAGCCCTCATCGGGCCGAGATAAAACTTTACCCCACACATTCCCAAAGTCCAAAATCGGCGGGTCCAAAGGTTTCTACGAACCCGCCGATTTTGAATAATGGACGCAAATGTCAAGGACTTTTAGCCAAAATCCGTGATTTTTTGCTTCTTAGTCATCCGTCAGGGTGACACCAATGCCGCCCACCAAGGTGGCCGAGATGTTGTAGAGCACGGCCGAAAGCACCGAAAGTGTGGTTAACAACACAACATTGACCACGGCAACAATCGTGGAGAAGGAGGCTACCTGTCCCAGCGAAACAATGGTCAGCAGGTCGAAGGGAACCCCTCCCTCCTTGCCTTGAATCTCGTTAATGAAGGCATTGACCGTTTCAAAGAGGCCCATTGTGTCCAGCAGTGACCACAGCACAATCGCGGCAACCACAGTCACAATGCCCAGCGCTACCGACAGCAAGAACGCCATCTTCAGCACTGACCACGGATCAACCTTGCTAACCAGCAGGCGCGCACGCCGCGCTTTGGCCTTAGGCGCGGGCTTCACCAGCGCCGGAGGCGTTTTGGGCGCCGGCGTCTTGGGTGCCGGCGTCTTGGATGCCGGGCGCTTCGCCGTGGCCGCTCCTGCCGCCGGAGCGCTGGTGGGGCGCTGTGCGGGACGCTGTGCGGGGCGGGCAGGTGCACCTACCCTGGGTGCGGAACCGGGCCGCGGAATCGGGTTGTTGGTGCTCAATCGGTACCTCCAGTTGATCCGTCTTGACCCGTTAACGGTACTTCATCAATCTGTTGGTTTCCCTCGGAATCACTGTTAGAAGTGGTCTCGGGGCTTTGCGGAGCTTCAATTTCCGACAATTCTTCATCGTCGTCAAGGCCCCGCTCGCTATTGCGCGCAACCTCAATGATCTTGTCGTTCTTGTCGGGTTTAGCGAAGATAACGCCCATGGTGTCGCGTCCCTTGGCGGGCACCTCGGACACGTTGGAGCGAACCACCTTTCCGCCACTCATCACCACCAGAACCTCGTCATCCTCTTGGACAATCAAGGCCCCGACCAGGTCTCCACGGTCTTCCACGAGCTTGGCAACCTTGATTCCCAGGCCGCCTCGTCCCTGCAAGCGGTACTCTTCAACGGCCGTGCGCTTGGCGTAGCCGCCTTCTGTGACAATGAACACAAAGGAATCGTCAGTAACGACGTTGGCAGCCAGTAGCTCATCGAAGTCACGGAACTTCATACCCGTGACACCCGAGGTGGCCCGACCCATGGGCCGAAGGGCCTCGTTGGTGGCCGTGAACCTGATGGACTGTCCCTTGCGGGAAACCAGCAACAAGTCATCAGAATCAGAAACCAGCTGAGCGGAGACGAGTTCGTCGCCGTCGCGCAGGTTGATGGCAATGACGCCGGCAGAGCGGTTGGTGTCGTAGTCCTCAAGTGAAGTCTTTTTAACCAGTCCATTCTTCGTGGCCAACACCAGGTAGGGAGACTGCTGGTAGTCCTTGAGCTCCATGACCTGGGCGATCTTCTCGTCGGGCTGGAACGCCAACAGGTTCGCGACGTGCTGGCCCTTGGCATCACGACCTGCCTCGGCAAGTTCATAGGCCTTAGCCCGGTACACGCGGCCCAAGTTAGTGAAGAACAGCAGCCAGTGGTGTGTGGTCGTGACAAAGAAATGTTCGACGACGTCGTCCCCACGCAGTTGCGCGCCCTTGACACCCTTGCCGCCGCGGTGCTGTGTGCGGTAGTTATCGCTACGGGTGCGCTTGACATAACCACCGCGGGTGATGGTGACAACCATTTCTTCTTCAGGGATGAGGTCTTCCATGCTCATGTTGGGGTCGTAACCCATCATGATCTCGGTACGACGATCGTCACCAAAGCGGGCGGTGATCTCAGCGAGTTCTTCGCTGACGATGCCGCGCTGAACTTCCGGATCTGCCAGGATGCGGTTGAACTCTGTGATCATGGTTTCCAGGACGTTGAAGCGGTCCGTGATCTTCTGGTGCTCCAAGGCAGCCAAACGTCGCAGCTGCATGTCCAAAATGGCCTTGGCCTGGATCTCATCGATGTCGAGCAACTCGATCAGCCCGTCACGGGCTTCTTCGGTAGTGCTGGAACGACGAATCAGCGCAATGACCGCATCCAGAGCATCTAACGCTTTCAGCAGTGCACGCTGAATATGAGCTTCTTCTTCAGCCTTGCGCAGACGGAAACGGGTACGCCGAACGATGACATCCATCTGGTGCGTGACCCAGTGGCGAATGAACGCATCCAGCGGAAGAGTGCGGGGGACACCGTCCACAATCGCCAACATGTTGGCGCTGAAGTTTTCCTGCAGCTGAGTGTGCTTGTACAGGTTATTCAAAACAACCTTGGCAACCGCGTCACGCTTGAGGACAATGACCAAGCGCTGACCGGTACGGCCCGAGGTTTCATCGCGCATATCGGCGATGCCAGAAATCTTGCCGTCCTTGACCAGGTCAGCGATCTTTATGGCTAGGTTGTCCGGGTTTGCCTGGAACGGCAGCTCGGTAACAACCAAGCAGGTGCGACCCTGAATTTCCTCAACGTTGACAACGGCACGCATGGTGATGGAACCGCGTCCGGTGCGGTAGGCATCCTCGATACCCTTGCGGCCCAGGATTTGAGCGCCTGTCGGGAAATCGGGTCCCTTGATGCGTTCAATGAGCGCCTCAAGAAGTTCCTCACGGCTTACCGTCGGGTTTGCCAGGTACCACTGCACACCCTCGGCAACCTCACGTAGGTTGTGGGGCGGAATGTTGGTGGCCATACCCACGGCGATACCGGAGGAACCATTCACCAGCAGGTTGGGGAAACGTGCGGGCAGAATCGTGGGCTCTTGATTCTTACCGTCGTAGTTGTCCTGGAAATCGACTGTTTCTTCGTCGATGTCTCGAACCATTTCCATGGCCAGCGGGGCCATTTTTGTTTCCGTGTATCGAGGTGCGGCCGCGCCATCGTTACCGGGAGAACCAAAGTTTCCCTGCCCCAGGGCCAAGGGGTAACGCATGGTCCAGTCTTGAATCAAACGCACCAAGGCATCATAAATGGAACTGTCACCGTGGGGGTGGTATTGGCCCATAACTTCACCAACAACGCGGGCACACTTGTTGAAGGAGCGCTCGGGGCGGTAACCGCCGTCGAACATGGCGTACAGCACGCGGCGGTGCACAGGCTTCAGTCCGTCACGGACGTCAGGAAGTGCACGGCCCACAATGACGGCCATGGCGTAGTCCAAGTAGGAGCGTTTCATCTCCTGCTGGAGATCAATTTGTTCTACTTTGTCATGCAGCAGATTGCCTTCGAGGATCTCTGCACTGGTGTCTTCCACCGTGGGTTCCTGCGGATTCTGCGGTGTTTCTTCGCTCATAATCTTATGTATTCCATTCGCGATATATGTCGGGTTGTCTCTATAACTAGCGGGCTATACCTAGCCCGGGCTAGATGTCGAGGAACCTGACATCCTTGGCGTTTTGTTGAATGAAGTTACGTCGGGATTCCACGTCTTCACCCATGAGGGTGGAGAAAACCTGGTCAACCTCTGCCGCGTCCTCCATAGTGACCTGCAGGAGAGTGCGGTGGGCCGGATCCATGGTGGTGTCCCACAATTCCGAGTAGTCCATCTCGCCCAGACCCTTGTAGCGCTGGATACCGTTGTCCTTGGGGATACGACGCCCGGCTGCAGCGCCAGAGGCAAGAGCCGCGTCGCGTTCCTTGTCGCTGAACACATAGTCGTGGGGCGCATTGGACCACTTGATCCGGTACAGCGGCGGCTGAGCCAAGTACACATAGCCGTTTTCAATGAGCGGGCGCATGTAACGGAACAGCAGCGTCAGCAACAAGGTAGTGATGTGTTGGCCATCAACATCGGCATCGGCCATCAACACGATCTTGTGGTACCGAGCCTTGTTGACATCGAAGTCCTCGCCAATGCCTGCACCAAACGCGGTGATCATGGCCTGAACTTCGGCGTTTCCCAATGCCCGGTCCAAGCGTGCACGTTCGACGTTGAGGATCTTTCCACGCAGGGGCAAAATTGCTTGCGTTGTTGGGTTGCGTCCGCGCACGGCGGAGCCGCCTGCAGAGTCACCCTCCACGATGTAAATTTCCGACAACGCCGGGTCCTTGGACTGGCAGTCCTTGAGCTTTCCTGGCATTCCACCGGATTCAAGCAGACCCTTACGGCGTGTGCTTTCGCGGGCCTTGCGGGCAGCCAACCTGGCCATGGAGGCCTGGATTGACTTGCGAATCACGTCGCGGGCCGGGCCCGGGTTACGCTCGAGCCAATCGCCGAGTCCGTCGGTGACTACACGCTGAACGAATCCCTTGACTTCCGAGTTACCGAGCTTAGTTTTGGTCTGACCCTCAAACTGGGGTTCGGAGAGCTTCACGGAAATAACGGCTGTGAGGCCTTCACGGATGTCATCACCGGTGAGGTTGTCGTCCTTTTCCTTGATGATGCTCTTCTCACGCGCATAGCGATTGATCAGAGACGTCATAGCCGCCCGGAAACCTTCCTCATGCGTTCCACCTTCATGCGTGTTGATGGTGTTGGCATAAGTGTGGACGCTCTCGGAGAAGGATGTGGTCCACTGCATGGCGATTTCCACGGCCATGCTCCGACCTGCATCCTCAGTTTCAAAAGCGATGACGTCCTCATGAACGGGCTCGTACTTCTTTGAGGTGTTCAAATGCTTGACGTAGTCAAGCAGTCCATCTTTGTACTGGTAAATCACAACCCGTTTGCCGGTGGCAAGGTCTTTACCCTCGGGGATTGCGTCTAGATCCACTTCGTCATCATCGGAGCTAGCAACCACGCGCTCGTCGGAGAGCGTGATCTTCAGGCCCTTGTTGAGGAAGGCCATCTGCTGGAAGCGCGCACGAAGAGTCTCGAATTCAAACTCCACCGATTCAAAGATGGTGGGGTCCGGGTAGAACGTCTGGGTGGTCCCTGTCTCGGTGGTGGTTTCACCCTTGACCAGGGTGCCCTGCGGCTTGCCGCCGTCGGCAAAACTCATCCGCCAGACAAAGCCTTGTCGTCGAATCTCAGTATCAACCTTGCGGGAAAGGGCGTTAACGACGGAGATACCCACGCCGTGCAGACCGCCAGAAACCGCGTAACCCCCGCCACCGAATTTACCCCCGGCGTGCAGGATGGTCATGACCACTTCAACCGTCGGCTTACCCTCAGTGGGGTGAATATCGACGGGAATACCACGCCCGTTGTCTACTACTTTGACGCCACCCTCGGCGGTCAAGGTGATCTCGATGTGGTCGCAGTAGCCGGCCAGGGCCTCATCCACAGAGTTGTCAACAACTTCATAGACCAAATGATGCAGACCACGCATGCCCGTGGAGCCAATGTACATACCGGGACGTTTACGGACGGCTGCCAAGCCCTCCAAAACAGTGATGTCGCTGGCATCGTAGTGGCTAGTATCGGCTGGCGCGGACGGTGTTGCGGTGTTCACTTCCGCGCTTGGCTCCGTGCTATCCGGCTCTGGATTCACGGCACTATCCGAATTGTTCGTCGTCACAGGCGCGTTCGACCCCTTTAATTGTTCAGCTCGGTTGCCAACCTCGGGGACGGGCAGACTGGCGTCTCCCGTGCTTTGACCTCGTTGAAGGCAGATAAATACCGCTCCCAACGAAAACCTGAAACCTTATCACAGCGCCGCGGAGAGACGGTTATAGTCAGATTCTACCTTGTGACGGACCCATATGGCGTCTCAACCTGCCCTGAAAGCCGAGAAAACCGGCTTAGAACGGAATCGATTGGCTTTCTTTAAGGGGATGTACGGCCCTTGGGGTTTGAAACGCCCTACAGCGCCTTGGCAAGTTTTCCCACTTCGGGTGCTTCTACCCGTAAGTGTCTCTGGGCCCACGTCCCTTGACATGCCGAAATCCCTTGCGCCAACTCGGTGCAGCCGGTCCCAAAACCATAATCTTGCTGACCACCCCATGTCCCAGTTCTTCATCAAATTTTGCCAGCAGTGATGATGAGAGGAGCCGCAGCTGAGTTGCCCAGCTGGTGGAGTCACATCTGACATGTAATGTGGTGGCCTCAAAGCTTTCAGGCCTGCAATGCCCTGCAATCTCAGGACCTACCAAAGCATCCCATTGAGCCATCACGGAACCAACTGCTAGAGGAGAACTCCAGCCTCGATCCGAGACGAGCCGGCTGACAACATTTCCCAGTCCTTGGGGATCCCTGCCACCACCGTATTTGGCATCCATAAATGGTTTGCGTTTATTCTTCGGCGTGGTTTTCTCGCCTAAACGGTTCCTGGCAATCCGCAGTTCACCACGACTTTTCGCTATGGTCCGCATGCGGTTGAGGGCTGCCTGGGCTGCATCCACTTCAGTGGCATGATCATGTGCGGCAGCTTCACGGCTGCCCTTCTTTCCGGTTGGATCGTTTGCAGATTTTTCCGCAGACGTCTCACTCATCGAAAATCACGCCGCCGGGAATGACCTGAATGGTAGACCCTGACAATTCTTCGGGGATGTCTTCTCCCACGGCGGCTGTCACCAAAACCTGCTCGGCAGCTCCTACCATGAGTGCCAATTTGCGGCGCCGTTGGGCATCCAACTCGGCAAAAACATCGTCAAGGATCAAAATTGGCTGATTACCTGCCACATGTTTGTCCTCATCCAACACATGGAAAGAAGCCAAACGCAGTGCTAAGGCAATGGACCACGATTCTCCGTGCGAGGCATAGCCTCTGGCCGGGGCGTTGCCCAACAGCAGATCCAATTCATCCCGGTGCGGTCCCACCAGCGACATTCCGCGTTCCAGTTCTCGGGTTCGGGATGCCACGAGCTCAGCGCGGTACCTTTCGGCGAGTTCCTCAAGCGTGCACAGGGAAAGATCCTCCCCATCAGGGATCTCCGGAAGCACCCCACCACTTGGTTCTCCGAAAGGATCGGAGGAGACGCCGTCGGACATGTCCTGATATCCCGATTCCTGCGGCTCAGTAGGAACTTCTTGGTCCAAATTACTGCGATACAGCGCACGCAATATTTTGGAACCGTCGGTGAGCTGTGCATAAGCCTCAGCCATATGGGGGCGCAGACGGTTGAGCAGGTCAAGACGCGCCAAGAGCAGCTGGGCTGCGGCCATAGCCATGTGCTGGTCCCAAACGTCTAGCGTCGCGAGGTGAGATTCTGACACCCCGGACCGAGAAAAATGTTGCGACCGGGCAGACTTCAGTAAGGCGTTGCGCTGTTTGAGTACACGATCGTAGTCGCTGCGGGTCCCCGCGTGTTTGGGCATAAGCACCACCAACAGATCATCCAAGAACCGGCGACGGTTTCCAGGATCACCCTTGACGAGAGCTAAGTCCTCGGGAGCAAAAAGTACCGTCCGACAAAGACCCAGAATGTCGCGAGCTCGGACAGGATTTGCCCGGTTGATGCGTGCCCGATTGGCGCGAGTCGCGTTAATTTCGACCTCGACCATAACTTTTTGTTCGCCCCGCACCAGCTGAGCACGGATGAGAGCCACCTCGGTACCAAAACGCAGTAGCGGACCATCCTGGCTCACCCGGTGAGAGGAGAGCGTGGCCAAATAGCCGATCGCTTCTACGAGATTGGTTTTACCCAAACCATTTGAACCAACCAGGACAGTCACTCCTGGCGTCAGTGTCAGGTCAACCTGCGCATAACTACGAAAATCGGTCAGAGAAAGGTGTTCAAGATACATGGAAAGCTGATTTATTCAATGCTGGGACTGGCTGGTTTTGTTGCGTGGCCGCCGAACTGGTGGCGGAGAGCGGAGACCATTTTCATGGCAGGGGAATTGTCTTCACGCGAAGAGAACCTGGCAAAGAGAGCCGCCGTAATGGCCGGGGCCGGCACGGCATTGGCGATGGCTTCCTCGACAGTCCAGCGTCCTTCACCGGAATCTTCGACGTAATCGTCAATGGATTCCAGACCAGGATCTTCATCCAAGGCCTTGACCATCAAATCCAAGAGCCAAGAACGCACGACGGTACCCTTTTGCCACGCACGGAAAGTTCCCGGCAAGTCCTGAATGATATCTTTTTTGGCAAGCAGTTCGTAGCCCTCTGCGTAGGCCTGCATCAGGCCATACTCGATACCGTTGTGAACCATTTTGGCGTAGTGACCGGCACCAATTCCGCCAACGTGCACAAAGCTGTCGGCCCGCTCACCCTCGGGACGCAGAGCGTCTAGGACAGGCAGTGCCCGCTCCACGTCTTCTGGAGCGCCACCAGCCATGAGTCCGTAGCCATTCTCGAGACCCCAAACTCCTCCAGAAACACCAACGTCCATGAAAGATATGCCCTTGGAAGCAAGCATTTCGCCGTGCTTTTGATCCTCGGTAAACCGTGAATTTCCGCCGTCAACAAGCAAATCTCCAGATTCCAACAGTTCTGAAAGTTCAGTGATGATTGCTTCGGTGATATCGCCGGAGGGGACCATCACCCAAATGAGCCGCGGTGCAGGAACTGCTGCGACTAGTTCCTGCATGGAAGCCACATCGGTGACCTTCGGATTTCGGTCAAATCCAGTGACCTCGATTCCTGCTGCGCGCAGGCGGGCTCTCATGTTGAAGCCCATCTTTCCTAGTCCAACAAGTCCAATATGCACGTTTTTTCTCTCTTCCGTGGTCTTGCAGCTGATGGTGGAATGGCAGCGGGGCAACTACTGAGAAGGCAACCTCACCGGCATAACCAGGTAACGGTATTCGTCACGGCGTTCACCATCAATGTCATCCTGAGCATTGATCATGGCTGGTTTAGGAGCCGAGGTGAATGAGAACCGAACGTATTTGCTGTCAAAGGCGCTCAGACCTTCGCTGAGGTAGTGCGGGTTGAAAGCGACGGTGATTTCTTCGCCAACCAGTGTAGCTTCGAGATTTTCAGAGGCCTGCGCGTCTTCGCCTGTACCCGCGTCGAGGGTGAGTTGACCGTCCGTGAAGATGAGACGAACCGGAGTGTTGCGTTCGGCAACGAGTGAGACGCGGCGGACTGCTTCTGCCAGGGCATGTGTCTCGACAGTTGCGTAAATCGGTGTGGTGTCCGGGAAAAGTGAACGGATTTTCGGGTATTCCCCGTCCACCAGCAACGACGTTGTGCGACGACCGCCACTTTCGAAACCAATGAGCTCGCTGTTACCCGAGAGCGCAATGTTGATATTGCCTGAACTGCCCAATGTTTTAGCGACTTCACTGAGAGTTTTGGCCTTGATGAGGGCACCAGCGGAAATGTTGGGGGTGGAAGGACTCCAACGAACTTCGCGCAGTGCCAGCCGGTACCTATCGGTAGCCAGAAGTGTGATCAGGTCGCCTTCAATTTCCATTTTTACGCCTGTGAGAACAGGCAAGGTGTCATCTTTGCTTGAGGCGATAATGACCTGAGAAACAGCCTGGGCAAAGGCTTCTCCATCAACAGTTCCGCTGATATCAGGCAGCGCTGGGAGTTCTGGATAGTCATTGACAGGCATGGTGGCCAAGTGGAAACGGCTGCTGCGGCAGGTCAAAGTGACTTTAGTGCCGTCGGTTTCAATATCCACGGGCGCAGCTGGAAGGCTGCGGCAAATATCCGCCAGTAGCCGTCCAGAGACCAAAATGGTCCCTTCCTCAGTGATATCTGCAGGGATTTGCAGACGCGCAGAGATCTCGTAGTCAAAACTGGCCAGGCTCAAGGTGCCAGCTTCAGCTTTCAGCAACAGTCCTGAGAGGACCGGAACAGGAGGACGTGGAGACAAGGATCGTGCGGCCCAGCTGACTGCTT
Source organism: Specibacter sp. NPDC078692 (assembly GCF_040686835.1). Taxonomy (NCBI): domain Bacteria; kingdom Bacillati; phylum Actinomycetota; class Actinomycetes; order Micrococcales; family Micrococcaceae; genus Specibacter; species Specibacter sp. NPDC078692. The sequence continues at coordinate 33,288 of NZ_JBFBLV010000023.1, forward strand.
CGGTCAGAACATCCCGTTCGACTCGGAACTTCACGGAAGGGTGCCGCCTTTCATGGTGCGAAAAATTTTGGTGATGCGTTGGGTCATATCCCTTAGGAGGTGACCCATGAATGAAATTACATGCTTGGAGATAGCTTAGCCCCTTGACCAGCCCATTTGGGCATTGGTCAAGGCTCGTTGCCGGGCAGGTTGAAGCAGAAGGTAAATGTTGTTTGAAACGAAAGATTCTTGTAGTTCGTAGTGTTAATAAGTCCTGTGGATACTGTGGATAAGTGCTTCTGGCCACGGGGTCTAGGCGAAGTTGGCTGTGCACAGGCTGTGGGGCTAGCCAGCTTGAGGCTGTGAGGAGAAGTGGAGAACTTTTTCGGTGGTTTTAATGATCCACAGGGGGACGTGGAGTTATCCGCAGGTTGGTGATGGTTGTACCCGAGTAATCCACAGACTTATCCACAGCTGTTAATTTCTTAGATTTCTAACCCGCTGCGCGGGTTATCCCTCGCGCTGCTGCTGTTTGATCTTGTTAGTGAGCTCAGTGACCTGGTTGTAGATAGCGCGTCGTTCAGCCATCAATTCCCGGATCTTTCGATCTGCGTGGATCACTGTCGTGTGGTCTCGTCCACCAAATTCCTGGCCAATCTTGGGCAAGGACATGTCAGTAAGCTCACGGCAGAGGTACATGGCAATCTGGCGCGCGGTGACAAGCGTCCTAGTTCGGGACTTGCTACACAGCTCTTCCAAGGAAATGTTGAAATAGGCGGCTGTCTGACCAAGGATTGCGGTGGATGTGATCTCCTGTGCGCCGTCATCAGTGATCAGATCCTTCAAGACCAGCTCTGCCAGACCAACATCGACAGGCTGGCGGTTCAAGCTGGCAAAAGCTGTCACACGGATGAGGGCGCCTTCAAGTTCACGGATGTTCGTGGAGATCTTTGAGGCGATGTATTCCAGAGCATCGTCCGGAGCAGACAGCCCTTCTCCAATGGCCTTCTTGCGCAAAATGGCAATGCGAGTCTCCAGTTCTGGCGGCTGCACATCGGTGAGCAAACCCCACTCAAACCGTGAACGCATGCGTTCTTCAAACCCTTGTAGACGCTTCGGCGGCAGATCAGAGGTGATGACGACCTGCTTGTTGTGATTGTGCAGGGCGTTGAAGGTATGGAAGAACTCTTCCTGGGTGGCGTCCTTATTGGCCAAGAACTGAATATCGTCAATCAGGAGAATGTCCACGTTGCGGTATAGCTGCTTGAAACTGGCGCCTTCATCGTCGCGGATGGAGTTAATGAAGTCGTTGGTGAACTCCTCAGAGTTCACATAGCGCACTCGGATACCCGTGTAGAGACGGCGGGCGTAGTGGCCGATGGCATGCAATAGGTGGGTTTTGCCCAGACCCGAATCGCCGTAGATGAACAACGGGTTGTAAGCCTTTGCGGGGGCCTCAGCCACCGCAACCGCAGCTGCGTGGGCAAATCGGTTGGAGGCACCAATCACGAAGGAATCAAAAACATACTTCGGATTCAGACGGCCAAACTCCTGAGATGTGCTGGGCAACATCGGGGACGGCTTAGAAATATGTTCCACAGGCTCGGCGCGGGTGATGTTTTCACTCCGGGACGGAGCCGGGGCAGGGACAGGCTCTTCTTCCTTAGCTGGTGGGACAAGATCAGCGTTGACGCTGAAGGCACAACTGATTTCCTCGGAAAAAACCTGAGAGAGAGCGTTGCTCAATGCAGTGTGGAGTTGGTTTTGAAGTACTTCGCGGGTGAGTTCGTTGGGAACTGCTACCAACAAGGTGTTGCCAATCAGTCCTTGAGGCTGGGTGAGAACCACAAAACCACGTTGCCGGGGAGAAACCCGTTCGTCCTGTTCCAGAATCCGAATGACTCGCCGCCAGGAACTGCCTACGTCGTTGATGTCCTCAGTGCTCATTGACCTTTCCATCCTTACCGCTGGCCGTTGGGCCAGAAATCTCTTAATTCACACACACTTTGAGCGTGACGTCTGTTACACACGAAAAAATGTAATTTTGATGTGCGCAGATGCTCCAAAACGAAGTAATCCACAGGGTTATACACATCAGTGGATAACTTGCCACGGGCCTAGCCTAGAGGATGGATACGCTAGAAGATAGCGAAGGAAAGTGCTTGTGGATAAATATCACAGCGGTGTACTCTTCAGCGCCTCATCCACAGAAGTTGTCCACCTAGTTATGCACAGTTGTGGATGAACACTCATCGGGCCTTCGCGGAGGGCTATTGGGGCCAGATGAAGACCGAATCGACGTTTTTGGAACCTGGGTTATCTTGTCCCGGTTTGACTGGCAGGTGTCCAGTGACCTAACGTTGTGAAGTCCCATGTGTCTGTTTTGCGCTTCGGCGTGCGCGCCTCTTTACTGAGGAGTGAATCGAGCAGGCATCCATTTACTTAGCGTCGACCCCTTTCTTACCTGTTAGCTACGGGCAAGGCGCATCTTTGATTGTCTTGGAGTAACTACCGTGAGCAAGCGGACTTTTCAGCCGAACAACCGCCGTCGTGCCAAGAAGCACGGCTTCCGCCTTCGTATGCGCACCCGCGCCGGCCGCGCCATTCTGGCCGCCCGCCGTGGCAAGGGTCGCGTAGAGCTGTCGGCCTAAACAATAACTGCTTGGCGATTCGTCGAGCCTTAGTGAAGTAGCGGTTGATCGCAGGTGCTAGCCACCAAGAATAGAATGCGGACTTCCGCCAACTTCTCACATACTGTACGTTCCGGTGTCCGAAATGGACGCCGGAACGTAGTGTTGTATATGGTGTCCACTTCCCTCGATGAACCCAGCCAGATCGGGTTCATCGTGGCGAAGACTGTTGGGAACGCTGTGACCCGTAATCTCGTTAAAAGGAGACTAAGGGAGATTGTTGTTGAGACAATTAAGGCGCATCCACATGGAGTCAATGTAGTTGTTCGGGCCTTGCCCGTTTCCGCGCAGGCTTCCTTCAGTGACCTTGTCATGGACTACCGAAAAGCATTTTCCGTTGCCTCCACCCGCTTGTGGGCGAAGTCGACGGGCTCTTCGGCATTACCTTCAACACCAACAGTAGACAAGGCACACGAGTCTAAAGGAGAAGATGTTTTGTGACCCGTTCACAAACTCAAGGGCACGCACCCAGGTGGCTTCCCGCCGTCGTGCGTTTCTTGTGGCATCTTCCCCGCAATATTCTTATAATCGTTTTGAAATTATACCGGCGCGCCATCTCACCCACTTATGGGCAGGTGTGCCGGTTTTTTCCGTCATGTTCGGCTTATGCTCTGGAGGCTGTGACTGTTCACGGCGCCGTCAAGGGCACATGGTTTTCGCTACTGCGGGTGCTTAGGTGCCATCCTTGGAGTGCAGGTGGTTTGGATCCGGTTCCATCACCGGCCGTTGTGGACTGGGATGACCCGTCCACAGTGCCCCTGATTGTCCAGCTGAACCACCCACATGTATTTCTGGCTAAGCAACAGGAAACACAAAGCCGCAAAGCGGCTTGAGGAGATAGATAAAGAAATATGGGCTTCTTCGATACAATTCTGTTCCCCTTCAAATGGGTCGTCTCCTGGATCATGTTGGCGTTCCATGACGGACTGACCTTCCTGGGAATGGACGGCGCCTCCGGCGTAACCTGGACCCTGGCCATCATCGGCCTGGTGCTGGTTATCCGTGCCGCACTGATTCCTGTTTTTGTGAAGCAGATCAAGGCACAGCGCGGCATGCAGGCGTTGCAGCCGGACATGAAGAAGCTGCAGGCCAAGTACAAGGGCAAGACCGACCAGCTGTCGCGCCAGGCCATGGGCCAGGAACAGATGGCACTGTACAAGGAGCACGGAACTAACCCGTTCTCCGCATGCCTGCCCATGCTGATCCAGATGCCGTTCTTCTTCTCCCTGTTCCAGGTCCTTTCCGGCGTGGCCAAGGCCAACGCCGAAAGCAAGGGCATTGGAGCACTGACCCACGCCGAAGTGGTGCAGTTCGACGAGGCCACGATCTTTGGCGCCCGCCTTTCCGACGCGCTGCTGCCCTCCTTCCAAGGTGGCAACCTGACGCCGACGATCGCCATCCTGTCGATCGTCATGATCCTGGCCATGATCGCCTCACAGTTCATTACGCAGAAGCAGATCATGTCCAAGAACATGTCTGAAGAAGCCATGCAGGGCCCGTTCATGAAGCAGCAGAAGATGATGCTTTATGTACTGCCGCTCGTCTTCGGTATTGGTGGCATCAACTTCCCCATTGGTGTTCTCATCTACTGGACCACGACCAACCTGTGGACCATGGGCCAGCAGTTCTTCGTTATTCGCCGCATGCCCACCCCCGGTTCGCCGGCGTACAAGGAATACCAGAAGCGTCGCGAGGCCAAGGGTCTGCCGCTGCTGGGTGCCTCGAAGAAGAAGATTGAGGAAGAAGAAGTCATTGAAGAGACTCCTGAGCTCAAGGGCCAGCGGAACCAGCCACAACGCAAGAACAGGAAGAAGAAATAATGCCTGAAGAATCGCAACTTGTCCCTGAGGAAGCAACAGCCCCTGTAGAGGTATCCGCTCAGGCGGAAACCGGTGCCAGCCGTCTGGAAGAGGAAGGCGACATTGCTGCCGACTACCTCGAAGAGCTTCTTGACATCGCCGATATCGATGGAGATATCGACATTGAGATCCGTAATGGGCGAACCTATATTTCGATCGTTGCCGATGAAGAAAGCGACTCATTGCAGAGCCTTGTTGGCCAGGACGGCGAAGTCCTTGATGCCCTGCAGGAACTGACACGTTTGAGTGTCCTCTCAGCTACGGAAACCCGTTCCGGACTGGTTTTGGATATTTCCGGCTATCGTGACCGCCGTAACGTTGAACTGGCCAAGATTGCCCAGGCAGCGGCAGACCAGATCAAAGATGGTGCGGAAACTGTGGCACTTGAACCCATGGGAGCCTACGAACGCAAGATTGTCCACGACGCCATTGCCGAGTTGGGGCTGGAATCCGAGTCCGAGGGTGAAGGCGCCCGCCGCCACATCGTGGTGAGCGCTGCGCACTAAGTCGCAGTTTTTTGAGAGTTACTAAACGGTCCCGGCCGCTGCCTCAAGGGAGCAGCCGGGACCTAAATTTTATAAGGACACAAATAGTGGTGGAACTTACTGCAGAAGAAGCTGTTGCGGCCGAACGCATTTTTGGCGATCGTCTTGACTTGGCCAAGCGCTATGTTGAGCACTTGGCAACATCAGGTATTGAGCGAGGGCTGATTGGTCCCAGGGAAGTACCCCGTTTGTGGAGCCGGCACGTCCTGAACTGTGCCGTTGTGGCTGAATTGATTGACGACGGCGCCAAGGTCGCCGACGTGGGCAGCGGTGCTGGCCTGCCAGGGTTGTGTCTGGCCATCGCCCGCCCCGATCTGTATCTGACGCTCATCGAGCCGCTTGAACGCCGTGTGATCTGGCTTGAAGAAGTAGTCATGGATCTGGGCCTGAACAATGTGGAGATCGTCCGTTCACGGGCCGAAGCAGCTATCGGTAAAGTCGAATGCTCGGTTGTCACTGCTCGTGCAGTGTCGGCATTGAATACCTTGGCGCCACTGACCATCCCGTTGCTTGGCGGTGAGGGAGTTCTCCTCGCTATCAAGGGACGTACGGCAGAGGAAGAAATTTCCAAGGCCGGCAAGGTCCTCAAGAAGTTGGGTGGCGTCAAGACTGAAGTGTTGATTGCTGGTCAGGACATCTTGGTGGAGCCCACCACTGTGGTCCGTGTTCAGGTGAAGCGGCGCTGATCCCCACGGCTGTGGGAATGAAACGATAGGCTAGAGGTTGGCAACCATCGCCACAGGAAAGTGAGAGTGTCAGCGTGACCAGTAGCGAAGCAGCTTCGCAACGGATCCCTCCGTTCATGACATTGGGGTCGGCACGTTCAAATGCCTCAAATCAACCTTATTCAATTGATTTCAGCCAGCGCAGTTCAGGAACTGCCGTTTCACGTGAAACAAAGGTCGACGCCTTGAGCCCACTGGATGATGACTTGGATGACAGCAGTCCTATTGCTAGTCAGCTGGTGAGTGAAACAAAGCGGCGCGAACGTCTGCTGGGGAGAAAGCTTCCCCGCCCGCCCCGGACTCGAATTCTGACGGTTGCCAATCAAAAAGGTGGCGTTGGAAAGACCACCACGACCGTGAATATTGCGGCAGCGCTGGCATCGGCCGGGTTGCATGTCCTAGTCATAGACAATGACCCGCAGGGTAATGCCTCCACAGCGTTGGGCGTTCCCCACCACGCTGAGGTGGACAGTATCTACGATGTCCTAATTAATGACGTACCCATGGCAGAAGTAATTGCTGACTGCCCTGATATTGCGAATTTGTATTGTGTCCCGGCAACCATTCACCTGGCCGGCGCTGAAATTGAACTTGTCTCCTTGGTTGCCCGCGAGCAGCGGCTGCGCCGGGCGATCGCCGAGTATGAGAAGTTCCGGGAAAAAAATGGGCAAGAACGTCTCGATTTCATTTTTATTGACTGCCCACCAAGCCTTGGGCTCCTGACGGTCAATGCATTCTGTGCAGCAAATGAGGTCATGATTCCGATTCAGTGTGAGTACTACGCACTAGAGGGTTTGAGTCAGCTTCTGAAGAATATCGAGATGATTCAGAAGCATTTAAATTCTGACCTGGTGGTGTCCACAATTTTGCTAACCATGTATGACGGACGCACTAACCTGGCGGCTCACGTCGCAGCTGACGTAAGGGAGCACTTTCCTCAGCAGGTATTGAAGGCGATGATTCCGCGGTCTGTCCGAATTTCAGAGGCACCCAGCTACCAGCAGACGGTCATGACCTATGACCCATCCTCAACAGGGGCGCTTTCCTATCTCGAGGCCGCTGCCGAATTGGCTGAGCGGTCAACGAGCTAATGTCTTTACTCAGCTAGAATCGTTGCAAATCACTATGAAGTTCATCAGAACCCGCACTATTCGGGATTTATTCAACGGAGGATGTCTCAATGACTGACAAGCGCAGGGGTCTTGGTCGTGGTTTGGGTGCCTTGATCCCGAACTCTTCAGGAGATGAGACAGGTTCCAGTCAGCCGACACGTCCTGTAGATCTGTTTTTCCCGGAACCAAAGGGCCGCAAGCCGGCTACAACGGGTACCAGAGCTGCGAAGAAGCCGGCTGTCGCTGAACCCGCTGAACTCGTAGCAGTTCCAGGGGCAACTTTCATGGAATTGCCGGTGGGGGAGATTCATCCCAACCGCAAGCAGCCGCGTACGGTCTTCGATGAAGACGATATGGCTGAACTGGTTCATTCAGTACGTGAAATTGGCGTTCTTCAACCCATTGTTGTTCGAAAGTCATCAGAAAAGGGCGATAAGCCGTATGAACTGGTCATGGGTGAGCGCCGCTGGCGTGCCAGCCAGGCCGCAGGCTTGGCGACTATTCCCGTCATTGTTAGGGATACTTCCGATGACAATCTGCTCCGCGATGCCCTGCTTGAAAACCTGCACCGCAGTCAGCTCAACCCACTTGAAGAGGCTGCTGCATACCAGCAGTTGCTGGAGGATTTCGGCACCACCCACGAACAGTTAGCAGACCGGATAGGTCGTTCACGGCCCCAGGTTTCCAACACTCTTCGTTTGTTGAAGCTTCCGCCGGTTGTCCAGCGCCGCGTCGCGGCTGGTGTTTTGTCGGCTGGGCACGCGCGCGCTTTGCTGGCATTGCCGGATTCGGTGGCTATGGAGAACCTCGCACAGAAGATTGTCGCCGAAGGGATGTCGGTCAGGGCTACGGAGGAAGCCGTCCAGCTGTACCAGTCTCCATTGGATGGACGAAAGCCTGCATCGAAAACGCCGAGCCCGCGTCATGAGCGGTTGGACTTCTTGGCAACTTCACTCGCTGACAGACTCGATACGAATGTAAAGATTTCCTTGGGTGCCCGAAAGGGAAAAGTTAGCATCGAATTTGCCTCCGTTGAAGACCTCAACCGGATCATGGATGTTCTGAGCCCCGGCGGAAATTAGTTCTCCTCGATAGTGGTGGTGGTGTTTCACGTGAAACACCACCGGCACCGTCTTTTAATTGGTTCCCCTGGATTGATCCTAAGAAATACTTTCGTGAACCTTCTTATCGGGGATATGAGTGCAATATGGACTCCCGGATGGAGATGCAGCTACCACTGCAGTGTTTCACGTGAAACATGATCAATCTCGGATTCCTACCCTCATGTAGTTTTGCGAAAAACGTTCTCTCTATATTTCTTTTCTTCTGTGGACATTCGGATCGAGTACGGGGGTTGAGCAAATAAGGACGAGGGCGGAGATTTCCACGGGGGTGTGGAGTGGGATGTGATTGCAGGTAGTAGTTGCCCTCGATTCTTCTGCGGTTCCTGAGTTTCCTAGGTCAGCTGAGCGCTGACTGATATCGCCAAGAACCCGCATCGACGCAGCCTGCTCTATTGTGAGCGCTGACTCGGGGCACCGGGTTGAAAGGGTCTCACTCATTACCGTGACTCACCATCAACTTGCGGCGCCTCGGGCACGGTCGGCCCGTAAAGTGCGGCTATTCATCAATCGATCGGGAATGCAGCTGAGGAGCTGGAATATCGGATGGACATAGACATAGACATAGACATAGACATTGACGTAGACACCTCGCTAGATACAGCTTCAGCCGGGTGCATTAGGACCTGGTGCGGTGGAATTCGTACACGTGTAGCCGCCTACTTGACGCACCCTATGTCCTGAAAGAGACCAATTTGCGTCATATTGGAGCCGTGTGATCTTAGTGATGGCCAAGGCCAAGCATCTAGACGGCTAGCTAGTCAGAGCTGGCATGACCCAGCTAAAGCCGAGCATGGGGCTCCAGGCGTCAATCTCAGGGACTCTGACCCTATCCTGCGACCGCCGCCCCAGTAGGCGTCAATAGGCGCTCAGAGGAGCGTCAGGCCCCGATGGTGAACCCTGTGGCATCTCTGGCTGTCTCCGCGCTCTGTCTAGGAGTGGACATACATACCAATTTCGAGCACCTTTCGTCGTTCACTGTGAAAACATGTGGACTAATCCTGTCACCGTGAAATTCAGAAAGGTAAGGCCGATGTTGATACTGCTGGGATCCTTGACGAATCAGGAACACACGGGACTGTCCCACATTTGTTCTGCGATCCAATGAGTTTCTGGAAGCACTTCCTAGGAGACGAAATTCTCCAGCCACTAGCGTGGACCGCGACGGGCACTAGGCTTTCACATGTCTCCGCAATGTCCCATCCCGCCGCATGAGGTTGTAGCGAATGAATTCATTGGAGTCTTCCACCCGGAACTATAGAGGGCTGCGTGGCGGGGGTTTGCAAGGCTAGTTTGCCGTGCTGTTCTCGACGCTGAAACCCATACTTCGGTGTACCGGCCTGCGTTTCACGTGAAACATGGAAACCAGAGGCGTGATGGGGCTTTCTTCGAACATCGGGCCGCCAGTCAGCCAAAATCATGGATCGCGGTTACCTCCAGCAGCAACCAATTCTGCCACGCCTGGTACTTGCTACCGTCCTACAAAACCCAGATGAGCAGTGGTCCTAGCGGGAAGTGAGCCATCAGTTAGACAAGGTTTGGTTTCCAGAGGCAGAAGCGATCCCCTGAATGTTTCACGTGGAACCTATGGCAACTCGCGGTGCGGTACGCGCGTAGTTGATGTGCAAGCAACGAGCTGCACCATTGGACCTGCGGATGTAGAGTGAGGCAAAGATCGCAACTACTTGGGGGTAACTTGCTCGTCACAATTACTTACACAGCTCCGGACGCAAGAGACCTGGGCTATCTGCTCCATAAGAATCCAAGTAAGGTTCAGTCCTTCGATCTTAATGTGGGAGTGGCCACCGTCTTCTACCCTGAAGTTTCGGGTGAACGGTGCACGGCAGCACTACTTCTGGAAGTAGATGCCATAGACTTGGTGCGGAACAAACACCTGCGTTTGGGTACGCGAGACTCGTTAGATCACTACGTTAATGACCGTCCGTATGTGACGTCGTCTCTCATGTCCGTTGCGTTGGGGAAAGTGTTCAGCACCGCCATGAGCGGAAGGTGCAAGGAGCGTCCACAACTTGCAGTCAGCCCCCTACAGTTGGTCATTCAACTTTCATCGGTTTCGGTCGTGGGCCCGCCGGGGTTCGCGAGCAGTCTCTTTGAGCCCCTTGGGTGGGAGGTGAGCGAGATTCCTGTCCCTTTGAATCCAGAATTTCCCGACTGGGGAGACTCGAGTTACGTCCGAATTACCTTGACCGGCACCATTAGACTCAGTGATGCGCTACGACAGGTATATCTTCTACTCCCTGTCTTGGACGACGCCAAACACTACTGGGTCTCCGACGATGAGGTCGGAAAACTCATGCGGGCCGGAGCAGGTTGGTTGGAGACGCATCCACGTCGGGAAATAATCACTCAACGTTATCTAGCTCATCAGAGGAGTATGACTGAGAAGGTAGCTTTTCCCATCCATGAGGAAAGAGGAGCTGAAGCTGATGAAGATGTCCAGCTGGTGCTTGCAAGAAAGACCCTGCGCGGCCTGAGGCTTGAGGCCGTATTGAAGGCACTCCACGACGTCGGTGCTCGTAAAGTTGTTGATATGGGTTGTGGCGAAGGAGCGCTACTGCATAGATTGTTCTCAGACCCGGTCTTTACTGAGCTTGTTGGCACTGATGTATCTCCGCAGATGCTCAATAGAGCTGAAGAGCGTCTAAGACTGCGTGAGCTCAGTGATAGACAGAGAGAGCGCGTACGCCTGCTGCAATCGTCTGTCACCTATCTTGACGAGCGGTTGAGAGACTTTGACGCAGCCGTCCTCATGGAAGTAGTGGAGCATATAGAACCGGAGCGGCTAGCGGCCCTGGAGCACTCTGTTTTTGGGTACGCACAGCCACGGTCCGTCGTTGTGACCACACCCAACGTCGAGTTCAACTCCCTTTACCCCTTGCTCCCAGAAGGTACCTTTCGGCATCCAGACCATAGATTTGAATGGACTCGAGCTGAATTCGCTCAATGGGCAGCGAGCATAGCGTCTACCTATGGATACAGCGTTGAACTCCGGAGCATCGGTGAAGTTGACCAGCTTCTTGGTGCACCAACACAAATGGCAATTTTCAGGAGGGCATGATCATGAGTGAGCTGGCAATCCCGGAGCTCTGTCTTGTGGTGCTGATAGGACCAAGCGGATCCGGAAAATCCACCTTTGCAGCAAAGAACTTCGGAAGGTTTGAAACCCTTAGTAGTGACTTCTTCAGGGGGATGGTCTCCAATGACGTCAATGATCAGTCAGCAACTAAGGCAGCTTTTGAATCACTCAATTTCATTGCTGGGAAACGACTCGATGCAGGGCTCCTGACCGTGGTGGATGCCACGAGTGTCCAGGCAGATGCTCGCAGGCAATTGGTGGCGTTAGCCCGGGCCCACGACGTCCTCCCCGTGGCCATAGTTCTTGATCTGCCCTTATCTGTCAGTCTTGAGCGAAATGAGCAGCGAAGTGACCGAGTGCTCGAGAACCACGTCATCAGGCGCCAGTACGATCAGTTGAGGCGTTCTCTGAAAGGTCTTGGCAGAGAGGGCTTCAGGAGGATCCACACTCTGAGTTCTGTCGCAGCAATGGAAGGGGCGAGTATTCGCCGTGAGCCACTGCTCAATGACTTCCGTCATGACGAGGGCCCCTTCGATGTCATTGGCGATGTGCATGGCTGCCTCGCTGAACTGTGCACACTCCTAGAGAAGTTGGGCTACAAGCTGATTCGCGATGAGCAGGGGCGAGTGCTTGACGCCAAGCATCCCCAGGGGCGCAAAGCGATTTTTGTTGGGGATCTCGTGGATAGGGGTCCCGATAGTCCCGGGGTCCTCAGGCTCGCTATGGGAATGGTGGCACACGGAAATGCTCGGGCAGTTCCCGGGAATCATGAAGACAAGCTTGTCAGGGCATTGGAGGGGAAAAGGGTTCAAACCTCTCATGGGCTAGCGCAGACTCTTGCTCAACTTGCTGCGGAGCCTGAAGAGTTCCGGCGTGAAGTGAAGGATTTCTGTCGTGGGTTGGTCTCGCACTTAGTCCTGGACCAAGGGCGGTTGGTGGTCGCGCATGCCGGCATGACGGAGGCCTATCAGGGGAGAGCTTCCGCCAGAGTCCGAGCCTTTGCGCTGTACGGTGACACAACGGGAGAAACGGATGAGTATGGGCTTCCTGTCCGATACGCCTGGGCGAATGACTACAGAGGAGAAGCTGCCGTCCTCTATGGACACACGCCGACTCTGGACGCTGAGTGGATCAACGGGACCATGTGCTTGGATACAGGATGTGTATTCGGCGGAAAACTGACTGCCTTGCGTTATCCGGAAAGGGAAGTGGTACAGGTACCTGCAGAGCAAGTATGGTTTGAACCGGCCAAGCCTCTGGCTCCGGCACGCGAATCCATGCAAGCTGAATCAGGATCCACCGAGGGAGCTACTGCCGAAGAGGCTGGGGAACGTGTTGATGGCGTGCTCAAGATCAGCGACGTTCTTGGCAAGCAGTCGATCCAAACCGGAATCCATGGACGGGTGAGCATTCGTCAGGAGCAAGCAGCTGGGGCACTTGAGGTTATGAGCCGCTGGGCGACGGATCCACGCTGGATGCCGTATTTGCCGCCCACGATGAGCCCGGTCAGTACATCAAAACTGACTGACTATCTGGAACATCCAACTGAAGCTTTTGAGTCATATAACAAGGCCGGTGTGTTGAGTGTCATCTGCGAAGAAAAGCACATGGGATCCAGGGCCGTGGTGTTGCTAACTCGAAATCCTCAAAAATTCGACGCCCCACGTGGCTGGCGTGGAACTGTGTATACGAGAACAGGAAGGCCATTCTTCAACCGGAAGACGGCGGATGATTTTCTGATGCGAACCGATGCAGCAGTGGAGGAGGCAGGTCTCTGGGAAGAACTAGCAACGGACTGGATCTTGCTGGATGCAGAACTTCTTCCTTGGTCATTCAAAGCCGAGGAGATGATCCGTGGCCAGTATGCAGCTGTGGGTGCTAGCGCCACTAGTAGCCTGAGTGACGCCACCGGAGCCCTAGAGAAAGCGCTCGAATCAGGAGCTGACGTTGCTGAAATACTCGGTAGACTTCGTTCCCGAAAAGAGAATGCCGCGGCGTACATCGCTGCCTATCAAAACTACACTGCACCCTCTAAAGGGTTGGACGGTGTACAGCTGGCTCCCTTCCAGGTGCTGGCGTCTGAGGGGGCGGTACATTCTGGTCGAGACCACATGTGGCACCTTAACCTAGCGGACAAGCTAGCAGCGGCAGACCCGGAACTAATCCGCGCTACGCGGCGCATGGTCGTTAGGACCGACAACTCGGAATCTCGTACTGCAGGAACACAGTGGTGGCAGGAACTGACAGCAGCTGGTGGGGAAGGGATGGTGGTGAAACCGCTGCAGAACTTGACTCGTAGATCCGGAGATTCCCGTGTAGACAAGGATCTGGTGCAACCCGGCATCAAGGTAAGAGGACGTGAATACTTGCGTATTGTCTACGGACCGGACTACACAGACCCTCGGAACCTGGTCAGGTTGAAAGACCGGAATCTGGCACTGAAAAGATCTCTGGCACTGCGAGAATATGCACTTGGTATCGAAGCCTTGGATCGCTTGGTTTCTGGCGAGCCATTGTGGAGAATCCATCAGGCAGTGTTCGGGGTGTTGGCGCTGGAATCGGATCGCGTTGACCCTCGCCTCTGAGAGTCGGAATCTAGGAATCTCCTATTGCTGTTCCACGTGAAACATGTACGAATAAATCTATTTGGGGATTGCGGATACTTCGCCAGAGACGTTCTTCGGAGAGCTTGCAGGAGGCCTCCGACTAGTCTTCGCGTGGTTCGCTTGAAGCATGTTCAAGGAGATAGTTCTCGATGGCGATGTGAGTGAGGATTTCCTCATCCTCGTCGCTGGGGAACGTACCGGCGGGAGGTTCAGGGATGATGTCGTCGTTCCACTGCTCTTCTTGGTCGCGGTCAGGGTGCGCACTTTCATCAATGTCTCCACAGTACAAATCGTCTGTGAGGTACTGAATTCGCAGCGAGTGATCGATATATCTGCGGAGCCATTTTGTGTAGACAGGTGCTTGGCTATCGGCGAGCTTGGGCGGGTAGTACCTTCCTGACGGAGAGGTCCACGCTACGCCGTTGTCCGTCATTACTGGCGTCCACCCGCGCAGTCTCACAGCGCTGCGTTCGGGGGATTGGTCGGTTCGATACTGACCGTCACGGGTCTTGTCATCCTTGAAATGCTTGATCCTGTGGTGACGTTTGCAGAGCGCTTGAAGGTTGCTGAAAATAGTGGGTCCACCACTTTCGAACTTCGTGATGTGGTCAACGTCGGAGGTACTGGCCTTGGCTGTGCACCCTGGGAACTGACAGTATTCATCCCTGATTCGGAGCATAGTTCGCATGGCTTTGGTGACTCGGTAACGTTGCGGGGAGCAATCCAGAGGCCTATTGGTGATTGGATCTACTAGAACCCGATAAAAGCTCGAGGATTCGGTCATGAGGTACTTGGCAACTTCCATGCTGATGGGTCCGGAGCCTTCCATCCATGCAGGTTCATTCGTGGCACCTAACATGGACAGGACAGGAATCAGAAGCACAGGGGTAACTTGGGGCATCGGTGGCCACACTGCATCGGTTCTACCGCTTTCAGACACATTCATTCCGGTGGAGGAAGGTGCTGGGCTGAGAACGGGTGGCCTAGCCGCTGGGTGCCAATCAGGATCGTTACGGATATCGGGATCCCTGTACCCGGGGTCCCGATAGTTTGGGTCGTCGAAAACAGGGATCTCCTCTGCAGAAAGCCGATACCAACCCTGATCCGGGTCAGGAACTGGACCGTCATGGGAGGGCAGCGGTTCCGGGCCCTGAAACAAGTTCCTAGGGTCGTTGCGTACTCTTGCGAGATCGGCATACCTTGCCATCCTGCGTGCCAGCCCATTGCCCACAAAGCCAGATGACGCCGTGCTGCCATTGCAGCTGGTACTTTGTTCTGGGAGCGGCGTGGCCGCACCAGTTAGGGAGGTTTCGGCCTTGTCGGGTGCAGAGAATTCTGTCCTAGAGCGCTCGGTCCCAGAAGGTTCTGTTCCAGTGGTCCCGGTTCCCCTGTGATCGCTTACCAAGGGTGGCGGTGGACTTGTGGAGGGCCCGCTCGTGCCGGCTGCTGGGTTCGAGAAGGTGGGACTGTAGAGGTGATTTTGGGCCATGGACTGGTTCAGCAACAGTGCTGCGGCTACATCGGCACGGAGTTGGGTTAGGGTTCGGTCTTCATGTGGACCCTGTGCGGCTTGCGCAGTGAGTGTGCACTGATCCCAGATACCTTCGACCGTTGGTGCTGGGAGGTAGAGGCTGAGCCAAGACATCCCGTCTTGTCCGTGGCCGACTCTCAACGAACGACTAGCGAAGGAACGGCGGGTCCGGACAGGGATACTTTCGGGGTAGCTACGTTCACGCAAGCGGCGCGCTTTCTCGCGGAAACTGGGTAGCGTGGATGCAACGGCCTTCTCCAGAAGAGCTCGTTCAAATGACTCAATTGTCTCGATTGGAAGGCCAGCCTGCCGCAGCAAGGTGGCCTCATCGGCAATGATCGCTGTGTGATCCCACCCTAACCATCCGTCAGCGAGAGCTGCCAGAGTTGCCGGCACGTCGTGCACGAGCGTGGAGGCAAGGTCCATGAGTCGATCGGCTATGTTCTCAGGGATGTTCAGGATACCCGCAAGTTCGGCACGCACCCCCGCCATATGAGGTTGATGCTGCCAAGAGTCCAGCGTCAGGACTGTGGCTTCCAATCGTGTGGAAGCTTGTAGACGATCAATCAACACTGCGGCCAGGGCGGTGCACTGGTTCTGATGTTTATGCAGTGCGG
Organism: Specibacter sp. NPDC078692; assembly: GCF_040686835.1. Lineage (NCBI taxonomy): Bacteria > Bacillati > Actinomycetota > Actinomycetes > Micrococcales > Micrococcaceae > Specibacter > Specibacter sp. NPDC078692. The sequence goes on from NZ_JBFBLV010000023.1 coordinate 49,170, forward strand.
CGACGGCTTCAATGCATTCATCCATCAACATTCTTGCCGCTTCCAACTGAGATTTAGCCCGCTTCTGCGGGTGCCATGCAGTTGCGTCAGAGTCCTCCAGGGACGCATCGGCGGTAGCAGTACATTCGACAGTCTCACGCCGCGGTGCAGCATCCCTAGGAGCGGGACTTGGAGATGAAGTGTGGTCGGCTGCCGAGCCGCCACCGTGAGAGGTGGCGGTGTCAGCGTCTGAAGTGTCGGCTGCCACTGGGAACGGCAAGGGTGGCAGAGCAGACATCGCGGCAATGTCAGTGCCAAGTGGTTCAATGACAGGAAGAGTCAGTCCAGCAATCAGGTCCGCCACACTCAATGTGGTGGATGAATCATCCCGACCAACCGGGAAATTCACTGAACTGCCCATAGCACAATTCTAATTTATATGTTTGTGAAGAACAAGCATTTATGGAAACTTCCCAGAAATAGTTTCTATAAGACCAGACTGGCGCTGCCGGCCAAGTTTCACGTGAAACTTACCTCAAATCCCGCGAATGGACCATCAGGCGTCATTTCCGGGAGCGGATTGCGCGAAGAGTATGAACAACTTTTGCGCTTAGAATCAATCTGGGAGAAGCCGAAATTCACATTTAAATGGGTATGGACCGGACAGAATCCGGTCCATACCCATTTAAGCAGTTTGCAAGAAGTGCTGAAGAAGTGCTTACTTCAGGACGTCTGCAAACTCCTTCTCAAAATACTGCTTGGGGCGTGCCCCAATAACGGTCTCCTTGACCTCGCCGCCCTGGAACAGGTAGACAGCGGGAATGGAAGTAATCCCGTACTTGGCAGCGATGGCAGGATTGGCATCCACATCTACCTTGACGACTTCAACTTTGTCAGAGTACTCCACGGACATTTCGTCCAAAATGGGGCCCAGCTTGCGGCAGGGGCCACACCATTCGGCCCAGAAGTCCACAATGACTGGCTTTTCTGCATTCAATACGACATCTGCAAAAGTTGCATCTGTAGCGATCTTGGCGTTGCTCATTGGAATCTGCTTTCTCTTAGGAGTTTTGGTCGGCCAGGTAGTGCTCAACGTCAAGCGCTGCAACACAGCCCGAACCAGCAGCCGTAATGGCCTGTCGGTAGGTTGGGTCCACAACGTCGCCGGCGGCAAAGACGCCCTTGACGCTGGTCTTCGAGCTGCGGCCTTCGACAGCAATCGTTCCGGCATCTGTCAGTTCCAAGACGCCCTTGACGAGATCAACACGGGGATCGTTGCCTATGGCAACGAATATTCCTGTTACAGCCAATTCGCTCTTCTCGCCTGTGACCAGGTTGTTCAAGCGTGCGCCGGTAACCTTGGCATCACCATCAATGCCAATAACCTCCGAGTTCCAAACGAACTTGATCTTCGGGTGGTTCAAGGCACGCTCAGCCATGATCTTGGAGGCACGCAGGGAATCGCGGCGGTGAACCACGGTCACCGAATCGGCAAACTTAGTCAGGAAGATGGCTTCCTCCATAGCGGAGTCCCCACCGCCAATGACGGCAATATTGTGACCCTTGAAGAAGAATCCATCGCAGGTGGCACAGGAACTGACGCCATGGCCAACAAGACGCTTTTCGCCTTCAACACCGAGCTCCCGGTACGCAGAGCCGGTAGAGACAATCACGGTGCGTGCCTTGAATTCCTGGCCATCAGCCAGAACCACAGTCTTGATGGCCCCTTCAAGCTCCACTGAAGTGACGTCGTCGTACATGATCTCGGTACCGAACTTCTCAGCCTGCTGGCCAAGGTTCTCCATGAGGTCCGGGCCCATGATGCCGTCAGGGAAGCCTGGGAAATTCTCGACATCAGTGGTATTCATGAGCTCGCCACCAGCTGTCACGGAGCCGGCGATCATCAGCGGTTTGAGATCGGCGCGGGCAGTGTAGATCGCAGCCGTGTAGCCAGCCGGGCCGGAGCCAATAATGATGACGTCGCGGATATCGCTGGCGGGGGTAACTTCAGTGCTCACGGGTGAGTGTTCCTCTTCCTTCATTGATGGGCCGCACCATGGCGGGCCATTAGCTCCTTCGATATCCACAACCGGTGCAGGGACATGGTTATTCCATACAGTGCGGTGGACGGCTCAGCAGCGGGTTACTTGATGCTGATTTCAGTGATCTTCAAACCGAAGGGATAAGTCACTGACGGCTGTAGGCGGGGCAGCTCGGTGAAGTTGATGATCACGTACTGCGCCTTAACACCGGGAGCTGCCGTGAGCGTGAAATCGGGGGCGCTGAAGGAGCCGCTGCCAATCTTCGTAGCACCCTGCAACTCTGGCGTGCTGTTGGTCAAGATATTGAACTGACCGCCAGTACCGGCAAGCTGATTGATCGTGACAGAACTGATAGTTGATTCGGCCTGCAACTCCACTACCAAGTTGATGCTATCCGTCTGGTCTGCAAACGGAGCACTGGAATACTCCACCGTGGGCCAGTACGTAGCCTTGTTGCCGTCGATAGCGTCCTTGAGCCGCGGGTAGAAAGCCTCGGCATAGTTCGGGGCGCCCGGCGCAAACACCGTGATGTCAGTGAGGCCCTTGATGACCGGAGCCACTGCTACCGGTTCCGGCGCAGTGGAAGGCGTCTGGACTTCGCTGGGGGGCGGAGGTGCTGCAGAGGTAGTTCCGGCAGCCTGATTATCCGCGTTCGGGAACAGGTTAGTGATGTGCGAAATAGCGAAAATGAGCGCACCAATTAGCAAGACGCTGACAATGGCCCCGGTCAGCCAACGGCCGGTGGCGCGGGGAGCATTCTCCTCGTCGTCCTCTTCCAAGGAGTCCTCGACCTGAGCGTAGTCCTCCGTTAGCAATTCCGCGGGGAAAGTACCCGGGCGCCGGGCTTCAGCCAAGCTTTCCTCATGGTCTTCGTTGATGAACGCGTAGTCGTCCTCGTCCCACAACGTGACTTTGGAAACCGGCTGAGCCGTTTCGAGACTAGGAGGCGCGACGGCGGCACTCGCCACAGCTGCCGCTCCGACTGCCGCTGTGGGCGCCGGTGTGGGTGTGTCTGCCTGTGACACGGCCGGCTGCGGTACAGCTGGCTGGGTGACGCCGGGAATCGGGTGGGCAGGCGTCATCGGGGAATTATCCTCGTAAACATACGCGCTGCTGACGGGGGCTGCATCGCGTGCCTTGCCGAAGATTTCGGTACCGAGGGTATCGGTGAAGAAAGGCTCCTGGTAGACCTCTTCCGCTGGTTCCATGGGAACCACCAGATCAAGCAGATCTACCGGGGAGGTCCTGGCTGCAACGAGGTACGTAGCGTTCTCTTCTACACCCAGATCCAGAATGGAAACGTTGGATACTCTGCTGCCGGTCGCCACGTCTCTGGCGCTTTGGGTCAGATTTGGTGAGTTCTCAATGGCGGCGACCAAAATACTGACGGGACGGTTGAGAACCTGATCTAGTCCGTCGAGGATAATGTCGTTCTCGGCAGAGGCCAGAATACGGCCGGTCACTTTGTAGCGGCCGCCAAGGATGGAGCCCACATCAATGGGTTGTGGCACCAAGTCCTCCTTTTACAAACATGGTGGCTTGTGCGAATGGACAACACGAGCCATATTCTCACTGATTCTATAGGAAAACACTGCAAGATCCGTGGTTGCGGCCTTGGATTGCCGTATTGCCTTCGGAGCAGTCCTGCGTTGGAGCAGAATAACCGGACTTACTTCACTTTTGTGAGCGGAAACCGGTTCCGGACTTTGTTGATCAAGGGATTGAGCAGTGCGTCAACTTCATCAACGCGCAGCTGCTTCAAGACGAGCACATAAACCACTGCCATGACCGTTCCCGCGACAGCCAAGGTGGCTACGGAGGCTTGAATGGAAGTCCACATGAAGCCGCCGGTTGTGGAGCTTCCAAAGAGTCGCAGAACCAGTTCTCCAACAATGCCTGAGACTAGGGCGGCAGCGAGGAAGCGCATGTGGGCGCGCATGATCAAGCCGCCACCGTAGTCGCCCAGCTGGGCTTTCAGGAAACGGTGGCTGATGACGGGCCCTACGAAGTTGCTGATGGTGTAGCTCAGGGCAATGCCGTAAACGATCCATTCGGCTGGCAGCAGGCCGGCTATCAATACACAGCTCAGCAGCACACCCACTGCGATGCATTGCAGAATGAAGGGCGTCTTGGCGTTCTCCTGAGAATAAAACACCCTGTTCAGAATGAAGTTGATGCTAAATAGAGGGGCGCCTACAGCCAAAATAGCCAACGTGATAGCGACCTGGCGGCCCACTACTTCATGATTTCCACTGAAAAGCATCCCAAGAGGACCAGACAGCACCAGCAAGGCCATAGCAGCAAAGACCGTGGCCATTCCTGTAGTCCGCAAGGCACTGGAGAGGGAGGACCTCAATGCTGAGCGGTCCTTGTTAGCCGCGGCATGTGCCATGGCCGTGAACATCACTGTGGCAATGGATAGCGCAATGGTGGAATGCGGCATGATGTACATCTCGGTGGCCCGGTTTAACACCAGAAGGCCTGGAAGCACGGATCCGCCGGCGTCGCTGTCGTCCCCGCTAGGGATGGTGGCGACGCGCATGATGACAAGAAAGCTCAAGTTGCCAATAATCATGGTTCCCATGGTCCACGTGGCGATCTTGGCTGTGGCGCCTAGCCCTGCTCCCCTCAAAGAGAACTTGGGTCGCAGCTTCAGGCCAAGGCGGTGAACAGGAACCAGCAACACCACCGACTGGGTGATGATGCCCAAAGTGGCGGTACCGGCCAGCATCCACGATTGTCCGGTGGTCCAGTTACCGACTGTGTGCGGGTTAGTCGCGGAGCTGCCAGCAACAAAAATGAACACGAGTAGCCCGGCAATGGCCACCACATTGTTCACCACGGGAGCCCAGGCGTACGCCTTGAAGGAGTTATGGGCATTGAGAACCTGCCCCAAGAGTGAGAACAGCCCGTAGAAGAAGATCTGCGGCAGAAGGAACAAACCAAAAGTGATGGACAGTTCTAGCTGCCTACCGCTGAAAGATGTGGACAGGCTCATGATGGGGACCACCAGAAGCATGACGACGGCGGTCAGTGCCAGTAAACCAAGAAGTCCCACGGTCAGCAGCCGGGAAATGAAGTCACTGCCACCGTCCGCATGTTTGCTGGCTTTTGCGATCTGCGGGATCAGCACTGCGTTGAAGACGCCGCCTGCCAGCATGAGGAAGATCAAGTTGGGCAGAAAGTTGGCGCCTTCAAAGATATCGCCCACCACCGTGCCGGCCACGGCGATGCTCAAAATGATGCCTTTAATCAAACCCAAAATGCGGGAGACCAAGGTGCCCATAGCCATGTTCGCGCTGGAGCGGGCCGCGGAAGAACTCATCCGGCCGTTATTCGTGGATGGCATCTTCTGAGCAGGAACCTTCTCGGCAGACACCTTTTGGACAGGCACGCTCTTGGTGCCGGTGTTTAAAGTGGCGTTTGAGAAGGGCACGCGCGGAGCGGCAACGGGTTTAGGCGGGATGTTAACCCGTTCAACTTTAGACATCGACACCATCATCTCACTGCAGGCTTGGGGTGGGCTGACAACAGTGCAGTCCAACATAAACTCTGGTCCAAAAACCATTGTCCAAACTAAATCAGCGATACCAGGCTAGCTCTGCTCAAAACTCTGCCCGCAGACGCTGCTTAGAAGTGCTCTGGCAGCAATTCCCGGGCAAGGTCGGTGATGCGCCGCTCATTGGGGAAGGAGAGCTTTCTGGCCAGCTCATCCAACGGTATCCAGGCCACATCCACTGCTTCATGGTCCGGATCATTCTCAATGGTCAAGAACCCGCCGGTGGCGCGCAACAGATAATGATGGACCGTCTTGTGCACTCGATGGCCGCTGACCGTGAACCAGTAGTCAATGCTGCCCAGGGTTGCCACCACCTCACCGGCGATGCCAGTTTCTTCTTCAATCTCCCGCACAGCAGCTTCATCGTGGGTTTCCTCACCCTCGGGATGGCCCTTCGGCAGGCACCACTCAAGGCGACCACCGCGGTTGATGCGGGCAATAATGGCGACGTGAGGAACGCCGTCGCGCATCTCCACCACAACACCGCCGGCCGAGACTTCCTCCACGGTTGGCAGCTGGCTGGGTGCAGCGGGCACTCCGAGCGATCCCATTGCCGGTGGCAACGGGTTCCTCTTAGGCGCGCGCGGCACAGGGTGAACCATGCAGTCCACTCTAGCTACCTTTGCCCCGGGATGATGACAGGTCCGGTGAGCAGCTTGATGGTGTCTTGAGGTCGGTGCCGCCGCGGCATTTCATGTGGCAAGCATCGAGGGGCAAAAGTCTGGCATCCTTAAGGGACCATGGATTTAGTGCCCAATACCTCAAAATTTGACCCAGTTGTTCTCGAACTGGGACGCCTCTTTGCCGACGCCGGCTTTGAGCTTTCCCTCGTTGGCGGACCGGTTCGCGACCTGTTTCTGAACCGCATTTCCCCCGATCTGGATTTCACCACCAATGCCACCCCGGATGAGATCCTTTCGGTGGCTAAAAAATGGGCGGACTCACACTGGGAGATGGGCCGTGAATTTGGCACCATCGGCTTCCGTAAACGCAACGCCCATAAAGAGGTGCTGCTCATTGAGATCACCACCTACCGCGCAGAGGCCTACGATCCTGAATCGCGCAAACCTGTCGTGGCCTTCGGGACGTCATTGGTGGATGATTTGCAGCGGCGTGACTTCAGCGTCAACGCCATGGCACTACGCCTGCCCGAAATGGAACTGGTGGACCCGTTTGGCGGTGCGAAGGATCTAGCCGCGGGGCTGCTGCGCACACCGGGCACCGCCGAGGACTCGTTTTCGGATGATCCGCTGCGCATGATGCGGGCCGCACGCTTCGCTTCACAGCTGGGCTTTTCCCTGCACCCGGACGTTCTTGCCGCCATGACCGGGATGGCTGCGCGGATCAGCATCATCTCGGCAGAGCGGGTTCGCGAAGAACTCGTAAAGCTCATCTGTGGCGCTCACCCGAGGGCTGGTATCGATATTTTGGTGGAGACGGGTCTGGCCGAGCTGGTCTTGCCGGAGATTCCCGCACTCAAGCTGGAAACGGATGAACACCACCGGCACAAGGACGTTTACCAGCACTCGCTGCAGGTCTTGGAGCAGGCTGCTTCTTTGGAGACCGGCGCTGATGGACCGGTGCCTGGCCCTGACTTTGTGCTGCGCTTTGCAGCTCTCATGCACGACGTCGGCAAGCCCAAGACCCGCCGTTTTGAGCCGGGTGGCGGGGTTAGTTTCCGCCATCATGATTTGGCCGGGGCGAAGCTCACTGCCAAGCGGATGAAGGCGTTGCGCTTTGACAATGATTCCATCAAAGCCGTTTCACGCCTGGTTGAGCTGCACATGCGCTTCTACGGTTACGGTGAAGCAGGTTGGACCGACTCTGCGGTGAGGCGCTATGTCACCGATGCGGGCCCTTTGCTGGAACGGCTTCATCGACTGACCCGTTCCGATGTCACAACCCGCAACCAGCGCAAGGCTGATCGTCTTTCCTTCGCCTACGACGATCTGGAACAACGGATTGCCGTCCTGGCGGAACAAGAAGAGCTGGAATCGATTCGACCCGATCTAGACGGTGGTGCCATCATGGCCCTGCTGGGGATCAAGCCCGGCCGTGTAGTGGGCCGGGCGTACAGCTTCCTCCTGGAACAGCGGATGGAATATGGCCCGCTAGGTCCTGAGAAAGCCGAGGAAAGCTTGCGGCAGTGGTGGGCCGAGCAGCCCGAGTCACAAGCTGCAGAGCCTGAACAGCCTGAACGGCCTTCCGAAGGCTGAAGCAGTAAGTCTTCACCATCAATATCCTCTGATTGGAATATACGCAATGAGTAATGTATTTAATGTAAACTCTCCTGCTGGCGTAGCCCCCGTCCCGGGTGGACCGAAACTCTGGCTCTTGCGTCATGGTGAGACCGAATGGTCGCGCAGTGGTCAGTACACAGGCCTGACGGACCTTCCATTGACGGACGTGGGCGAGACTCAGGCACGCTCCGCGCAGACTGCCTTGTCCGGCGTCGACTTTGACCTTGTGCTCACCTCACCGCTGCAACGAGCGCATCGGACAGCAACCTTGGCCGGTTTTCCCGACGCTGTGGTGGAGCCGAACGCCGTCGAATGGGACTACGGCGACTACGAAGGCATTGATAGTTCATTGGTACGCGCCCAAAATCCGGGCTACTTGATTTGGGACGATGGGGTGCCTAATGGTGAAACTTTGGAGCAGGTCGCTGAGCGGGCAGACAGAATCGTGGCCCGGGCGCTAGCCGTTACGAGAGAAGATGGAGCCCCCGCCAATGTTTTGCTCGTGGCCCACGGCCATTTCCTGCGCATCATGGCCGCCCGATGGCTGCGGCTGCCAGCCGGTTCGGGCCGACACTTTGTACTCGGCACCGCCAAGGTTTGCACTCTTGGATGGGATAAGAAAACCCCTGCGATCGAACAGTGGGGCCTGTAGCGCGGCTGTCCCGTAACGGCCCGTGCGCTACGCGGGCTCAGGGGGTCTAAACGGGTAGGCTCATAGCCATGCAGGAATCACAGGCCACGGGGACTCAAACCCGCCATCCGATTGTTGTGCCTTCACGCACTGACGATTTGCTGCGTGGCTTGACCGAACCTGTTGGCGGCCCACTGGGCAAATACACGTCCCCCGGCGCTACCAACTCGGGCTTCTTCACGGTGGAGCGCGTGCTGATCCTGATGGCCGCGGTTTCGGCGCTGATCGCCGTTATGAGCAAGTCGCATTGCCGCACCGTCGGCTGGACCACCCCGGACCAGCAATCCACCACGTGCTGGTCCGTCTTTCCCAACTCCTTTGTGGATGACAAGCTCGGGACCTTGGCACCCTTCTTCTCCCAAGGATCGCCCTTTGATCACCCTGTCTTGGCTGGGTGGATCGCCTGGATTACGGTGTGGATGACTGGCAGCGCTGGCGATGGGGCGTTGCGCCAATTGGCCTTCTTTGACCTGAATGCCGCACTCATTGCCGTTGCCTGGATTGCCACTGTTGTGGTGGTTGCCCGAACCGCAGGGCGCAGGATCTGGGATGCCGCCATCGTGGCCGCCAGTCCCGTCTTGATATTGCTGGCCTACGTCAGCTGGGATTTCTGGGCTGCTGCCTTGGTCGGAGCAGGTATTTACCTCTTTGCGCGCAAGCAGATCCTCTGGGCTGGAGCCTTCCTGGGTGTGGCCGTGCAAGCTGCCCCGTATCCCATCTTCATTGCACTGGCCTTGGTGTTCCTGGGCATCAGAACAGGACACGTCGCCAAGATGCTGCAGATGGTTGCTGCGGCAGTGATCGCTTGGCTGCTGGTGCTGGCCCCGATCATGGCAGGAAATCCTGAAGCATACGGCCACTACCTGACGTCATTGTGGGCAGCGGAGCCCACAGAATCATCCATTTACGGCGGAATTAACTTGATTGCCGGTCGCATGGGATGGCCGTCCCTTGACCTGGCTGCAACAAATACCATCGCCGGCATACTTTTGGTGGTGCTGGTGGTTGGGCTGGTGACCTTGGCCATTTTTGCGCCCCAAACACCACGGGTATCCCAGCTGGCATTTGTCGCGGCAGCTGGATTCATGGTGCTGAACAAGGGAGCCGAACCGTGGCATGCCGTGTGGCTGATTCCTCTGCTTGCCCTGGCCATGCCCCGTTGGCGTCCTGTGCTCCTGTGGCAGGCAGCAATAATCACGCACTTTATTGCCCTGATGCTTTTCCGTAGCAAGGAGCTTGGCGATATCAGTAACCAGCACGCAATTGACACCCCCTATTTCCTCATTGCAGCCATCATTGGGGCAGTGGCAACGTGGATCATGGTGGGGCTGGTTGTCAGGGACATTTTTGCGCCGGAGTATGATGTGGTGCGCCGTGGTGGGGTGGAGGATCCCCAAGGCGGAGTGTTGGCAGCAGCACGCGATGAATCCGCAGCTGTACTTGAGTTCTCACTGGAGGCCCGTCCGGAGGCTGCAGTGGGGGCGGGGGTCAAGATCGAGACAGAGACCGAGGCAGAGCCCGAAACTCGCCTGCCAACAGGTTTCCCAACACACAGTGTAGAAAGGTCCGGACAGTGAGCGATGTCGCCGTAGTAGGGGCTGGTCCCAACGGCTTGGCTGCCGCGGTGACTATGGCGCGTGCCGGGCTGTCGGTGCAGCTTTTCGAAGCCGCCGACGCCCCCGGCGGCGGGACCCGGACCACAGAACGTACGCTGCCCGGCTTTCTCCATGACGTGTGTGCTGCCGTTCATCCGATGGCTCTTGCTTCTCCGTTCTTCCGTGCCTTTGAACTGGAACGGCGGATCGAGCTGTTGGTGCCGGAGGTTTCCTATGGGCACCCGCTCGACGGCGGCCGGGCCGGGATTGCCTACCGCAGCCTAGAGCGCACGGTAGAAGGCTTGGGAGTTGACGGTCCAGCGTGGCGGGCTCTGATGGGACCCTTGCTGCGGCGACTAGACGGGGTTACGGACTTTACTCAGGGAAACTTGTTGCGCGTGCCCAAAGACCCGCTTGCAGTGGTTAACTTTGGGGTGCGGGTGTTGCTGCAAGGGACGCCCGCTTGGAATGTCGGGTTCCGAAGCGACATCGCTCCGGCTATGTTGACCGGTGTGTCCGCGCACGCCATGGGCCGTTTGCCGGCTTTGGCCACCTCGGGTGCAGGGCTGTTGCTGGGAGTGTTGGCACATGCCAGGGGCTGGCCGGTTCCTAGGGGCGGTTCACGGGCGATCGCTCAGGCCATGGCCGATGACTTTCAGGCTCATGGTGGCCGGATCGAGATGGGGCGGCACATTGATAGTGTGGCTGCTTTGCGGGGCGAGACAGGCGCCAAAGCGATCATTTGTACTACGACGCCGCGTGCCCTGGTCAGGATGGCTGGAGCGGAACTGCCTGAAAACTATAGGCGGAAGTTGGAGTCCTTCAAATACGGAGCCGGTGTGTGCAAGGTGGACTTTGCCCTTTCCGGTCCGGTCCCTTGGACTGCCTCTAATTTGCGGCTTGCTCCCACCGTACATTTGGGCGGGTCTAGGGAAGCCATAGCCTTCGCCGAACGCGAAGTCCTCAAGGGGCGCCATCCGAAAAGCCCTTATGTCCTTGCCGTTCAGCCGGGCGTTACTGATGACAGCCGTGCGCCCCTTGGACAGCACACCTTTTGGGCGTACACCCACGTTCCCGCAGGCTCAACACGTGATTGCAGTGAAGAAATCATTGCCGCCGTGGAAAAACATGCGCCCGGTTTTAGGGATTTGATCCTTGCCAGCTCGGTGCTGAGCGCGCAGGAAGTGGCTGCCTACAACGCCAATTACATCGGCGGAGATATTGCCTCCGGCGAAGTGAGCATTCGGCAGTTGCTCCAGCGCCCTGTGATGTCTAGGGATCCTTGGCGGACGCCCGTGCCCGGACTGTATTTGGGTTCGGCTTCTACCCCGCCCGGCCCCGCTGTGCATGGCATGGGTGGCTGGTTTGCAGCGAAATCAGCCCTGAAGAACACCTTTGGACTGCCGGTGCCCGATCTGGGGCTGGCGTCTGAAGGAGTGGCTTCAAAGAAATAACCCGCTGCGGTGATTGTTGAATGAGCAATCACTGCAGCGGGTCAGATATATACGCCAAGCTTAGGAAAACTAGTTGCGGCGATCCAGCGTTCCCACTGGCTGCCCTTGATCGTTCACGAGAGTCATCGTGTCGCCAGTGATCTCTGCGCCCACTGCCGTGGTGAGCCACTGGTCGACGTCTTCACATGCCATCTGGGTGCTGCTGAGCTGTGAAAAGGAGAGCTCACCCTCAACCAGGAACCATTGACCGTTAATGCGGTTGCATCCATCGCTACCGGAGACGAAACCTGCCTGATCGAACTTTTCGGTCTTATCAGATCCGAGCGACAGCTCGAGGTACGGCAATTTGTCGGTGTTGTAACCATCGCCCCAAGTGCCCACGGGACCGGTTGCGGCACCGCAGGAAGAGATGGTTAAAGCAAGGAGGAGGCTGCCGGCAAGGGCTGCAAGACGTTTCATGATGAAGGTGGCTCCGATCGCGCTGGTATAGACATGCGTTTCCCTTATGTTATTGCATGGCCGCGCTTTCCCGGCTTTCGGTGCAGGCAGTGCTGGATACACGGTGCAGAACAGCAGGTGCGGAACATCAGCACGGACTAATAGGGGGCGTTCCAGCGTGCTAGGAGAGCGCTCCGGCGAGGGATGGCACGGGGGCGGTCAGGACGCCGTCGCGCATGGTAGCTACCCCATCGGTGAGCGGGACGAATTCGGTGTCATGCGTGACCATGACGGTAGCTACGTTGAATTCGTCGGTGACCTGGCGCAGCAGGCGCACGATCGAGTCGCTGCGGGCATGGTCCAAGGCGGCTGTGGGTTCATCCACCAACAGGACTTTGGGCGAGGCCATGAGGGCGCGGGCAATGTTGACGCGCTGGCGTTGCCCGCCGGAGAGCTGATGAGGACGCTTCTTGGCGGAGTCGGCCAGACCCACCAGATCAAGCAGCTCTGCGGCACGGCTTGCCGCTGACTTCACGGACTTGCCTCGTAGGTGTTCGGTGATGGTGAGTTGTTCGGCCGCCGTCAGCGAGGCCAGCAGGTTAGGTTGCTGGAAGATGATGCCCACCTTGTCGCGGCGCAATTGCGCCAGTTCCTTCTCATTGAGCCCGGTGGCGTCAACGCCGTCGATCACCACCAGGCCCGACGTCGGCTTGATGAGTGTTGCGGCAACGGCGAGCAGGCTGGACTTGCCGGATCCGGACGGTCCTACGAGGGAGATGAACTGGCCCGGATTCACGGACAGATTCACCGAGTCCAGAGCCGTCATGGTGCCTTCGCCATCGGGGTATTCAAGGGTCAGGTTGAGCAGATTCAAAGCAGTCATCAGATTGTCCTTAGAAAGTATTGAGGAAGAAACGGGGTGTGGGTGGGCCGGCAAGGGGGTGGGCCCACGCTTGTCAGGTTCCTGGAAAGCGCGGCAGCGTTTTTCAGGCCGGCAAGTGGGGACTAGTTCCCGCCGAGGGCGATCATGGCGTCCACGCGGGTGACCTTGCGGACTGCCAGTGCTGCGCCGGCCAGGCCCAGGGCTACGATGCCCACGATCGGCAGCAGCGTTGTAGCCGGGGTGAGTAGGAAGGGGGCTGCCTGCGAGGCGAAGATGCCGCCAATTATCCCCACCAGTCCGCCTAGACCAGCGCCGGCCAGAAGTACCAAGGCTGCCTGCGTCAGTGCGTCGCGCAGCAGGTAACTGCCGGAGGCGCCCATGGCCTTCAGGACGGCGATGTCACGGGTCCGTTGGACGGTCCAGACTGTCAGGAACGCTACGATCACGAGTGCGGAGATGCCGTACAGGAACGCCTGCATCATCATGAGCGAGCCGTTTTCGCTCTTGTAGCCGCCCAAGCCGTCGAAGGAACCGTTACGGGTAGTGCTGATGGTGCCGGCTGCGGCATTGGCGCCCTCGACGTCCACGGTGGCGCTCTTCTCAAAGGTCACGGCCAACACAGTTGCCAGCTGGTCCGGATCGCTCAGGTGGGCAACCTTGGTCCAGGTGTTCAGCGTTGTCCAGGCCACCGAGGTGTGCGAATACCACTGGTCTGGCACGATCGCTCCCACGGAAAGTTCGGTTCCGGCGATGCTCACGGCGTCCCCTGTAGAGAGGGAGAGCTCCTTGGCGATGCCCTCGCCGATGACCACGGTTGAATCGCTAACGTCCGACGGCGCGATCCCGGCTTGGGTGCCCGGCGCAGCGGACAGGGTGTCGCCGACGCCAAATACGGCCACATTGGCGATACCTTTGCTATCGCCTGCGCCCTGGAATCGGCTTTGGCTGATACCTAGGGGAGCCACGGACTGCACACCAGGCTGCGCCGCCCAGGTCTTGGCCTGTTCAGCCGTGACCTGGCTTTCGGTGAAGGAAACCTTGGGATCGTTTTTTGCCGGAGCGCCAAACACCATTTGGTTGACCGCCGTGCCGGATCCGGGTCCCGTGCCCAGCTGGGCGACGGCGGATGTTGACTGGTTGCCGAGCCCGGCAGTAAGTCCGGAAAGTAGCACCAACAGCAGGCTGATCAGCGCTACGACGGCGCCCATGAGGGCAAACCGCCCCTTGGCAAAGCGGATGTCTCGGATCGCGAGGAACATGAACAGCTTCTTTCGTAGGCCGGAGTAAGACTGGATACATCCGGGTGTTTTGCTAGTACTTCCACTCTCGTTCGGAACGGCTACGCTTCCATCGCGGGGTTGGTTGATTCTGTGGCGGCAAGGGGTTGATCCGCCGGTCAACCTTTTGGTTGATACGGCTGTGCAGGCGTGCGCCTATGCTGGTGACATGTCTGCCGTGGATGCCCCGCCTGTGAGTAGTGCCGCGATTCTGCGGTTCCTGCGTGTCACCTTGCATGTTGCTTTTGCCGTGCTGCTGGCCGTGGGCGTACTCCGGCTGCTCATAACAGACACGCGCGGACTGGACCGGTACTTATTCCTAGCGTTATCCGTTGTGCTTGCGGCGATCTATTTGGTGGGCACTGTTGCGGAGAAACGCTTTTCAACTGGGCTGAGTCAACGGAATCCCCGGCGTTGGACGGCGCTTTGGCTCGGCTTGATCACGGTGCTGTGGGCGGTGTTGATGGTGGGGTCGGCGGAGTTCTCATGGCTCGTGTTTCCCTTGTTCTTCTTGCACCTGCACCTCCTGCCGCGGTGGGCCGGCATCACCATGGTCTTGCTGATGACGGCCGGGGTGGTGATCGCTCAATGGATTTCAAGCGGGGCTGATGTTCCGCCGCTGCCCGTTGTGGTGGGTCCGGTATTTGGGATGGCGTTCGCGGTCGCCACGTCCAAGGCGTACAGGCTGCTGTATCAAGAGGGTGAGAACCAGCGTCAGGCTGCCGATGAACTGCGCCGCACCAGGGCCGAACTGGCGGCCACCCAACACGAATCCGGTGTCCTGGCTGAGCGTGCCCGGTTGGCGCGGGAGATTCATGACACTTTGGCCCAGGGTTTCTCCTCGATCATCTTGGTGTCCCGGGCAGCCCGGCGTAGCTTGAGCGCCGGAGATCTGGAATCCACGGAGGAGAGCCTGGCCATGGTGGAGGCTACCGCTGCAGAGAATCTCGCAGAGGCACGGAACTTTGTCCGCGGTCTCGCCTCGCCGGCGCTGGCGCAATCATCGCTCGCGGAGAGCCTGTCCAGGCTCTGCAGCCAGACACAGCGTGAGGCCAGGGCGCGCGGCGGTGCTCTGCGGTGCAGCTTCCGGCTCGATGGTGAGCCGATCGACCTACCTCAGCCTTACAAGGTCACCTTGTTGCGCGCCGCCCAGGCGAGCCTCGCCAATGTCTGGCTACACGCGAAGGCTGAATCCGCCGTCGTAAGTTTGGCATTTCTTGGCAGCGAAGTGACTCTTGACGTGTTCGACGACGGACGAGGCTTTGACACGGAGAGCCTCGCTGACGCTGTGGCTGGCAGGGCGGATGGGAGCGGCTTTGGGCTGCGATCGCTGCGTGAGAGAGTGGTGGCGCAGGGCGGGAAGCTGACCATCGAATCGGCCCCGGGTGAAGGAACGGTGGTGGCCATTCGGCTGCCCCTTGGTGATGGTTTCATTTCAATTCAGGGGGATGACAATGGGTGAAATTCGGATACTGCTGGTGGATGATCATCCGGTGGTGCGGGCGGGACTGCGGGCCATGCTCACTGAATTTGAAGGGTTCACGGTGGTGGCCGAGGCGCCTGAAGGCGAATCCGCCATCAAGGAGGTTCAGCGATTGCAAACTTTGGGCGAGCCAGTTGATGTGGTGTTGATGGATCTGCAAATGGGTGGAGGGATGGACGGGGTCAGTGCCACGAAAGCGATCAAGAAACTTGCCGATGCACCGCCGGTCTTGATTCTGACCACGTACGACACCGACGCCGACATTCTGGCGGCCGTGGAAGCCGGGGCCAGCGGCTACATGCTTAAGGATGCACCGCCGGAACAGATCCGTAGCGCCGTGCAGCAGGCCGCGGCCGGTCAGACCGCATTGGCCCCCGAGGTGGCGGCCCGGCTCATGGGGCGGATTCGCAACCCGGCCCCTGTCCTATCGGCACGCGAGGTGGAACTGGTGGAACTGTTGGCGACTGGCATGAGTAATAAGGCAATCGCCAAACAACTGTTCATCTCCGAAGCGACAGTGAAAACACATCTGGTGCATATTTACGACAAGTTGGGCGTGGATAATCGCACGGCTGCCATTTCGGTTGCCGTGTCACGCAGGATTATTCGAAGCGCCGGATAAGTGGATTCCTAGCCCAAGATGTGGCTACCCATTTCGGGAACTATGGATTGTGTGTAGTGTGAACTGCAGCACATAGGGGCCGGGTTGGATCGGGTTCGTGGGGGGGGTGACTGAAGATTCGACAATCCACACAAAATGGTTCACGTCAGATTTCCACGTGCTGTGATATGCATAACAATTGTGTGGATTAGTTTGAATCGCTGTTCGTCTCTGAGCTGGGCGCCTGCTCTTGAGAGGTCTTCTTGAGGGGTTCACCTGGCGCAGGAATCGGCGTAGGCACTCATTACCGCGTGTAACGAAGCTGGAGGACCATCGAGTGACTTTTTCGAAGGGCAAAGCACGGCCGTACCACTTGAGCATGGCGGTGGTTTGCACACTCTTGGCCTCTGGTGGGTTTGTGGGAGCTGGCTACGTTGGGACCTCATCCGCCGATGCTGCAGCCGCCTTGGGGGCGCAGCATCTCATTCGCAGTTCAGCTACTTTCGAGGAAGCCAGTCCCGCTGGTTTTGACTCGATCTCCACGCAAGGCGCAGGAGCCAATATTTCCTTCGCCAAGACCCTCATTCTCGCCAAAAAGCCTCCCGCCCCTGCGCTATTTGATCTGACCGATCCCAATGGCAACACTGCGCACCTGGCACGCTCGGTCAATGCCATGCGAGGAGATCTCCCGGAGGTGTCGGCCGAACTGATTTCTCAGGTTCGTAAAGACATCCTCAACGCAGCGTTCCAAGGCTTGGGTCACCACTATGTTTGGGGCGGCACTAGCTTTGAGCATGGCTGGGACTGCTCAGGTTTTGTTCAGTGGGCGTACGCTCAGGCCGGCGTGGCGTTGCCCCGCACCGAGCAGTGGATGCCCATGGTGCAAACGAATAACCCTCAGCCTGGCGATATTGTGGTGCAGAATCCAGATGGCCCCAATCATTGGTCGCATATTGGTATTTACATTGGGAACGGCGCGATGATCAGCGCGCTAAACCCGTCGGTGGGAACGTTCATCCACGCCCCTGCTGATGTCAGCAGCTCTTCGGCGTACTTCACCATGCCAGCGTTTGCTGCCGCGGATGAACGGGCAGCCAAGGCCGCTAAGGAAGCTAAGGAATCTAAGGACAAGAAAGACGACACCGGGGCGGCCGGAAGTACAAAGCCATCCCCCTCTGGAACGCCATCGATCACTCCATCCACTAAGCCGTCCACCCAGCCACCCGCCACCACGGCGCCCGGGACGACGTCACCGCCGACGACAACGCCGCCGACGACTGGACCTCCCACGACGACCGATCCCGGAACGACGCCTCCGACGACTACGCCGCCGACGACCACGGAGCCTGGCACGTCACCTCCGACGACTACGCCACCGACGACATCCGTGCCGCCTACTACGGAGCCGAGTGAGCCTACGGCGACAGGGGATCCCGGGGTGACGTCGCCGCCGGAGGGCCCCACGCCTCCCGAGCTAACCACTCCGACCGGGGTGGAATCTAGCTCGGCCTCACCTGTGCCGACTGCGTCTATGAGTTCTCCGGCATTCGAGGTTTCGCCAACGCCAAGCGGTGACCTGGTTCCTTAAGGTTCATCCCGTTCGAAGCTGACAAGGGTGCTTGCCACGGTATTAATACTGTGACAAGCGGCGGTGCCAATGAAAGTTACGAACTGTGGATCCACTCAGATCCTGTCAAGTTGGCAACAGTGAGCGCTGATGACACCGCTTCGGTTTCCGTGGCGGTAACCATCCCAGCGGGCTTCGCTGTCGGGGCTATTGCTGGGAGGTGCGCTCACGCTGGTGGTCATCCGCCGCCGTCGGGCATAACTAGCGAAGGCATTACACGGCAG
The DNA here is from genome assembly GCF_040686835.1 of Specibacter sp. NPDC078692. Taxonomy (NCBI): domain Bacteria; kingdom Bacillati; phylum Actinomycetota; class Actinomycetes; order Micrococcales; family Micrococcaceae; genus Specibacter; species Specibacter sp. NPDC078692. The sequence goes on from NZ_JBFBLV010000023.1 coordinate 67,263, forward strand.
CGCAGCTACACGGCAGTACAACAGTGCGGGCGCACGGGGAGCAGCCCCCACGTGCCCGGACCCGTATTCTGGCTACGCGCGAGCAAGTTATAGAAGTGTCCATGGCTGATGGCTTTCTGCGTGCCGAGCCTCAACAGCTGATTGAGCTGGACCTTTCGGCAGATGGCAACTTCACCTACGTCATGTCCTTTTCCCGCTGCACCAATAAGCAGTGAAGTTCTGGCTCAGTAGCTTTTTTGGAGAAACTGCAGCACGGCGAGGACGCGGCGGTGGTCGTCGGGGCTCTGGTGCAGGCCCAACTTGGAAAAGATGGCGCTGATGTGTTTTTCCACGGCCCCGCCACTGACCACGATTGCCCTGGCGATGCCGGCATTGGTGAGGCCCTGGGCCATTAATTCAAGGACTTGGGATTCGCGGGGACTGAGGGTGTTGACGGGGTCGGCGGAGCCGCGGTTGGCGAACAAGGCGCCGATGACTTCGGGGTCGATCACGGTGGCACCGGCCGCGATGCGCGCGATGGCGTCGCTGAAGTCCTCGAACCGGGCCACCCGGTCCTTGAGCAGGTAGCCTAGCCCGGCGCCGGTTGTCGCGCCGGCGAGCAGTTCCCCGGCGTAGCTCGTTTCCACATATTGCGAGAGCACCAGGACGGCAACTGAAGGGAACCGGCTCCGGACCTCGATAGCGGCCTTGAGGCCCTCGTCCCGGTGTGAGGGCGGCATCCGCACATCGGTGATCAGCAGGTCGGGGACGTGCTCCTCAACCGCTTTGAGCAGTTGGACTCCGTCGCCCACCGCCGCGCACACTTGCGCACCCGTCTCCTCAAGCAGGCGGACGAGCCCTTCACGGAGCAGGACGGAATCTTCGGCAAGGACAACACGCATGGTTCCACAGTAGCGGCCGGGGAGTTCAGCCACGCAGTGCCCAGTCAGGCAGGGCTCGGCAACGCAGCCTTCAGCCACGTAGCGGGATGGTGGTGCGCAGGGTGGTGGGCCCGCCAGCGGGGCTGATGATCTCTAACGATCCGTCCACGCCAGCCAGCCGGTCCACCAGCCCGGCCAGGCCGTGGCCCTTGCCCGCATGGGCGCCGCCGCAGCCATCGTCAGTCACTTCAATGAGCAGCTCGGTGGGATTGGCGTCCACGGTGATGGCGGCCTGGCTGGCGCCCGAGTGCTTGGCAACATTGGCAAGGGCCTCGGAAACCACAAAGTAGGCAGCATTTTCGGCACTTTCAACGATCCGGACATTTGCTGCCAGGCTGCCTGTAACGGCAACAGGGACCGGAGACTTGCCGGCCAGGGACTCCACGGCGGTGCGCAGGCCGCGGTCAGCCAGCAGAGGCGGGGCGATGCCGCGGGACAGCAGGCGCAACTCGGTCAGGGCCGCGCGACTTTGCTCTAGGGCACCGTCCATGAGCTCGCGGGCGGCCTCGGGATTCTTCCCCAGCTGCCGCTGGGCCGCTTCCACATCCATCTGTAGCCGGATGAGGCGCTGCTGCGGGCCGTCGTGGAGATCGCGCTCAATCTTGCGCAGCGTGCTGGCTTCCTCAGAAACGACCTGCGCCCGGCTGGTGGCCAGTTCCTCGCTGCGGGCACGGAGAGCGGCGGTTTCATTCGTCAGCAGGGCACGGGTTACGGCAGCATCGGCCACTGCCAGGAGGTGGGTGATGAAGGGCAACAGCAGCACAAGAACGGCCCCATAAACCAGCCCCAGCCAATACTCTGCTGTCACCGGGCTGACGCCAAGGTACGTGTCCAGACCGATAATTTCAGCCAGGGATGTGTTCCCTTCGGGCAGGAACCTCATCCAAAACCATTGGGTCAGTCCGCCCAGCGCGGCGGCCAGAACGGTGATAGTTACGCAGAACGTTGCGGTGCGCAGCGGAAAGGAGACCAGGAAGCCGTGAATAAAATCCTTCCACAGCTGAGGATCGGCAAGGTTCTTGAACATACCGCCGATGGAATATTTCTGCCGTTCCCGGTAGTGCACAGGGGGGATGTCCCCGGCCCAACGCCGCAGGGCGCTGCGGTTAACTGACGCGAACCAGCGAGCTGTGGCCAGACAGGCCACCAGCACGGGCAGGCCGATCCAGATGACAAGCGTGGACAGGCCGAGCGTGAATAGCGCAACGAGGGCCGTGAATGAGGCAATCGAAACAAAGAAACCGGGCAGGATGTACGCCAGGTCGGCGCCGACCCGGCGCCACGTAGCGGTGCGCCAGATGAGCCACGACGTTTGCCGGGCGGGTGCAATGGAATATGTCATGTTTCAATTCTTGTTGCGGCAGAGTCCTGAAACCATCATGCCAGCCGGTGAATGCTGGGTGGGGAATACCCCACCTATTAGCTGATCCGCCGTCCGTTTAACAGTGCACGAAGGGCCTTCACCCACAACGAGCGACGGTGGGGCTCGGCGGGGACGGTGCCGCATTCGCGCTCGGCACGATCCAAACTTTCCTCGATGAGCGCATCATGCATGGGGCGGAAGAATAGCGGCCACGTGAACACGGCCGCGCCGCGGAGAGTCATTGTTAATTCATGCCGGAGGAGCGTCCGGTGCGACTCCTGGGGAGTTGCCGTAAACGCGTGGCTGCCCCGAAAGCCCGAAGGGCTGGTGAATTGAAACTCCACAAATCTACCGGGATCGAAGGCGCTTACAACGTAGCGGACAGGCCCATGTCCGCCAGCAGAACCTGGGCCGAGGGGCCCATCCAAGCGCATGGAGGGCCACTCGCCCCGTGGCCACAGAAAATCATTCTTGCTCGAGAGCGAATTGATGAGCACCCCAACCTCATGGGCTGGAGCCGCAATGACACGTTCATGCTGGTTTCGGACCATGCTCGGATGCTATCGCCACTTTGGGAGGTCCATCCCCACGGCGCGCATAGAAGAGCCGAGAAACCGCCCAAGGAGGGGGTCGCCGTCCAGCTGCAAAATGAGGTGCGGGGAGACTGATGAGAAGATGGGAGAATTGTTCTGTGGGACACATTGACGTTGCAAACATTGACTACTTTCTCTCCGACGGCCGGCAGCTGCTGAACGGGGTGAACTTCCGCGTCTCCGATGGCACCAAGACTGCTTTGATCGGCCCCAATGGCACGGGAAAAACGACGCTGCTGCGGATCATCTGCCAAGACATCAAGGCAGATGAGGGTGCCGTTTCGCGTACGGGCAGCATGGGCGTGATGCGCCAGTTCGTGGGCCAAGTCCGTGACGAGAGCACGGTGCGTGACTTGCTGCTCTCCGTGGCATCGGCGAACATTTCCGCCGCCGGGAAGGCCGTGGATGCCGCCGAAGAAGCAATGCTGGAGCGTGATGACGAGCCCAGCCAAATGGCCTACGCCCAGGCCATCGCCGATTGGGGCGATGTTGGTGGTTACGAGATGGAAACAACGTGGGATGAAGTCACCATGGCTGCCATGGGCATGGACTTTTACACCGCGCAGTACCGCAAAGCGGCTTCGCTCAGTGGTGGTGAGCAGAAGCGTCTGGTGCTGGAGGCATTGTTCTCTGGCCCCGACGAGGTGCTTCTGCTGGATGAGCCTGACAACTACTTGGACGTGCCCGGCAAGCGCTGGCTCGAAGCCAAAATGTCGGAGTCACCCAAATCGGTGCTGTTTGTCAGTCACGACCGTGAACTGCTGGCCAACGCTGCAACCCGTATAGTCACGCTGGAACCAGGCATCAACGGCGCCTCCAGCTGGACCCATGGCGGCGGATTTGAATCTTATGTGAAGGCCCGCGAGGACCGCAACGCCCGTTTTGAAGAGCTGCGCAAGCGCTGGGACGAGGAGCACATCAAGCTCAAGGAACTCGTCAACATGTACAAGACCAAGGCTGCGTTCCGCTCCGATATGGCGAACCGGTACCAGGCGGCACAGTCACGTCTGGCCCAGTTCTTGGAACAGGGCCCGCCAGAGGCGCTGCCCATTGAGCAGAACGTGAAGATGCGACTCAAGGGTGGCCGTACGGCCAAACGCGCCATCATTGCCACGAAGCTGGAATTGACTGGCCTCATGAAACCGTTCAGCACCGAGGTTTGGTTCGGCGACCGGGTGGGCGTGCTGGGCTCCAACGGCTCTGGTAAGTCTCACTTCCTGCGACTTCTGGCGGCAGGCGGCTCGGATCCGGACAAGGAACATGAGCCGGTGTCCGACGTCGAGATTGCCCATGTGCCGCACGAAGGTTCGGTGAAACTCGGGGCTCGCATCCGCCCTGGCTTCTTTGCCCAGACCCATGCCCGGCCGGACCTTTTGACGCGCACTTTGCTGGATATTTTGCACCGCGGGGACGAACACCGTTCCGGCATGGGGCGCGAAGCCGCGGCCGGGGCTTTGGATCGTTATGGTCTGGCGTCCAGCTCGGAGCAAAAGTACGATTCCCTCTCCGGAGGTCAGCAGGCTCGCTTCCAGATTCTGCTCCTGGAACTCTCCGGTGCCACCTTGCTCCTGCTCGATGAGCCTACTGACAACTTGGATCTGCACTCAGCCGAGGCGCTGGAGAAGGCCATCGATTCCTTTGAAGGAACTGTTTTGGCGGTCACTCACGACCGCTGGTTCGCCAGGTCCTTCGATAGGTTCCTGGTGTTCGGCTCTGATGGCAAGGTTTACGAATCCGACGAGCCGGTATGGGACGAAAAGCGCGTCGAGCGCGCCCGCTAAGCCAAGCAAGCCGAGAAATGCCATAGTTTGACGCAAATGCCACGGTTGCAACCGTGCAACCGCCGGCCACCAGCCCTGCAGGGTAATAAGGGCAACGGCACCCACCAGCAGCACGGCCGCCGAGAGCGTCATG
>NZ_JBFBLV010000024.1:0-60633 GCF_040686835.1 Specibacter sp. NPDC078692
GGGGATTATCCAGCACTTTTGCCGGCACCAAATAGCCCAGTAACTTAGTGGCGTAAGCCAATACTGCCGCAACCAACAGACGGAAATGCCAGGGTTTGAACTATGGCATTTCCGTCAAACGGCGGCATTTTTGTTGAGCCGTTCATCGATCGCACTAAATCAGCGGGCGGCCTTCACGTTTGGCTTCACGGATCTCCAGCCAGAGGGCCCGTCCCAACACGTAGATCACGCCGGTGACGATCACGGGACAGATGAGGACATACAGGGTCAGAAAAAATACGCTCACGGCTGGGTCCTACGCTTTCTCTTCAAGAAGTGCACCGGTGCCGTCATGGCTGGCTTCCGCTCGGTTGTCGAAGTCGCCAATGCGCTCCTGGATGCTGTCAAAATCAAAGGTTGCCTTGTTCCGGAAGCACATGAAATAACACACCAGGGTGCTGACGGCGTAGGCCACCAGCGAGCCTGAAAGTACGGCGTAGTCATGTAAGAATCCGATGGCGAATGGGGCCGCAGCCAAGATGGCAACAGCTGCCACGATCTTGGCGATCTTCAGACCGAAGAAGCCGAAAGCCATCAAGCCGAGTACAACACCTATGCCAATCACGGCGAGCATGTCGACGACGATGCCGGTAGCTCCATCCATGGCAATCCATCCGAAACGGACAGGCAGGAAGCAGGCAAGTGCGGCCAATACGGAGACGGTGAACGCCTTGTTCGTGACCTTTTCCCAGTAGAAGCTGGCAATGACAGGGAACACCAAGGCACCCCAGAGTGCTCCAACAAAGACCAAGAGGTCAAGGATGTTCAGCTTTCCGCTGGCAAAGTACAGCCCTGCTCCAGTGGCAACAACCATGGTGATGCGGCCAATGAGCAGCATGGTCTTGGGGTTCGCTTTATCCTTTTTGGCAATGTTTTGGCCATAGACGTCGGCCATCATGATCGAGGACATGGCGGAGAGGTCCGAGTCCGCGGTGGAGGACAGTGCGCTGACAATCATGATCAGAAAGACGCCCAGTAGGATCGGGCCCAAATACGTTGCAGCCATCTGCGGGATCAAGTTGTTCGAGTCCCCATCCATCGGCGCAATTCCGGCGTATAGAGCCATGACACCGAGCATGCCAACACCGATGATGGTGGCGCCGTAGCCCACTGTGGCCGTGACGAACGTCTTCTTGATCAAGTCCTCGCGTACAGCAAAGAGGCGCTGGGCAATGGTCTGGTTACCAATTGCATAGGCCAGGACTGCGGCAATGTACGGGGCACCTTGATTCAGGAAGGCCTCGGAGGAGAAGAAGTTGGACTGCTGCGGGGTCAGATTGCTAGCACCTGTGGCAAACATATCTGGGCCGCCGGCAGTAAAGAACACCACGGGAACGATGATGACGACGGCACCGAGCAGAGCGAATACCTGCACGGCGTCTGTCATGACCGATGCCCTAAAACCAGACCACAGTGAGTACAGCAAAATTCCGCCACCCATGAACAAGATGCCCTGGGTGAAGTTGAAGGGCGACAACAACGCAATGAGCGCGCCACCGGCAATGAAGTTGGAGGTGATGCTGATGAGCGAGCCAACAATGTTGGAACCTGCCAGCATCAACTGGCTGGATTTTCCGTGCCGGGCGTACATGATCTCGGCGAGCGTGTGGGCCTTGGGCGCCACGGCTCTGATTCGTTTGCCGAACGGGTAGATGAACAAGATCATCAACGCGCCCCACAAGCCGTAGTGGATGGGCCCGGAAATCCCGTACGTGTAGCCGGAGGTGGCCGAGGCATACATCGAGGATGCCCAGATCCATGTGGCCGTCATGCTTCCGGCCGAGATACCAAAACCAACCTTGTTGCCCGCTGTCATATATCCGTCAGCGTTTTCATTCTTGCGACCAATAAAGAAGGTCATCAGCAACGTGCCACCGTAAAACAGCACTAATAGTCCAATGACTGTCCAACTTCCCAGTTGGTTCAGCCCTGCGCCATCCGGCACCATATCTGTCCTCTCGCTAGGACGGAATTCACCGGCATTCCGCCAAAAAACAGCGTGCGCCGCCCAAAAAAGAGGTGCTCAAAGTAATCCGGTGAAGGACTTCGCGGCGCACTTTCCCGCCCGGGACCAGCCACCACGGCAAGCAGATGTTTCTGCGCAGGCGGCCCAAAGTGAATCGCGTACAAGGCGACTATTCACTACCGGAAGTTCAACGGCTGACGTTCAGCCGGCAACGGGACTACAACAGGTTCTAGACAAGATTTAGTTGCCCTTTCGAACCAATCAACTCTGCCTACAATAACAGGCTCCGGATGATTCAACATGGCTGTTACGTGCTTCAAGAGATAACAATGGCGCAACCATCGGCCCTTTGTAGGGCATAGGCGGGCCGTAGAAGGAGCGACTGCGAGCGCTATTGCAAGAGTTCCAGCACGAGTTATGGCAGGTAGGGCGTGCTTCCTGTTCCCAACGCCAACAACCGTTCCAGAGCCTCGGGAGAGGTAGTGTTTTCGCCTAGCAAATTGGGCTTTCCGGCTCCGTGATAGTCAGAAGAACCGGTGATGAATAGTCCCCGCTCATGAGCCAATTGCCGTAGCCAGGCGCGTCCTTCGGGAGGATTGTCCCGGTGGTCGACCTCCAAACCGAGGAGTCCGGCGTCGATCATGTCATGGAAGATTTCCGGGGCCACCACCCTCCCCCGGCTCGATGCCACGGGGTGGGCAAAGACGGGCACTCCCCCGGCTGCGCGAACCAGTTCCACGGCCAGCGCCGGCTCCACCGCGTAGTGGCTGACAAAGTAACGCGAATGGGAAGTCAGGATGCTGGCGAACGCCTCATTGCGGTCAGCCACGATGCCGGCGGCAACCAAGGCGTCGGCAATGTGCGGGCGGCCCACAGTGGCGCCGGGGGCAACATGGGCGCTGACGTCGTCCCAGTTCAGCGGATAGTCCTCGGCCAGGCGCTCCACCATGCGTTCGGCGCGGGTCAGTCGAGCGTCCTTGGCCTTGGTGATTTCCTCGAGGAGGTCCGCATTGAGCGGGTCGTGCAGATAACTCAGCAGGTGGACGCTGACGCCGCGCGAGGTTTTGCACGAAATTTCCATGCCGGGCACCAGCCCCACACCGTGGCGCCTGGCGGCCTCGAGCGCGCGATCCCAGCCATCCGTGGAATCGTGGTCGGTCAGCGCCATGACATCAAGGCGCGCGGCGGCGGCTGCGGCCACGAGTTCGGCCGGAGCCTGTGTACCGTCGGAAACATTTGAATGCGTGTGCAAATCGATCCTCACGCCCCCAGCCTACGTCCGTTCCCCAGCAACCGGCGCCACGGCGCACACAAGTGCGGCGGCAGCCACTGCGGCGTCTACGGCCGTGCCGCAGCGCCTGCCGGGAGCGAACGGCACGCCACCACCTTTGTCCCTTTGCGCAAGCGGTGGGAGACTTAAGGGGTGAATCAGACTGAGCAATCCTCCGCGAACCCCGACCACACCAGCGAACTGCCCCTTGAGGAGCGTGTGAACAACCGTTCGCATCGCCCCGACTCGGATGCTTTCCGTACCTTTATGGCCTCCAATTGGGCGCCCTCATCAGCGCAGCTGCCGGCCCGGGCCGAGGTGGCAGACCACGCCGCGCGCCGCCGTCGTGCTATTTCCGAGCAGTTCCCCGGCGAGCGCCTGGTGATTCCTGCCGGACCACTGAAGGTTCGCTCCAACGATTGCGACTACCGCTTCCGCCCGCACTCCGCCTTCGCGCATCTGACGGGCTTGGGCGTGGACCATGAGCCCGACGCCGTGCTGGTCTTGGATCCGGTTACAGAGGGTGAAGGGGACGACGGCGGTCATCACCTCGCCACCTTGTACTTCCGTCCCATGTCGGGCCGGGACACGAAGGAGTTCTACGCCGATTCCCGAAGCGGCGAGTTCTGGATTGGCCGCCGCCCCACCCTGCCCGAGTTCCAGGCTCAGCTGGGACTGCCCACCGCCGATGTCACCGACCTCGAAGTGGGCATCACCAAGAATGTTGGCGAGACGTCCGTGGGCGGCACCTCCATCCGCTTGGTGCGCAAAGTCGACGAGAACATTGACGCGCTCGTAGACACCGCCCGCTACAACACAGCAGCAAACCCTGACACCATGGACTTTGGTGCTTTGGATGCTCTCGACGCCAAGCTGACCGAGGCACTCTCCGAGCTGCGCCTGATCAAGGACGTCTGGGAAATCGAGCAGATGAAGGTTGCTGTCGCAGCGACCATCAACGGTTTCGAGGACATTGTCCGTGCCTTGCCGCGTGCAGTTTCCCACAAGCGCGGCGAACGCGTTGTCGAAGGCGCGTTCTTTGCCCGTGCCCGGGAAGAGGGCAATGAGCTGGGCTACGACACCATTGCCGCCGCAGGCAACAACGCCACGGTGCTGCATTGGAATCGCAACACAGGCACCGTCAACGAGGGCCAGATGCTGCTCGTGGACGCCGGTGTCGAAGCTGATTCTCTCTACACCGCTGACATCACCCGCACGCTGCCAGTCAACGGCACGTACTCGCCAGTTCAGCGCAAGATCTACCAAGCAGTCCTTGATGCCGCCGACGCCGCCTTCGCCGTAGCCGTTCCCGGCCGTAAGTTCCGCGACGTCCACACAGCGGCCATGGAAGTTCTGGCAGACCGTCTCGCAGCCTGGGGCCTGCTGCCCGTGACGCCCGAGGTGGCACTGTCCGCTGACGGCCAGCAGCACCGCCGCTGGATGCCGCACGGCACCAGCCACCACTTGGGCATGGACGTGCACGATTGCGCTCAGGCCCGCGCCGAGCTATACCTCGATGGCATCATCACCGAGGGCATGGTCTTCACGATCGAGCCCGGCCTGTACTTCAAGGACGAGGACCTGGCCATCCCGGCCGAGTTCCGCGGCAACGGCGTGCGCATCGAGGACGACATCCTCATCACCGCCAACGGCCCCGTCAACTTGAGCGCTGCGCTCCCCCGCACGCCCGAGGACGTCGAGGCCTGGATGGCGAGCCTGTCCAACTGATCTGTCCGTAGCCGGCTTTCGGCTATGAAGCACGACGACGGGAGATCACCTTTTGCGCAAAGGTGACCTCCCGTCGTCGTTGTTTCCAGCGCCGGCCCCTGCTGAGGTCCAGGCTCAAACTCCGGCGATCAAGGCCTTCAGCACCGCCACGTGCTCCGCGTAGGCACGGCTACCTTCCGGCGTCAACGCGGCCCAGGTCTTGACCCGGCCCTTCCCCGTTGGTTTAGTCAGCACCACGTATCCGGCTTCTTCAAGAACTTTCAAATGCTTGCTGGTCACGGAGTCTGCCACACCCAGCATGTCCCTGATGGAACCAAACTCTGCCTGCGTAACACCGCTGAGAAATGCGCAGATCTGCAGCCGGTTGCTGGCGTGGATGACCTCGTTTAGCCCTGCGCTCATAGCTTGTGCCGTAATTGGCTGCGCAGAGCCACGTCAAAACGCCGGCCAAAAACATTCACGGCAACAAAAACAACGACGCCAACCACCCATGCCGGCCAGTCGAGCCCACGTTCTGCGTGCAAATAATAGGCCCCGCCCATGCCGGCAACCATGATCAAGGCCAGGGGAAGCGTCCACCAGCTGGCCTTACCCGCTGTCAGTCCGTTGATCCACATCCCCGTCTTCTTCTTGTAGGTTCCCACCAAGATGCCGATGCCAACGAAAAATACCAGGAAAGCAACAACCATCACCACTATGCCGCCGATTGTGTAGGCAACCACAAAGGCGCCGGCCAGCAGCCCCAAGATCGGGTGGTACCACCACGGCGTGACGAGACGGTCGGCCGCATTGGCCCTAGCCCCTTCAATAGCAGCCACCGCAATTTGAGCTTCCTGAGCTTCCTGAGTTTCATGTGCGTGCTGTGCGTCCTGAGCTGAATTACTTTCCATAACGGAAAGCTAATCACTTTCCAAGCGGGAAAGTCAATAGTTGACTTGCTGCCACCTCTGATGTCCCGCCCACGGCCTGTGACCATGCCCGCCGACGATAAGCAGCAGACGCAAAATGCCACCTCTCCCGTCTATTGCCGTGGGGTTACTGGCGGCACTGTGCAAGGGGGCGGCGGCATTTTCAGCTGCTACTGAGAATCTTACGGAGAGTTACTGCTCCGGGTTAGCTCCATGAGGCGGCTTGGCCGGGGCTGCGGGCGCATCCGGGTCTACAGGGGCAGGCGCTGGCGTGGCTGACGGGGCAGGCTGCGGGGACTCCACACGAATACCATACTGTGGCCGGCCATCGGGCAGGTCAGGGAACTGACCGCGGCGCGGACCATCCAGAGGGGCCTGACCTGGGCGGTCATTCTCGGTTGGTGCATGAATCGATGGCTCGTTGCCGGCAGCTTCTGCCGCGGCCGGATCGGCTGGGGCGTAAGGATCGTGCCAGCCCTCGGGGCGGGTCGGTGCCGGCCCGGCAGCAGGCGGCTGAACCGGTGGTCGGTATCCCTGCGATCCTTGGCCCTGGCCCTGGAAGCCCTGACCTTGCGAGCCTTGGCCTTGGTAGTTCTGGGGGCGCACAGCATTGGAATTCATGGGCAGTTGCGCCAGGAGGCGCCGAGCTTCCATAGCCACATCGGGGGTGACAATGACGTCGTAGCTAGAAGCCAGCACCTGATTCGTGGAAGTGAAATCACGCTTGCCCCGCTGGGCCGCATAGCCGATGATCGCAAACAACATCCACAGCGCAGCACCCAAGAATACGGCGGTGATGACATTGATGTACGGCGCGCCGGCGTTGGTTGCCGAGTCGAAGAAGCTGAGCATCACGCCAATGAACAAGCCGAACCACGCACCTGTCATAGCCCCCGTCAGGGCTACTCGAGGGTAGCTGAGCTTGCCGGTGACGCGCTCCACCATCTTCAGGTCATTGCCCACAATGGAAACGTGCCGGACAGGGAACTTCTCATCTGCCAGGTAATCAACCGCCTTCTGGGCATCCAAGTAGGAAGTATAAGAGCCGATTGTTTCCCCAACGGGAACAATGCGGGCCTCATCCAAGGGTCGGGTCCGTCCAAAGAGGTTTGCCATAGCTTCATTCTCTCGCATGTTCCTGCACATTGGCTGGAGTATCGCTGGCAGTGAAATGAACAAAGCCTCCGCGACCCCACTCAGCGACCTAGTACAACTGCTCAATATCACCCCTCCGTTCCTGACAATATTCCGTGCAGGGGTGCGCTGCTCTGCAACGCACCCCTGCGCTGCTCCGCAATGGTTCTGCAACGCCCCACATAACGTTCACTTCAACGTTGCGTCATTGTCCGGCAGGCCAAGTAGCCTATATACGTGAGCACTCAACCAACGCGCATCTTTGTCGCCCGCCTTCTGGGCCTTGACGTCTTCGACCCCTTGGGCGATAGGCTCGGCAAACTGCGAGATGTGGTGGTCTTGGGCCGTGGCCCACAAACAGCACCGCACGCCGTGGGCATTGTGGTGGAAGTCCCTGGCAAGAAGCGAGTCTTCGTGCCCATGACCCGGCTGACCTCCATGGACCAGTCTCAGATCATCTGCACCGGCCTGGTGAATTTGCGACGCTTTGAACAACGCGGCGCTGAACAGTTGGTGTTGGGTGGCATTTTTGACCGCAAGGTCACTCTGGTTGACGGCAGCGGCTTTGCTGTCATTGAAGACATTGCCATGGACAAGCAGCGCAACGGTGACTGGCTCGTGACCAAGCTGTTCGTCCGCCGCGGTTCCTCCACCTCCCGTCTACGTGGGCTGCGTCGTGGCCACACCATGCTCATCGACTGGTCTGAGGCCCGTGCCGAAGATGTTGCGGCACCGCAAAGCGCCTCTGTTTTCGTGGCCACCCACGAGGACCTCAAGCCGGCCGACTTCGCTGATGCCCTCCAGGAGATGAGCGATAAACGCCGCGTGGAGGTGGCCAGCGAACTTCAGGATGAGCGTTTGGCTGACATCATGTCCGAGCTTCCCGAAGACGATCAGGTCACTTTGTTGTCGGCGTTGGATAATGAACGTGCAGCCGATGTGCTCGAAGAGATGGACCCCGACGACGCCGCCGACCTCCTGGCCGATCTTCCCCAAGCCAAGGCCGAGGAATTGCTGCTGCTCATGGAGCCGGAGGAAGCCAAAGACGTCCGCCGCCTGCTCCAGTACGAGGAAGGAACCGCTGGCGCCCTGATGACACCGGTTCCGGTCATCCTGCCACCGGAAGCCACGGTCGCCGAGGCCCTGGCCCATGTACGCAGTGAGGACCTCTCCCCCGCATTGGCCTCCTCCATTTTCATTTGCCGACCACCTCTGGAAACACCCACCGGCCGCTTCCTCGGCGTCGTGCATATCCAACAGCTGTTGCGCAGCGCTCCGCCGGAACAACTGGGCACCATTGTGGATAAGAATCTGGAGCCCGTGTCCGATCAGGATGACATCTCCGTGGTCAGCCACACCATGGCCTCCTATAACCTGAACTCGCTTCCTGTTGTCAACAAGGAGGGCCGCCTGGTCGGCGCCGTCACGGTTGATGACTTGTTGGATCATCTTTTGCCCGAGGATTGGCGTACCCATGAGGACGGCGCACCCATCAGAAAATTAGGAGGACGCATTGGCTGAGCGGCACCACGCCAAGGACGGCGGTCTCGACACACCTATGGAGCTGAAGTCGCGGCTCCTGCCCAACCTCGCAGGAGATCCGGACCTTTTTGGCCGCTTCGCCGAACGGTTCGCCCGTTACATGGGAACCGCCAACTTCCTGTTGTACATGACAATTTTTGTGATCGTCTGGATCGCCCTGAACGTCATTGGTCTCTTTGGGCTCAAGTGGGATCCCTATCCGTTCATCTTGTTGAACCTGTTCTTCTCCACCCAAGCCTCCTACGCTGCCCCGCTAATTCTGCTGGCCCAGAACCGTCAGGATGATAGGGACCGCGTCCAGATCGAGCAGGACCGCTCCCGCAATGAACGCAACCTGGCCGATACCGAGTACCTGACGCGCGAAGTGGCCGCCTTGCGGATTTCGTTACGTGAAGTGGCCACCCGTGACTTTGTGCGCTCAGAATTGCGCAGCCTGCTCGAGGAACTTATCGCAATCCAAGATGATGACGAGTCCGACGGCGATCTGCCCGACGGTGCCGATCATCAGAAGGAGCCAAGCGCCTCAAAACGGCGGCCCGCCACCAGCTCGTTGAAGACCGTCTCCCCCAAAAAATCTTCCAAAGGCGCCTCCGCCAAACGTTCCACCGACTTCTAAGGCCCGCATTCCATGACCACCCCGTCCGATTCCGCCTTACTCGCCGCGCTGGCCACTGTCATCGACCCCGAGCTGCGCCGCCCCATCACCGAGTTGGGGATGGTCGCCTCGGTAGCAGCGTTCGACGACGGACGGGTCCAGGCGCTCATCCGGCTCACCATTGCTGGCTGCCCCCTGCGTGAAACCATCACCCGGGATGTTAGCGCTGCACTATCAAAGCTCGACGGCGTCACGGATGTAATCGTGGACCTCACCGTCATGACAGCGGAGCAACGGGCCGAGTTGAAGGAACGTCTCAAGGGAGGCGCCGCTGAGCGCGGCATCCCGTTCAATGATGAGAACTCCCTGACCCGCGTCTATGCAGTCGCTAGCGGCAAGGGTGGTGTGGGCAAGTCCTCCGTCACCGTCAATCTGGCGTGTGCTTTAGCGGCCAAGGGGCTGCGTGTGGGCATTGTGGATGCTGACATCTACGGTTTCTCCGTGCCCGGCCTCATGGGCATTACGCAAGCACCCACGCGTGTGGACGAGATGATCCTTCCGCCGGTGGCGCACGACGTCAAGGTCATTTCGATTGGCATGTTTGTGGCCGGCAACCAGCCGGTGGCGTGGCGTGGCCCCATGCTGCACCGGGCCCTTGAACAATTCTTGGGCGATGTCTACTTCGGAGATCTGGACATCCTGCTGCTTGATCTGCCACCTGGCACCGGTGACATTGCTATTTCGGTGGGGCAATTGCTGCCCAAGGCTGAAATCTTGGTGGTCACCACCCCGCAGGCGGCCGCGGCCGATGTGGCCGAACGTGCCGGCGCCATTGCGGTGCAGACCGGGCAGAAGGTTGCCGGCGTCATTGAAAACATGTCATTTTTGACGCTGCCCGACGGCAGCACCATGGAGCTCTTTGGTTCCGGTGGCGGCGAAATCCTCGCCAAACGGCTGAGCCAAACAGTGAACTCGCCTGTGGAACTATTGGGCCAGATCCCCCTTGATGTAGCTTTGCGTGAGGGTGGAGATTCCGGGCTGCCCATTGTGCTCTCAGATCCGCGGTCCGCTGCGGCACAAGCCTTGCTGGGGATCGCCGATAAGCTGGCAGTGCGCCCGCGAGGCTTGTCCGGCCTAAAGCTAGGCGTCACCCCCCGCTAATCACGGCGCTCGCTAATCACAAGGCTGGCTGACCACAGCACTCGCTGATCACGACGCTATCGCAGCAATGGTGCCAAAAACTCAAACGCTATCGCAGCCAGGTGGGATAGCATTCCGAAAAATCCAACCATTGCTGCGAAAGCGTCTGCTGTGGGGCTAGGTTGCTTCGATGTCGAACGGGGCCAGCTGGCCTTCGGCGAGGCGTTCTATAACAGGCGCTGCTGGAAGATCAGCGGCAGGCTGAGCTGCTTTCTCTTCCTTGGAATCTTTGCCCATCATGCTGGCGATGGCCGCGCCGGGCGCGGTCTTGAGGGACTTGAGGGACTCAAGTTCGTCGTCGTCAATCAGCGCTTCGCGGATGATGCGGCGGGGATCGTACTGGCGAGGATCGAGCTTCTTCCAGTCAATATCATCGATATCAACCCCGGCCTCTTCCTTAATGGTTTCGCGCGCGCCAGAAGCCATCTTGCGCACCTCACGGATGAGGTTCTTCAGCTTGTCCACATAACCGGGAAGCCGGGTAGGCCCAATCACCAATACTGCCAACAGAAGTATCAGGAGGAGCTCAGGGGTATTGATACCAAACACGTTAGGAAGATTACCCTCTCAGTACTCAAAGCAACGATTCCTAGCGATCACGCTTGAAATTTTACGAACTTCCACTGTGTGTCCGACAGCACATCAGCATCCCAAAGAGTCTAGCGTGCGCCAGCTATGCGTGGCAGCGAGAGCAACGGCTTACGCGCTGGGCGGAGCTCCTGAGGCTGGCGCGGTGCCCGATCTGCCAGAGATTCGCGCAACATGGCCCGGCCGCGATGGATCCGCGAACGCACGGTTCCGAGCTTGATGCCCAGTGCGTGCGCCACCTCATCGTAGGACAGGCCCTCCATGTCACACAGTACGACGGCGGCACGGAAGTCAGGCGGCAGCGCCTCCAAGGCGGCAGCGATGTCCAGGTCCAGGTTATTGAACTCAAAAGTTCGCTCAGGTCCGGGATCGTTGCCCGCCAAACGTGCCGTGGCATCTTCGGAGAGGGCATCGAAACGGATGCGCTGCTTCCTACGGGCCTGGTCCAGGAACAAGTTGGTGGTGATGCGGTGTAGCCAGCCATCTAGCGTGCCGGGTTTGAAGTTGGCCAGGGACTTGAACACGCGGACAAAGACCTCTTGGGTGAGGTCCTCGGCGTCGAACTTGTTCCCTGTCAGACGGTAGGCGAGCCGGAAGACCTTGGCGGAGTGGTTGGCCACCACTTCATCCCACGACGGCGTCACCCAGTCGGCGGTGGCGGCAAGCTGGCCCGGGGCTACTTCTGCAGGACGGGCTGCCGGGGTAGTGGCTGAACTCATCGCTGCACCTCACTTCAATGGCTGTTTCGCTTCCCTATTCAAGGGAACGGCGCAAAGGAAGGTTTCCTTTTAGTCTCAACAGTCTGCCAAACAAAGCTGACATTTTGCTGAATGATGACACTGATGGCGCCCGGCCGACAGGGGGTGCAGGCAGTAGGCTATATACCAGTCAACGCAACAGTTTAGGAAACAACACCCATGAGTGCCGATAAATCCACCAGCTGGTCCTACACGGAGGGCCTTCCCGTGGAAGACGTTGTTCTGCGACGCGCCCGGGAACGTTCGCACGAGCTGGGTTTGTTCCCTGTGAGCCCCGGCGTGGCTGCTGCCCTGACCGTCTTGGCGGCAACCTCCAAGGCACAGACAGCTGTTGAAATCGGCACCGGCGCCGGCGTTTCAGGTGTGGCACTTTTGCGCGGTCTGGGACCCAAGGCCGTGCTGACCACGATCGATCCCGATGTGGACCACCTCAAAGCTGCACGCGAGGCCTTCGTTGAGTCCGGTTCCCCTGCCAACCGCACCCGAACCATTTCCGGCCGCGGCCAAGACGTACTACCCCGCCTGACCGACGGCGCCTACGATCTGGTCTTCATTGACGCCGACAAGCCCAGCTTCCCCGAGTATGTCCAGCAGGCCATCAGACTATTGAAGACCGGCGGCCTTCTCATCATCAACGATGCCCTGGATAAGGACCGCGTCTCTGACCCGGCCATCCGCGAAACCAGCACCGTTGTGTTGCGCCAAGTAGGCAAGCTGATCCGCGAGCACGACTCACTGATCTCTGCCATGCTGCCCACCGGCGACGGCCTGCTGCTGGCTGTCAAGCGCTAAGAAGCGCTAATGAAACAGGCGGGGCAGCTTTCGCCGCCCCGCCTGTTTGAAACTTAGAGTTAGTGAAAAAGCTACTCGGTCACGCCTGCAAGACATTCCTTGAGACTAACTGCCTCGTCTGCATTCATCTCTACGACGAGACGTCCGCCGCCTTCCAATGGCAGGCGCAAGATCAAGCTCCGACCTTCTTTAGTCACTTCCATTGGACCGTCTCCGGTTCTAGGTTTCATGGCCGCCATCAGGAGTTCCCCTTTTCGTAGTACAAATCCGCATCTGCAGGGATTTCCCCTGCCAAGCGTTGATGTTGTATCGCTCACAACCCATTATTCCGTATGTGAGCGTCCGGGTGCTAATCGCCACAGACACCCATTGACAAATGTCTCGACGATCCTTACGGCGGCCACGCCTGTCCGGTGCTGATGGCGGTGAGTTGCCACAGCCAGACCACCCAAACAATTTGCAGCACACTAAACATCACCAGCACGCTCACACGGTAAGCCCTTGAGGTGGAAATGAACGCCGCCGCGAGGGCCAGCGGGAACAATGGCAGCAGCATCCTGAACGTGCTCGACTGTGGATGCAACACAGCCATGAGGTACAGCAGGTACATGCCGCACCACATCTGCATCTCGACGCCCAGACGCCGCACAGCTTTGGAATTGAGGTACAGCAGGACAAGTGCCACGAAAATGAGCGGCAGCAACGGCCCCCACAACGGACCTACCAGGTCCACACCGGCGTCGAACCATGGTTTGAAGAGCACCAGTTCAGTGCCCCGCCAAGCCGTCTCAGTATCGGTGTAAGCGGTGCGCTCCCCCGTCACCCACCAGGCGATGAGCATCCAGGCAAAGGCCATCACTGCGCTGACCACCAGCAGCACCGCGCCCCACACCATCTCAGCGGCCGGGAACGGATCGCGCTTCCGGTGCCACCAGCGCAGCACCAGATGCAGACCAACGACGGCGACAAAGGGCACCCCCGTTGGCCTCGACAGGCACAGCAGGATCACCATGGGCACAGCGGCACTATAGTTCCGTTTGAGAAGTAGATGCAGGGCTGCCGCCAGGAAGAATATGCCCAGAGACTCTGCGTAGGGAACCTGCAAGACCGGGGAAACGGGGAAGCTGGCAAAAAAGACCACACCCCACAGGGCGGTCCCCGGTGCAGCAAAATTCCGGAACAGCACATACACCATGAGCGCGGCCGCCAGTCCGGCTACCGTGGCAACGATGGCGCCCGAGGCCGCCCATTCCAACCCTGTTACGGCGCTTAAACCTCGTGCCAGGACTGGAAAGAGAGGGAAGAACGCCCATTGATTGGGGTAGGCAACGCCGTTGTCGTGGCGGGGAATGGTGGTGGGGTATCCGGCGTCGAAAACCCGCTCGTACCAGCCGGCATCCCAGCGGTTGATGAACGTCAGATAGTCGGGCTGACGTCCACCCCACGGCGATTCTTCAGCATGCCAGGCCGCCCCGAGAAAGACTGCGAAGGAGAACAAACGCGTAGCGGCATAGAGCAGGCCGACTTGGAGCCACCACGGGGCCCGCTGCAACGGAGCTACCCAGCGGCGAAGTGCGGCGTAGATTTCCTCGTTGATGGAGGGCTTGGCTGCAGAGCCCGAATCGAGCTCACTCATATGTTGGGTCACTCTTGAACTGGTCACTCTTTGACTGCTCACTCAACGTTCGGGGCACTCACGGTCGAGGTTATTCGCACCAGCGGCAAGCCAGCAACCGGGTTGGTGATCGTTGACTACACCGACTGCCTGCATCATGGCGTACGCCGTGGTGGGGCCAACAAAAGAAAAGCCGAGCTTCTTTAGCGTCTTAGCTAATTGCGCAGACTCCGGTGTCTGGGACGCAACCGGTGCGTCTGGAAGCCGAGAATCTTGCGGAGCATGGTCGGCCAGTAGGGAGGCTAGCGTGATCCCCTCTGGCAGGGCCAGCAGGGCTTTCGCGTTTGCCATGGTGGCGCTGATTTTGAGCCGGTTGCGCACAATGCTGGAATCGTTCATGAGCCGTTCAAAATCGGCCTCGTCGAACGCGGCCACAGCGCCCGGGTCAAAGTTTTTGAATGCGGTCCTGAATGCTTCACGTTTTCGCAGGATCGTCAGCCAGCTCAGACCCGATTGGAATGCCTCTAGGCTCAGCCGTTCAAAGAGTTCGCGCTCCACGGTCTCCGGATCCCCGGACACAGGCTTGCCCCATTCCGTGTCGTGATAGAGCTGGTACTGCGCATCGCCTTCCATCCCGCCCCATGCGCAGCGGACCTTGCCATCACTGCTCGCCATCACAGCCAGCCGTCATTTCCATCCACGAGCCCGGAGCCCGAGCCTGCTCGTGAGTTCGAGCCCGAGCTAGACCCGGCTCCGGTGCTAGAGCCAGTTTCCGTGGCGTTGCCCGACTCGAGCCCAGCGTTTGCCGCCGTTGCAGCTAAGGGTGCGGCACCGGCGTCGTCCGCGTCTGAGCCAGTTGCCATGTCCGCAGCGGGGACGGCGGGGTTGCCGGACTCCAATGCAGCGATTCGCAAGTCCTTGGCCGCCAATTCATCGCGCAGCCGGTCTAACACCTCATCCACCTGATCCATGCGATAGCCGCGCAGTCCCAGTGAGAAGCGCAGTGTGTCTACGTCAGCCGGCTGAGGCGCGCCCGGCAGCAACACCGGTGGCAGGTTGGCCACAGGCGCACCAAGGACGTCATCGTACACCTCGATATTGGCCTGGGGCTTGTTCAGACCCACCACATAAAGCGCAGCCGCAGCAGCCACCATCACGGCAAGAAAGATCAGGAAGTAAGTCACTACACCATGGTGCCAGATGCACGGCGCGAAAGGGGGTTCATCTCCTAGAGTCAGCCCCTAGCCGCCGGCTGCAACTCTGGCGCCAGCTTTTCCTTCCATGACAAGCTGCACGGCCTCTTCGGCGGTGTCGACCAGTTGCACGATGTCCAAGTCGCCAGCTGAGACCAGGCCCTGTTCCACCATGACATCCCGGATCCAGTCCATGAGCGGGGCCCAGAACGCCTTATCCACCAGCACTATGGGGAATTGGCTGACCTTGCTGGTCTGTACCAAAACCATGGCCTCGAAGAGTTCATCAAGGGTGCCGAGCCCGCCGGGCAACACCACAAAACCCTGGGCGTACTTGACGAACATGGTCTTGCGGGCGAAGAAGTAGCGGAAGTCGACACCGAGCCCCACCCATTCGTTCATGCCCTGCTCGAAGGGGAGCTCAATTCCCAAACCAATGGAGAGCCCGCCAGCCTCGGTGGCGCCGCGGTTCGCAGCCTCCATGGAGCCCGGGCCACCGCCGGTGATGACAGCTACACCGGCTTCCACCAGCAGCCTGCCAACCTCCATGCCGGTGGCGTAGTACGGGGAATCCGGCTTGGTGCGTGCCGAACCAAACACGCTGATGGCCGGGCCAATCTCGGCCAGCGCGTCAAAACCTTGAACGAACTCGCTTTGGATGCGCATGACCCGCCACGGGTCGGTGTGCGTGAAATCGGAGCTGCGCGGTGTTTCCAAAAGTCTCGCGTCTGCGGTGTCCGTGCCGAAGCCGTTTTTGCGCCAAATCCCGAATCGTCGTAGTTCGGGGCGGATGGGGCGGTTAGATCCTGTGGGTGCACTCATGCCCCTAGGGTACGTGAAAAGGGGCAGTGGCCTGCCTCACATTGTCTCGTTACCGTTACGATCCGGGAGGATGTTGGTGATTTCGCGCACTGAGCTCCGGAATTTGGATAGGTTAAATGCATGACAAATCCCGTACCTGCTCCTGCGCTCGTGGAACTCAAGGCCGTTAACAAACATTACGGCCCGCTCCACGTGCTTCAGAACATTAACTTGCAAGTTCCCAAGGGTGAAGTTCTGGTTGTCATTGGTCCTTCCGGGTCCGGTAAATCGACACTGTGCCGCACCATCAACCGGTTGGAAACCATTGACACTGGTTCCATCACCATTGATGGCAAGGAGCTTCCCAAGGAAGGCAAGCAGCTTGCTAATCTGCGGGCCGACGTTGGCATGGTGTTCCAGTCCTTCAACTTGTTTGCGCACAAAACCATCTTGGAGAATGTCACGCTCGGGCCCATCAAGGTCAAGGGCATGTCAAAGCCCGACGCCGACAAACTCGCCTTGAGCTTGTTGGAACGCGTTGGCGTGGGGCACCAGGCAGCAAAGTTTCCAGCCCAGCTTTCCGGCGGACAGCAGCAGCGCGTCGCTATTGCACGAGCTTTGGCAATGAAGCCCAAGGTCATGCTCTTCGATGAGCCCACCAGCGCCTTGGACCCGGAAATGATCAATGAAGTCTTGGACGTCATGGTTGAGCTCGCCAAGGAAGGCATGACCATGGTGGTGGTCACCCACGAGATGGGCTTCGCTCGCAAGGCTGCTGACCGGGTCATCTTCATGGCCGATGGCCAGATTGTTGAAGAAGCGACTCCGGATGATTTCTTCACGAACCCACAAACTGACCGGGCCAAAGACTTCCTCTCCAAGATTCTCACCAACGGATAACTTGCACCCCTATTCTTCTGAACCTCGACTTTTGACCCTTGAAGTCATCATCACTCCGGCCCACACGGCCGACTATGAAAGGAAACCCCTTGAAAAATTTCTTTAGCCGAAAGAGCCTCAGCGTTGTGGCCATTATGGCTGCCGCAACGCTAGCCATGACAGGTTGTGGCGGTGGCGATTCCACCGGCGGCGATACTCCAGCCGGTGGCGATGCTGGTGCTACCGGCCTCACTTTTGAAGTAGCCAAGGATGTTGCCCTGACCGGCAGCCCCACCTTTGACAAAATCAAGGCCGACGGCGCTATCCGCATCGGTGTGAAGGAAGACCAGCCTGGACTAGGCTTCTTGGACGCCGTTACTAATGAGCGCAGCGGTTTCGACATTGAGATCGCGCGCTGGATGGCTGCTAGTTTGGGCGTCGCAGCTGACAAGATTGAATTCAAGGCCATTCCGTCCGCGAACCGCGAGTCGGCACTGGCCAACGGCGACGTTGACCTCTATGTAGGCACTTACTCCATCACCGACAAGCGTAAGAAGCTCGTTAACTTCGCCGGACCGTACTTCGTCACCGGTCAAGGCATTCTGGTAGCCAAGGACAACTCTGACATCACCAGTGAAAAGGACCTCACGGGCAAGAATGTTTGCTCGGCCACCGGATCCACGCCCATCCAGAACATCAAGGAGAACTTCCCGGGTGTCAAGACAACCGAGTTCGATGTCTACTCCAAGTGTGTAGATGCCTTGATCAGCGGAAGCGTCGACGCAGTTACAACCGATCAGGCTATCCTGCTTGGTTTTGCGTCAGAGCAGCCTGATGAGCTGAAAGTTGTAGGCGAACCCTTCACCGTAGAGAACTACGGCATTGGTTTGCCGCTCGGCGACACCGCCCTGCAGGACTTCTTGAATACGACTCTCACCGACGGTAACGCCACCTGGACCAAGATCTTCGATGCCACCTTGGGTAAGTCCGGTACAAAGGTTGAACAGCCCGCTGTTGAAAAGTAACAACCGTCCCTAGTGGGTGGTGCAGCACGGCAGTTTCTCGTGCTGCACCACCCACTTCGTCCTCTTTAATTCACTGAAAGCGACACTGCCCTGTGAATGTAATTATTGACAATCGCGATCTGTTCCTCACGGGGTTCAAGAACACCGGGATCTTGTTCATAGTCTCCGCGTTCTTTGCACTCATTCTTGGAACCATCGTTGCAGGTATGCGTGTTTCTCCCGCACCTGCCATGCGCGCTGCAGGGACTCTGTATGTCAACGCTGTGCGCAATACACCCCTGACCTTGATTTTGGCTTTCTTTGCGCTGGGATATCCCAGGCTGGGGTTGCCGCATATCGACTTCATGGTGGCCGCCATTATTGGACTCTCGCTCTACACAGCCACCTACGTTTCTGAAGCCATCCGGTCAGGTATCAACACTGTCTCAGTGGGCCAGTCCGAGGCTGCCCGCGCCATTGGTTTGCCTTTCATGCAGACCCTGACTCTGATTGTTTTGCCGCAGGCGTTCCGCTCAGTGGTGCCTCCGCTATTTAGCGTCTTTATCGCGTTGCTCAAGAACACCACCGTTGCAGCGGGCTTCTCCGTAGCTGAGGCGGGAGCCATCCGCGCCAATCTCAGTGAACGTGGTGAGGCCCTATTGCCGGGGCTGCTGTGGGTTGCCCTGATTTTCATTGTGCTAGTGCTAGGCATCATGACCCCGTTGCAACGCTACCTTGAGAAGAAGTGGAGGGTTGCGCGATGAGTGCAGTACTTTTTGATGTGCCGGGCCCCAAAGCCCGCACACGCAACGTATATTTGAACGTTCTCACCGCCGTTGTGGTGGCTGGGATCTTGGGATTTGTCATTTATCGGTTCTACGAATCGGGACAATTCACAGCCAAGAAGTGGGAGATCTTCACCTACTCGCAGGTCCAGCAGGAGTTCCTCAAGGCCATCTGGGCCACGGTGAGCGCCTTTGGAGTTGCCGCCATCGGCAGTTTGATACTAGGTATCATTTTGGCCTTTGGCCGCTTGGCACATACAAAGTGGCTCAGCGTGCCGTGCTACTGGTTCACCGAGCTGTTCCGCGCTGTGCCGCTGCTGATTCTCATGATGATCATGTACTACGGGCTCCCCTCCGTGGGTGTCGCAGGCATTACGCCGTTTATTGCCGTGGTGGTTGGTTTGATCCTCTACAACGGTTCTGTCTTAGCGGAAGTATTTCGCGCTGGCATTGAGTCGCTGCCGAAAGGCCAGGGCGAAGCTGGATTGGCTATCGGCCTCTCAACCGGCCAGGTTTTGCGTGGCATTTTGTTGCCGCAGGCAATCCGCGCCATGCTGCCGGTGATTATTGCCCAGCTTGTAGTCATCATGAAGGATACGGCGTTGGGCTTCTTGATCACGTACGACGAAATCCTCAAATACGCCAACTTCCTCGGGTCCCAGAGCCAGTATGGTTCTCCCGTGGTTCCTGGCCTCATGGTTGCGGCGGGGATTTACATCAGTTTGTGCTTGATTCTCTCCGGTATTGCCAGATTCACCGAGTACAAGATGTCCTCGCGGGTGAAGGTGGTCAAGGCTAAGGCTGGCATCGCTGGCTAAATGCAACATCCACTACCTCAGCAAACGGGCCGGTGGTCACCTTTCATGGTGACCACTGGCCCGTTGGTTTCCAAGAACCAGCGCGTCAGCGCTGCAAGCGACTTAGCTCAACCACCGCGTCAGGGCGGCGAGGCACTCCCGAATGGCCGATGCCTCCACATGTTCGTTGTCAGAATGTGCAAGCAAGGCATCACCCGGGCCAAAGTTGACGGCCGGAATGCCCATTTCGCTCAGCCGGGCAACATCAGTCCACCCGTACTTGGGCAGCGGTTCGCGTCCCACGGCTGCCACAAATGAGGCGGCAGCCGGTGCATTCAGCCCAGGCCGCGCGCCAGCCGAAGAATCCGTACAGACCAAATCAAAACCGTCCAGCAACGCACGAACATGCTCTTCGGCCTGTGCTGGCGTTTTGTCCGGGGCAAAACGATAGTTGATTTCGACCACGCACTGATCGGGAATCACATTGCCGGCGGTACCGCCATGAATCTTCACAGCGTTCAGTGACTCGCGGTATTCCAGCCCATCAACGTTGATCGTGGCGGGCTCGTAGTCCGCGAGCCGGGCGAGAATTGGGGCCGCTGCGTGGATGGCGTTCTCACCCATCCAGGCCCTGGCCGAGTGAGCTGCCAGGCCGCGGGTGGTTGCTTCGAAGCGAATCGTGCCGTTGCAGCCGCCTTCCACCGTCCCATTGGTGGGCTCAAGCAGAATGCCGAAATCGGCGTCGAGTAGTTCCCGATTTTCCCGCACCAGCCGGCCCAGCCCGCTCTTGGACGCCGCAACTTCTTCGTGATCGTAGAAGATGAAGGTGATGTCCTTGCTCGGATTGGGCATCGTTGCTGCCAGCGCCAACTGCACGGCGACTCCGCCCTTCATGTCGGTGGCACCGCGACCATACAGCACCTCGCCGTCCCACGAGCTGGGAACCGTGCCACGCGAACCTTCGGTGGTGGGCAGCGGCACGGTATCTAGATGCCCCGCCAAGATCACCCGCTCGGCGCACCCCAATTCGGTGCGAGCCACGATTGCATCCCCATTGCGCGTTACGGACAAATGCCCCAGCGCACGAAGCGCCGCCTCCACAGCATCGGCGATGGCACCTTCATTAGCTGAGACGCTTTCAATATCCATCAGTGCCGCCGTCAGCTGCGCCACGTCTTGATGCAGATCGAGCACGGCAACGCCCGCCTCACCTTTTTGGCCACCCGTCCGAGCCGGCCCATGCGACTCACCCGAGACGCGCGGATCAGTGGGATCAGAAGAATCAGTGGCGTGGCTGGGTGTGGTCATTGGTCCATTTTACCGGCGTAATGACGTACAAAAAACTTTCTAATTTCTTTCCACTCCGATCCAATCCAATGCTCCGATGGCTCCGAAGTACTATCTGACAGCCCACAGCAGCAGCTCAAAAGATCAGCTGATCTTTTGACAAGCGGCACGGGAGAAGCACAACGGAATCCTTCCGATTTCACACTACGGAGAATCATCATGAACACCACCTTGAAGTTTGGAACCCGTAAGAGCCTCACTATGGGACTTGGCCTCCTAGCGGTTGCAGCATTGGGCATGACCTCTTGCAGCTCAGCTGACACGGCAGCAGATCCCAGCTCAGCTGCCCCGATGACTTCTGCTGACGCATCCATGACTCCCAGCTCCTCAGCGGCTATGGACCCGGCCGCCGAACTGGTTGGCGCTGGCTGTGCCGACTACGCTGCAGCTGTTCCCGACGGTGCAGGCTCAGTGGCTGGCATGGCTGCCGACCCGGTTACGACCGCAGCATCAAACAACCCGTTGCTGAAGACCCTCACCGCCGCGGTCTCCGGACAGTTGAACAAGGACGTCAACCTGGTGGACACGCTCAACTCCGGCGAATTCACTGTCTTTGCTCCGGTCGATGACGCTTTCGCCAAGATCCCGGCTGACACCATTGAAGGCCTGAAGACGGACAGCGCCACCTTGTCCTCCATCCTGACCTACCACGTGGTTCCCGGCCAGATCTCACCCAGCGATCTCCCCGGCGATCTGACCACTGCTGAAGGCGGCACGGTCAAGGTCACCGGTAGCGGTGACAACCTGATGGTCAACGATGCAAAGGTCATCTGCGGCGGCGTCAAGACTGCCAATGCAACGGTCTACCTGATCGACACCGTTCTGATGCCGCCGGCCAAGAAGTAGTACTTCTAGCCAACAGATTGCAACACCCAACGAAGGAAATGTGCTCATTGGTATAGACCGTGACAAAGTAGACCCTATGCGTTTACCTTGGATACGGTCCGTCGAACCACTGGTTCCACCGACCCATGAGGACTTGATCCGCCTCGTCGCCTTGGGCGACGAGGCGGCCTTCGAAGAACTTTATGATGCCGTTGCACCACGAGTGTTTGGACTGGTCAAACGCATTGTCCGAGATCAGGCACAAAGCGAAGAAGTCACACAAGAAGTTTTTGTGGATGTATGGGCGCAAGCGTCTCGATTCGATGCCGACCGAGGCAAAGCAATGTCCTGGATTCTGGTAATTGCCCACCGCAGAGCCGTAGACAGAGTCCGGGCTAGCCAGGCAAGTTCCGATAGGGATCTTCGTCAGGGAATCAAGGAGTATCAAGAAAGCTACGACGACGTCGCAGACACTGTGGAAAACCAGATGGAAGCCGCTCGAGTTCGCGAAGCACTTGAGACTCTCACAGAGTCACAGCGAGAAGCAATCAGTTTGGCGTACTACGGTGGGTATACACATCAAGAAGTGGCCGAGTTACTTAAAATCCCCATAGGTACAGTAAAAACAAGAATTCGTGATGGCATGATCAGGCTAAGAGAAAAGTTAGGGGTGGCGTGATGGAAGAGCAACTGCATCTACTGACCGGCTCCTACGCTTTGAATTCACTCTCCGACGGGGAGCGAACTGCCTTCGAACGGCATGCACTGAACAATGCTGAAACGTTGGAAGAGGTTCGTGGCCTCAGCGAGACTGCCGCGCTCTTGGCATTCGGAACCGCCGAAGAAACACCTCCGCCGGCTTTGAAAAACAGTGTCATGGCTGCCATCCGCAACACTCCCCAACTTCCTGCCACGGCAGTGGTCCGCGATATTTCCTCAGCACGCAGTTTGTCCGCGCCCCATCGCGGAAGCAGTACCCGGCGAAACCGTTGGGCACCAGCTCTGAGCGCCGCCGCAGCACTGGCAATCTTCGCCGGAGTGGGAGTAGGCGGCTGGGCCATTGGTCAAAATTCCTCTGATCAAGAGGCACAGCAACAATTGGCTGCTGCCCAGGCTCAACAACAAACCATGCTGAGCATCATGAACTCACCCGATTCCAAAATTGCCACTGCGGAAATGGATGATGGAGCAACCGTCACTGTCGCATCGTCAAACCAAGCAAATAGGGCTGCCGTCATGGTCAATGGGATGCCACCAGCACCACAAGGGAAAATCTACGAACTTTGGTTCATCTCGGCAGGCGGCGCAGTTTCCGCTGGACTGATGGACAGCAACCGCGAGCCTGCCATGCAGATACTCAATGGCGAAATCGGTGCCGCTACTCATATAGGCATCACCGTGGAACCAGCGGGTGGCTCTGAACAGCCAACCACCACGCCGATCCTGGTACAGGAAATCTAGACCCATGGCCCTCCGGAGCAATCCGGAGGGCTTTTGGCTCCGAAGTACCAGTATGTACTTCTACCAGCTACTTCAGGTAGTCATTTCAGAGCCAAAAGGAGCCTCCCATGGGCAAGCGCACTAAAGCTACACAGCGAGACTTCTTGCGCGGAAATCTCTTCGGTGCCCTAGCCGGCGTCATCGCGGCGGGAGTTCTCTTTGCTGTCGCCCAATTCGTCTCGGCGTTCTTTGGCCCCGCATCCTCCCCGATGACCTCAATGGGATCCACCTTCATCGACTTCACACCTGCATGGATGAAGAACTTCGCCATCGCCACCTTTGGTACTAACGACAAATTTGTTTTACTCCTCTCCATGGTCATCGTGGCTACCGTGTTGTCGGCCGTCGCCGGAGTCGTAGCCCGCAAGAAACTCGCCGCCGGCGCCACCTTGGTTGTCATCTTCGCCGTCGTGATGGGCGCCTGCATCATCACCCGGGCCAGCGCCGGACTCGCCGATCTCTTCCCTCTGCTGTTGGGCACCTTGGCCGGCCTCTTTGCCCTTCGCTTCCTCAGCCAGGACACGAGCGCCAGCACCACCACAAGTACGACGACGAACCTTTCTACCGCAGACGAGCTGGCTCCCAGCCGGCGCACCTTCTTGGTGAGGTCGGCGCTGTTGGCGGGGGCCGCCGTCGTGGTTGGCTTGGGTGGCACTGTCATCAACGGTGCTCGCAACACCGCCATTGCCGTTCGCGAAGCGCTGAAGCTCCCCTCCCCGAAAACTCAGGCAGCAGCGTTGCCCGCCGGGGTGCAGGCGCCCGTGGATGGGGTCACACCTTTTGTGACACCCAATGATGATTTCTACCGTATCGACACCGCTCTTTCCGTGCCGGACGTTGATCCGGCCAAGTGGCAGCTGCGCGTGCATGGCATGGTGGAGGAAGAGTTCACGATCGGCTTTGATGAGCTGTTGGCCCAGGATCTCATTGAGTCGTATGTGACCCTGACCTGTGTATCCAATGTGGTGGGCGGAAATCTGGCCGGCAATGCCAAGTGGCTGGGTTACCCCCTGCGCGAGGTGCTGGCCCGCGCCAAGCCCAAGGCCGGGGCCGATATGGTTCTCTCCACCAGCATTGACGGTTTTAGCGCCTCCACTCCCCTGCCCGTGTTGCAGGATGACCGCGACGCCATGCTGGCGGTGGGCATGAATGGCGAGCCGCTGCCGCTGGAACACGGCTTTCCGGTGCGTATGGTGGTGCCAGGGTTGTACGGATTCGTCTCCGCCACCAAGTGGGTGGTTGATCTGGAAGTGACAACCTTTGCCCAGGCCTCCGGATATTGGACCTCCAGAGGTTGGAGCTCCCACGGCCCCATCAAGACCGCCTCACGGGTAGAGGTTCCCCGGGCGCTGGGCCGGGTTCCTGCCGGGACAGTGGCCGTTGGCGGCAGTGCGTGGGCTCAAACCAAGGGTATCTCCAGAGTTGAAGTCCAGATTGACGACGGCGCTTGGCAGGAGGCCACGCTGGCTGCCGAGGCCTCGGTGGACACTTGGCGGCAGTGGTCGTACATGTGGGACAACGCTCCGGCCGGAACTCACAAGGTCCGGGTGCGTGCCTACGATGCCGACGGCACCCTCCAAATTCAGGACCAGGCTCCCCCGGAACCAGATGGTTCCACCGGCTGGCACTCCATCACGTTCAACGTG
Source organism: Specibacter sp. NPDC078692 (assembly GCF_040686835.1). Classification (NCBI taxonomy): domain Bacteria; kingdom Bacillati; phylum Actinomycetota; class Actinomycetes; order Micrococcales; family Micrococcaceae; genus Specibacter; species Specibacter sp. NPDC078692. Next base: position 24,913 of record NZ_JBFBLV010000024.1, read on the forward strand.
ACGTGAGCTACGTTCACATCAGCTGTCCACGGAATGTGTCAGATGTTGGGGACGCGTACCGCCGTCTATAGACTTGATTCATGACTGAAACTGCGCCGTTGACCGACCGTTCCGCCCATGGCTTCGGCCTCGCCACAATTGCCGATTCAGGCGCAGTGCTCGATGTCTGGTTCCCGACGCCAGCACTTGGCACCGGAACCGACATCGTGGGCAACGTATCCACGGCCGGCGAGGAACTGACCGCCCTGGCGCAGAACGGAACGGACACCGATCGCGGCGTCACCCAGAGTGTGGTGTTCGCCCAGATTAACCTCGACGGCGAACCCGCCGATGCTGCCGACGCCTACCTTCGCGTGCACTTGCTCTCGCATCGTTTGGTGACGCCCAACAGCATCAATCTCGATGGCATCTTCGGCAAGTTGAACAACGTGGTGTGGACGAACTTCGGCCCCGCCGCCGTGGAAGGTTTTGAATTGACCCGGGCCAAACTGCGTCGCCGAGGACCCGTCACGGTGTATTCGGTGGATAAGTTCCCGCGCATGGTGGACTACGTGATCCCTGCCGGCGTCCGCGTGGGCGATGCAGACCGCGTCCGGCTCGGCGCGTACCTGGCTGAAGGCACCACGGTCATGCACGAAGGATTCGTCAACTTCAATGCCGGAACCCTTGGCACCTCCATGGTGGAAGGCCGTATCTCTGCAGGTGTTGTGGTGGGCGACGGCACCGATGTTGGCGGCGGCGCCTCGATCATGGGAACACTGTCAGGCGGTGGCCGGGAACGGGTTGCTTTGGGCAAACGCGTGCTCCTGGGCGCCAACTCGGGTGTGGGCATCAGCATTGGCGACGACTCAATCGTCGAGGCAGGCCTGTACGTCACCGCCGGCACCCGGGTCCGGGTTCTGGGCCCCAAGAACGACGACGGCGAGGACACCACTGTGATCGTCAAGGCCAGCGAGCTCTCCGGTGTCGCCAACTTGTTGTTCCGGCGCAATTCAACCTCCGGCGAGGTGGAAGTACTCCCCCGCAAGGGAGCCTCCGCCGTGGCCCTCAATGACAGTCTGCATGCGAACTAACTTTTCGATCCGCGCCTTAAGCCCGGCATCGCCCCGTGCCTTGATCCGGGCAGGCGGTCCACGATGAGACGCAAAGCCACGTTCGCGTGGCTTACCGTGGTGGTGGTTGTGGCTGGCCTGATCGTTGGCGGTGGCGCATGGTTGCTGAACTCAGTGCGTGGTGCTTTCGTCCCCAGCCTTGCCGTGGGATGCACGGCCACGGTTGGCGAGAGCAGTTACTGGCTCGCCGTGGACCAGAGTGAAAATGCTGCATTGATTTCCGGATTGGCTATTCAGCGCGGCATGCCGGCGCGGGCCGCCTCCATTGCCTTGGCGACGGCGTTGCAGGAATCGAAGCTGCGCAACATCGATTACGGTGATCTGGATTCTGTGGGATTGTTCCAGCAACGGCCCTCTCAGGATTGGGGCACCGTTGCGCAGATCATGGACCCTGTGTACTCCGCCAACGCGTTCTACGACGTCCTGGCTCAGGTCCCTGACTACGTTAATTTGCCCATCAACGACGCCGCCCAGATTGTTCAGCGCTCCGGTTTCCCACACGCCTATGCCCAGCACGAGCCGCTATCGCGGGCTTTTGCCTCCGCATTAACAGGGCAAACCCCGCAGGGATTGAACTGTACTCTGCCGCCAGCAGCTGCAGGCTCCCACCCTGAAACGGTGATCGCCACTGCCCAGGTGGCTCTGGGCCAACTACCCATGCACGCCGGCGAGAGCAACACAGTGGTGATCGACGCCGGTGACGCCTTCGGCTGGATGGCAGCGCATTGGGCCTTGGCCAATGCCCAGTCTTTGGGGATTGTGCAGATCGATTACGAGGGACTTCGCTGGAACCGGGCGGCCACTCAGGATGGCGAGAATCTGGGCTGGCAGCCCACCGATGCTGCCGGAACCGGAATCGTCACGCTCACCCTGGCGCCGCCGGCTGTTGCCTAGAAAAGTCGCCTAGCGAAGTTGGCTAGACCAGTAGTTCCACAACAGGCTGAACATAGCTGCGGAAGTTTACCTGATCATCGAGCAGATGGGAGCTCATGATCAACCTGTTGGGTTCAATGAACCACGCCCTTGGCTCAGCAAGGGGAACCTCCACAATGGTCAAGGTGAAATCCCGGGCACTGCGGCCCAGCTCCATTTCTCGGTTCTGCACCAGATCCGCCAGGATCTTGTGTCCACCCATGGTCTCGCGCTGCGCGGCCATGCTGGAATACACCTGTTTCTGCTCATGGGACCAGCTCACGGCGGCACCAAAGTGGGCGTGTGCCACCCGTTGCAGTGCTGGCATACCAGCCAGCTCGGGGAAGTCCGGAGGGCTGAGATTTGGTTCATTGCTGGGGTAAGAATGTAGCAGCTGGCTCCACCAAAACTCCCATTGGTCCCGCAATGCACCTGTTCCGCCCACGCCAGCCACCAGCATTGAATGGTCGGCCGCCCTCACAGTCGGGGCTACTTGGGACAGTGCGGGATTTCCGGCACCCGATAACCCCGCCACATCGCGGAAATACAGTGCCATGAGCATGGGGGTGTAGGTATCCATCGTGATCCTCCACCCTGGGCCACCGGTGTGATGCATGGTTTGTTCCTCCACCTGCCGCATTGATGGTGCGGCCATTTTGATGGCCCACCATTCCCACTCCCAAGATTACTCTCAAGCGCACCAGCGCGGCACTGTCTCGAGAATAATCCGGTCGAGCACCTAGCCGGCTCGAGACCTCAGCTGGCGAGGAGGGCCTGCAGGTGGCGGCGCAGTGTGGCCTGACCCTGCTCTGGTGCGGCCCAGGCAGGCTGCAGCACCATCCGCAGGCTCAGCCCGTCCAGTAAGCCGATGAGGCGTTCTGCTTCATCCACGGGAACCAGCCCGGGCGCCGCCAGCGGGCTTTCCATCAACTGCAGCACCACCCTGCCCACTACTGCTCCGGTAGCCCGGTAGTCGTCCTGTGCGGCATCGACCAGAGTTTGATTGGTGCGGGCGTCAAGCATGAATTCCATGTGCACCACGGCATCGGCGCTGCGTGATCCATCGAGCGGCAGCAGCTCTTCCAGAACCACTGCGCACTTCTCCAACAAGGCCTCGGCCTCGGTGGGCAGATCCTCATCTTCAAGTACTTCGAGTTTGTCCAGTGCCCGCAGGTGGATCCGCTCGGAGTTGACCCGGAAGGCGAACTCCATCAGCTCGGCCTGATCGTCAAAATAGTGCCGCACCGAACCTAGGGCAAGACCGGCCTCAGCCGCCACGTTACGTAGCGATGCTTGTGTCAAACCACGCTCCCGAATTACCCGAAATACGGCATCAGCAACAAGTTCTCGGCGGTCATCCGCATTCACAATTTTCGGCACACATCTTTTTTAGCACAGATGTCTCACGAATGCCCGCGGCACGGCGCAGCGTGAGATTATTTGCCCGCTGCGGTGGACTTTTTCCTGTCCATGTACAGCAGCACCAGCAACACAATCATGATGACCAGCGAAACAATAAAGAAGGGCAGGAAAACTGTCTTGCCCACTAGGACCAAGATGCCAAGGACCACAACAACAATGGGGAACGCCATGGAAAAGGTGTGCAGCAACAGCGTTGACATTTTCATAATTTTATTCTCGTCCTAGGTCTATCGAAAGGGCTAGCAAAAGGGGCTCACATAAGAAAAGCGGCGGGCGACTCTCCCAAGGGAAAGTCTCCCGCCGCCGTCGTACTTGGTCCGGGCGGAGTCAGGTTTCGACCAGCGAGGGTCTCGACCAGCTTGACCACCGGGGCTCGACCACCGGGCGCGCTGTTAGCGCGAGGGGTACATGCGCTCCGGTTCGCCTGTGTACAGCTGGCGCGGGCGGCCAATCTTGGTTTCGGGGTCCTTCATCATTTCGCGCCACTGGGCAATCCAGCCCGGCAGACGGCCGATGGCAAACAGAACCGTGAACATCTTTTCGGGGAAGCCCATGGCTTTGTAGATCAGGCCGGTGTAGAAGTCCACGTTCGGGTAGAGCTTGCGTGAGATGAAGTATTCATCTGTCAACGCAACTTCTTCCAGACGCATGGCGATGTCGAGGAGTTCGTCGTTGCCGCCGAGCTTTTCCAGGATTTCGTGGGCCGTGGCCTTGACGATTTTGGCACGCGGATCGTAGTTCTTGTAGACGCGGTGTCCGAAGCCCATGAGCTTCACACCGTCTTCCTTGTTCTTGACGCGCTCAACGAACTTCTCAACGGGCTCGCCGCTGTCCTGGATCTGGCGGAGCATGTTCAGCACTGCCTCGTTGGCGCCGCCATGCAGGGGGCCGAAGAGTGCGTTGATGCCGGCCGAAACCGAGGCGAACATATTGGCGTTGGCGGAACCTACCAAGCGCACCGTGGAGGTGGAGCAGTTCTGCTCGTGGTCGGCATGCAGGATCAGCAGCAGGTCAAGAGCCTTGACTACAATCGGGTCCATCTCGTAGGGCTCTGCCGGCAGGCCGAAGCTCAGACGCAGGTAGTTTTCCACCAGGTTCATGGAGTTGTCCGGGTACAGCATGGGCTGACCGATGGACTTCTTGTACGCGTAGGCGGCGATGACGGGCATCTTGGCCATCAGGCGGATGGTGGCCATCTCAACCTGCTCGTCGTCGAACGGGTCCAGGGAGTCCTGGTAGAACGTGGACAGGGCCGAGACAGCGGAGGACAACACCGGCATGGGGTGGGCATCGCGCGGGAAGCCGCCGAAGAAGCCCTTGAGGTCTTCGTGCAGCATGGTGTGGCGGCGGATGCGCTGATCGAAGGCGTCCAGCTCTGCCGGGGTGGGCAGGTTGCCGTAGATGAGCAAGTATGAAACTTCTAGGAAGCTGGAGTGCTCGGCCAGTTCTTCGATGGGGTATCCGCGGTAACGCAGGATGCCTGCCTCACCGTCAATGTAGGTGATCGCCGAGGAGGTGGCGGCGGTGTTGACGAAGCCGGGGTCGTAAGCGACGTTGCCGGTGGTCTTCAGGAGCTTGGAAACGTCATACCCGTCGTTGCCTTCAACAGCTTCGAGGAGCGGAAGATCAAGCTCTCCGCCGTCATAGCGCAGCGATGCGCCTGTAGAATCAGACATGGAGTCCCCTTCATGAGGTTGCCTTCAAAAAAGGCTTTCAATGGATCTAAAAACTTCTCAGCCCGCGATGCACTCGCATACCGGACCGCAAAAATCCCCAATAAGTCTTGGCAACACAAGCATGCAGCGGCCTGGACGGCTACCTACGAAACTACCGCTTCATGTGCCTTCAACACTAATCCAGAGGGCATTTTGTGTGGAATATGTGAGAAAACTGGGCTATTTTGCGCTCAATCGACGCACGGCGGCCGCTATGCGTTCATCGCTGCCTGTCAGTGCAACCCGGATAAAACCGTGGCCGGCTTCCCCATAAAAGGTGCCAGGTCCAGCCACAATGCCACGTTCGGCGAGCCTGCCAATGGTGGTCCAGGTGTCTTCACCGGCAGTGCACCACAGGTACAGTCCGGCCTCTGAATGGTGGATGGTCAGCCCGAAGGCTTCCAGCGCCCCCACGAGCTGTTCACGACGGCGGCGGTAGAGCGCTTTCTGCTCCTGCACATGGGTCTCATCCGCGAGGGCAACCCGCATGGCTTCTTGGACCGGGTATGGCACGATCATGCCCGCATGTTTGCGGCTGTTGATCAGATTGGCCATGATGGCGCCATCGCCAGCCACGAAAGCAGCCCGGTAACCAGCAACGTTCGACTGTTTGCTCAACGAGTAAATGGCCAACAAATTCTCATTCGAACCACCTGAGACCCGCGGGTCCAGGACACTCGGCACGGCTTCTCCACCGTTTTCCACGTCCCATTGTCCCCAGCCCAACTCGCCATAGCATTCATCGGAAGCCACGACGGCGCCAATCTCCCGCGCCGCCCGGACCAGCTCGGCAAGATCATCCGCGTCGCGCACAATTCCGGTGGGGTTGCCCGGGGAGTTAACCCAGACCAGCCGCACCCGGGCGAGGGTCTCAGCGTCGAGCTCGTCAAGGGAATCCGCAGCGACGGAGGTAGCCCCGGCAAAGGTGGCGCCCATGTCATAGGTGGGGTAGGCAACGGTAGGCCGGACAATCACATCACCAGCGCCAAGCCCCAGCAACAACGGCAGCCAAGCCACCAATTCCTTCGATCCAACGGTCGGCATGACGTCCGCCGGGGCAAGCCCCGGCACGTTCCGGCGCCGGGCAAACCACTCCACAATGGCCTGGCGCAGGGCCAGGGTGCCGTGCGTTGTGGGGTATCCCGGCGCATCGGCCGCAGCCGCAAGGGCCTCCCGAATCAGGGCAGGCGTGGGGTCCACGGGCGTGCCGATGGACAAGTTGACGAGCCCGTCGGGGTGCTGGCTGGCCGTTTGAAGATACGGCGCCAGCGCGTCCCACGGGTAGTCGGCGAGCTGCAGGCCAAAGGGCTTGTGATTCACAGGTTCCTTGCTGTTCACAGGGTGCGGCCGGGATTAGGCGGACGGGAATATGAGCGCTGGTTCAGTCTTGGTTCTGCGGCGGCAGTGCGGCAATCAGCGGGTGATCCGTGTGCGTGTTCCCGATCTTTGCGGCACCGCCAGGGGAGCCCAAAACGTCAAAGAACTCAACGTTGGCCTTGTAGTACTCGGCCCACTCATCCGGTGTGTCGTCCTCGTAGTAGATGGCCTCGACGGGGCACACAGGTTCACAGGCACCACAGTCAACACATTCGTCGGGGTGGATGTAGAGCGAGCGTTCACCCTCGTAGATACAGTCAACAGGGCACTCCTCAACACATGCCTTGTCCTTGACATCCACGCACGGCTGCGCAATTACGTACGTCACGAACCCCAACCTTCCTCACAAGTCTTCTCCGGCACAATTCGACACCGGTGCACCCATTATCCCCCAAGGGCGGCGAGCTGCGCACCTTAGCGCGACCTAGTATGAAGTAATGAACACTGCACTGACACGGCTCGCGCAGCTTCCACTGGGCACCCGGATGGTGGTCCGCTACCGGATCGACGGCGGATCCACCGACGCTCTTGGTGATCTGAGTGCCCGCGACTCTGGTTCTTGCACCATCACCACCCGCACCGGTCCCGTCACCATAAAGTACGACGACATCCAACTCGCCAAGGCTGTTCCCCCGCCGCCGGCACCCCGAGCGCGGCGTGTGCAGGGATAGATGAGGCTACTGAGGGCAGCTTCGGGCTGCTGACTGGCCGTTGCCGGAACTGACACTGAAGCTGCGTTCGGTTGCGGCTGAATGGCACGCAGCTCAAGCAGTGGCGCATCGTTACGCCGTAACCGTGCCCGGGCGCAAAGTCGGCCGGATATTACTTGCGTGATTTCAGCAGCACATTGACCAGCCAGGCCGTGAGCGGTGTGGCGACGGCAATGCCGTACAGCCAGACATTGCCCTGCATATTGCCGGTAATGATGCCCACTGATCCCAGCTGCAGGGACAGCACGCCTGCCGTCAAGTAGGCTGCGGCTCCGCACAGCACCACGATCCAAGCGCTCCTACTCCACAGCCCCACAAACAAGGCCACGGATACCAGCAACAGCAGCGCTAAGGCCGCGCCGAAGGGGACGACGGTTTGCCCGTTGTTGAGGAACCACGCGTGGCCATGCAGCGAGGTCCCCAGCAATCCACTGCCAATTCCAGCCCCGGCGGCTGCCGCCATGATGGCCCAACGTCGTGGAGGGGGAAGGCTGAATCGAAGCTTGCCCGCTGGCTGCGGCTCCGGCGGCTGAGACCCAGTCACTGTGCTGGATAAATAGCGGAGGGAGGAACCGCCACGAATTCTTCGACGGCGGAAATGTCCCTCCACACGTCATCGGAGAGAGCAAAGCGCCCGCCGTCCACGGTGATCTGAGTCCGGTGGGCTTCCATGGCGGCCTTCTTTGCCGCCAAATCTCCCACAACTTGCAGCCGCGGGGTGTCAGCGTCGAGTGCGCGTTCAGGCCGGTCACTGACGATCGTGTAGACAGCCGGGACCTTCCAGCCAGTCACCACAACGGAAGCATGCGCTGGCCCGGCATTGGCTGAGCCTGCCGATGCCGCCAGCCGCAGCGCAGCCATGGTGAGCTCGTGAGTGCGGACATGGTCAGGGTGCCCGTAGCCGCCGTCGGCTGCGTAAGTGATCACCATGTCCGGGCGCAGCTCGCGGATGGCGTGTGCCAGCAACTCTGCGGTGCCCTCCAAGGGCGCCCTCGAGAAGGAGCCGGGCAGCACAGTAGCTGCTGCTTCAGCACGGCCATCAGCACCCCACTGCATTCCGGAATCGCGGAACGTCACGTCTCCGCTATCCGTCGCGGTAACTCCCTGGCCCAACCAAATGTGCTCATGGACGCCCAGCGCGGCCAAGGCTGCCGCCAGCTCACGTTCTCGTTCCAGAGCCAGCCCGGCGCCAAGTGCCGCTTCCTGCTCAGGGAGGTGTCCGGCGTCGTCCGGGTCAGTGGCACGCGGGAGGGCGAGGTCTCCCGCTTTGACCTCCAGATGGGCCAACTCTGGCGGAATGACCTCGCCCAGCTCTCCGCGTGTGCAGGTCACCAAGACAACTCGAGCACCTGCGGCGGCCGAGGCAGCCATGGTGGCCCCGGTGACAATGGTTTCGTCATCGGGGTGGGCATGCACAAAGAGCATGGTGGTCCTGGGTCCGGTGCCGGGCAACAAAGTAGTTGAGTCCATGGTGCCTAATCTACCTGCCTGCTGAGAGCACGCCCTAGAGACCGCACCTAGCTCTGCCCACGGCGAAACCCACAAAAAGGCCGGCGCCTAAGAACGCAAGGTCCAGAGGCGCCGGCCGAGAAGCAAGGAAACGCAGAAACTACACCAAGAGCGAGGCTCCCGGAATAGCGCTCAGCAGATCCTGCGTGTAACGCTTTTGCGGGTTGTTAAAGACCTCGTCCGTGGTGGCTTGCTCCACGAGACGGCCCTTCTGCATGACGGACACGTCATCGGCGATCTGGCGCACAACGGCCAGATCGTGGGTGATGAACAGGTAGGTCAGGCCTAGTTCTTCCTGCAGTTCGTTGAGCAGGTTCAGCACCTGTGCCTGCACCAGAACGTCCAAAGCCGAGACGGCCTCATCACAGATGATCACATCCGGGTTCAGTGCCAGTGCACGCGCAATAGCGATACGCTGACGCTGACCGCCGGAGAGCTCGTTCGGGAAGCGCTGCATGGTGGAGGCAGGCATGGAAACCTGATCCAACAGTTCACGAACCTTCTTTTCCCGCGACTTGGCATCGCCGATCTTGTGGATCTTCAGCGGCTCTTCAATGGTGCGGTAAATGTTGAACATCGGATCCAAGGAACCGTACGGATCCTGGAAGATGGGCTGCACGCGGCGGCGGAAGTTGAACAGTGCCTTGCCCTTGAGGCTGGTCACATCCACTCCGTCGAAGTTGATGCTGCCTTCGGTGGGCGTCAGCAAGCTCAGCGCCATCTGTGCCACGGTGGACTTGCCGGAACCCGACTCCCCCACAATCGCCATGGTGGTACCACGCTTGACGTTGATGGAGACATTGTCCACGGCCTTAAAATCAGTGGACTTGCCCAGTGCGCCACGAAGCTTGAACACCTTGGTCAGGTTCTTGATTTCCAGGATGGTGTCGCCACGGCCCGCAGGTGTCTGAGGCTTGATCCCGCCCGTGTGAGCAGACTTCTGGACCTGAGCAACGTGTTCTGCCTGTTCCACCTTCTCAACCTTGAGCACGTCTGCCTGATCCGTGACCTCAACAGTCCCGGCAGCGGCAGCAGCTGCCAAAGCCTCTTTGGCCTTGCCAGACTGCAAACGCTTGGAAGCGAGCGACGGCGCCGAGTTCACCAAACGCTGCGTGTACGGGTGCTGAGGGTTGCGCAGGATCTCCAGTGCGGGACCCGATTCAACCACCTGCCCCTTGTACATCACTACGAGCTTTTCAGCGCGCTCGGCAGCTAGGCCGAGGTCGTGAGTGATCAGCAAAACGGCCGTGTTCAGTTCCGTGGTCATACGGTCAAGGTGATCAAGGATCTGACCCTGCACGGTGACATCCAGAGCCGAGGTGGGCTCATCGGCGATCAGCAGCCGCGGACGGCAAGCCAAACCAATGGCGATCAGCGCGCGCTGACGCATGCCACCGGAGAATTCGTGCGGGAATTGCTTGGCCCGCGCTGCAGCATCCGGCAGTCCGGCTTCGGAGAGCACCTCGGCAACGCGTTCGTTGGAGTTGGACCCTGCCAAACCGTTCGCCTTCAGGGTTTCCTTGACCTGGAAGCCAATTTTCCACACCGGGTTCAAGTTGGACATGGGGTCCTGTGGAACCATGCCAATGGAATTTCCACGCAACTCGATGATGCGCTTTTCGCTGGCGTGAGTAATATCCTCGCCATCGAAAATGATCTGGCCACCGCTGACCCGGCCATTGGAGGGCAACAGGCCAATCGCGGCAAGCGCCGTGGTGGACTTACCCGATCCGGACTCGCCAACAATGGCTACGGTCTCGCCAGGCATGACGGTCAGATGCGCATTGCGCACAGCGTTGACCGGGCCACCCTGAGTATCAAAGGTGATGGCCAGGTTCTTAATTTCCAGTAGCGGAGCATCATTGACGCCCGGAACCGCCGGCTTTGCGGACTTGTTCAAGTCAGGAAAGGACATGCGCTTCTCACCTCTTCCTTGCTTTGGGGTCCAGGGCATCGCGCAGTGCGTCACCGAGCATGATGAAGCTCAGGACGGTGACCGACAGAGCAACAGCCGGCCAGAGCAATACGCCAGGGTTGTTACGAACCTGTGGTTGAGCGGCCGAGATGTCATTTCCCCACGACATAACACCCGGCGGCAGACCCAAGCCCAAGAAGGACAGGGTTGCTTCGGCAACGATGAAGGTACCGAGAGAAATACTCGCAACCACAATAATCGGCGCCAGAGAATTGGGGATCACATGCTTGACGAGTGCGCCAAACCTGGACAGGCCCAGAGCCTTTGATGCGGTTACATAGTCAGAGTTGCGGTTCTCAATGACAGCACCACGGGTGATACGGGCAATCTGCGGCCAGCCGAAGGCCACAAGGGCCACCACCACTGTCCAGACGCTCTTGTTGTCGCGGAAAGCAGGCAACTGGTTGATGATGATGGCGCCGAGGATCAGCGGCAAGGCAAAGAACACATCGCCAAGTCGGGCCAAAATGGCATCCAGCCAGCCACCGTAGTAACCGGCAAGGGCACCCATGATGCCACCGATGATCAACACACCGATAGTGCAGAAAATGCCGACTGTCAGCGAGGCTCGCGTGCCATGGATCATGCGCGCATACACGTCACAGCCCTGCAGCGTGAAGCCCAAGGGATGTCCCGCGCGGGCCCCCTCTGCAGAGTCATCCAAGGTACAGCTGGTGGGATCGACGCTGGCAAACCACTGCGGGAAAATTGCCACAACAATGACGAGCAGGATCAGCAATGCCGAAATTATAAAGAGAGGCTGTTTACGCAAGCTGCGCCACGCCTCTGCCCACAAACTCAGCGGAGTTCCGCCTTCAGACACCGAGTCAACGGCGGCCAAGGGGGTCTCCTCCAAAGGGGCAACAAAGTGTTCTATTACGCGGGTTGATTTCTTACCGAGACGCGGGGCTGCCGGCGTCCTCGGTTCATTTTCAGGTGTCAGGTTCTCAGACATAGCGAATCCTCGGATCAAGCACGGCGTACAACAGGTCTACCACCAGGTTGGCCACAACGAACACAATGACGAGGACGCCAACCACGGCAACAACCGTGGCGCTCTCGCCCTTCAAAATGGCCTGGTAAAGCAAGTTGCCAACACCGGGCACGTTGAAAATACCTTCCGTGACGATGGCTCCGCCCATAAGCGAGCCCAAGTCAGCTCCGAGGAACGTCACCACGGGAATCAATGAGTTACGCAGAATATGCACAACCACTACGCGGCGCCGGCTCAAGCCCTTGGCTGTCGCCGTGCGAACGTAATCCGCATTCATGTTCTCGCTGATGGATGCACGGGTCAGCCTGATGACATAGGCCAAGGAAACAAGTCCCAGCACCATGGCGGGCAGAACCAATTCATTCCACGGTGCCGCACCGCTCACGGTGGGCTTGGCCCAACCGAGCTGGACACCTACCACCAGCTGCAGCACGAAGCCGAGAACGAAGGTGGGAATGGCAATCACGACGAGCGAAGCGACCAAGACGGTGCTGTCAAATAGTTTGCCCTTGCGCAGGCCAGCTATGACACCAAACAAAACACCAAACACAGCTTCAAAGATCAAGGCCATGATGGCTAGGCGTGCAGTTACGGGGTAGGCACGGCCAATGACTGCCGCGACTTCCTGTCCCGAGAAAGTCTGGCCCAAGTTCATCGTGACTAGGTTCTTCAAGTACAAACCGTACTGAACCCAGAAGGGTTGGTCCAGGTTGTACTGGGCCCGCAAGGCAGCCTCAACGGCTGGTGCCATGGGCTTGCCGCCGGAAAGTGCGGCGATGGGGTCACCTGGGGTAGCAAACACCAGGAAGTAGACCAGAAGAGTTGCCCCGAAGAATACGGGGATCAACTGTAAAAATCGGCGGAGCGTGAACATGACCATTACGGTGTCACCACGCCCTGCAACCGGAGGTACATCTCATTCATGTAATTACCTGTTCACTAGCTGTCTTGGCGGTAACAATAGCGGCCCTATGGACCTGAGCTATTGACGTCGCCTAGACGCATTGTATGTGTGCAACAAAGAAAGCAGCATTAGAAACGCCAAAATAGGGGAACCCGGTTTGAGGCCAGGTCCCCCTACTTCACGTTATTCCACGCCGGAACTTATGTCCCTACTTGGCGGTTACTTCGTAGTACAGCGGTACGCCGTTCCAGCCGAATTCAACCGTGTTGACGTTGTTGCTCCATACACCCTGGACTGCCTGGTACCACAGGGGTACAACCGGCAGGTCCTTGAGCAGGATTTCCTGAGCTTCGTTGAACTTCTTGATGCCATCTTCAACAGTGGTAGATGCCAAGCCTTCCTTCAACTTTGCGTCGAAAGCGGGGTTGGAGTAGTCGCCATCATTGGAACCTGCACCGGTGCCATACAACGGACCGAGGAAGTTGTACAGCGACGGGTAGTCTGCCTGCCAGCCGGCGCGTGAGGCACCGGTCAGCTCCTTCTTCCCGACCAGTGCACGCATTTCCTTGAAGCTTGCGATCGGGTTCAGCTCAGCCTTGATACCCAGGTTGGTGGCAATCTGGTTGGCCATGGCCGTGATGTATTCCTTGTTGCCAGCACCATCAGTATTTGAGGTGATGGTGAAGACCTGATCTTTCGGCCACGGCTTGATGGCGTCGGCCTGAGCCCAGAGTTCCTTAGCCTTGGCGGCATCGAACTTCAGAACCTCAGAGCCGGGCAGAGCGGCCTCGTAGCCGTCAATGACGGGTGAGGTGAATTCCGTGGCGATCTTCTTGTTGCCGTAGAAGATCTTGTCGATGATCTGCTGGCGGTCAATGGCCATGGAAATAGCCTGGCGACGCAAGGTGCCTGCTTCGCCTTCGAACTCAGGCAAGTAGGACGGGATCACCATGGTCGCGTTACCAGCGTAAGGCTGGTTGACGTTGCGGCCCTCAAAGTCAGTCTTGAAGTTCTGCAGGCCGCTCGGCGGTACCTGATCCAGAATGTCCAAGTCGTCGGACTGAACCTGCGTGTAAGCAGAATCCGGGTTGTTGAAGATCGTGAAGGTCACGCCGCCGTTCTTGGCCTTGCGGGGTCCCTCGTACTTCTCGTTGGGGACGAGTTCGATGGAAACGTCGTGCTTCCAACCGTCGGCAGCCAACTTGTACGGGCCGTTACCAATGGGGTTCTGGCCGAATGCCTTGGGGTCATCGTAGGCCGATGCGGGCAGCGGGTAGAACGCCGTGTAACCGAGGCGCAGCTGGAAGTCAGATTCGGGCTGAGCCAGCTCGACGGTGAAGGTGGTGTCATCAACAACCTTCAAGCCTTCCATCTTGTCTTCGGTGGCACCCTCAGCGGAGACCTTGTCGTAGCCCTTGATGGACTCGAAGAAGTAGCTGTTCAGCTGTGCGTTCTTGGCAGCAGCACCAAAGTTCCAGGCGTCAACAAACGACTGCGCAGTGACTGGCGAGCCATCACTAAACGTCTGGCCGGTCTTGATCTTGATGGTGTAGCTCTGGGAATCCGTGGTCTCAATGGAATCCGCGATCTCGTTGACCGTGGCACCCTTGGCGTCGTAGCTCACTAGGCCGGTGAAGATGAGGTCCATGACCTTACCGCCACCAACTTCATTGGTGTTGGCTGGCAGCAAGCCGTTCTGCGGCTCGGTGTTATTGGCTGTGATGACCTTGGTGGTATCGCCGGCTCCGTTGGAGCTGGTGTTTTCACCGGCGCCACCGCCACATGCGGTCAGGGACATGGCAACAACTACTGCCAGGCCAAGTGCTTGGGAAGTACGCGACAAACGCATTTCCGCCTCCTATTGTGTGTTTTGGATTCGAGCAACGAGCCCGCAAGCCCGGATCCTTGTCTGGCCGGGGGCAGTGACTCAACTCATACCTCTAGAGCCTAGTCGCTATATATTACCGACAAGTAAACAAGCCCACATTCTGGATACATCGTAATAAAATCGAGACCTAGAACACAGGACAACTAAAATACAGAGCAATCTGCCCGTGAAGGCAAAAAAACCCGCCCCAGCAAATGCTGGGGCGGGTTACTTGGAAGTAGCTAGCTTGCGGCTAGTTCTCGGCTAGACCTTAGGCCTTGGCGCGGGCGCGGTACTGCTTGGCACGGTCTCCGGCGTTCAAGATGACCTTGCGGATGCGGATCGCCTCGGGGGTAACCTCAACGCACTCATCTTCACGAGCGAATTCGAGGGACTCTTCAAGGGTCAGGTTGCGCGGCGGGGTCATGTTCTCGAAGGTGTCCGAGGAAGCTGCACGCATGTTGGTGAGCTGCTTTTCCTTCGTGATGTTTACGTCCATGTCATCGGCGCGGGAGTTCTCGCCGACGATCATGCCCTCGTAAACCTCAGACGTGGGCTGCACGAAGAAGTTCATGCGCTCCTGGAGCTTGATCATCGCAAACGGGGTGACAACACCTGAGCGGTCAGCCACGATGGAACCGTTGTTGCGGTATTCGATCGGACCGTGCCACGGCTCGTAGCCTTCGGCCAGCGAGGCGGCAATACCTGCACCGCGGGTGTCAGTCATGAAACGGGTGCGGAAACCGATCAGGCCACGGGCCGGAACGATGAATTCCATGCGGCACCAGCCGGTACCGTGGTTGGCCATGTTGACCATGCGGCCCTTGCGTGCGGCCAGCAGCTGGGTGACGCCACCCAAGTATTCTTCGGGTACGTCGATGGTCATGTGTTCCATCGGCTCATTAACCTTGCCATCAACCAGCTTGGTGACAACCTGCGGCTTGCCCACGGTCAGCTCGAAGCCTTCGCGACGCATCTGCTCAACGAGGATGGACAGAGCCAATTCGCCACGGCCCTGTACTTCCCAAGCGTCGGGACGCTCGGTGGGAAGAACGTTCAAGGAAACGTTACCGACCAGTTCCTTGTCCAAGCGATCCTTGACCTGGCGTGCGGTGACCTTGTGGCCCTTGACACGGCCGGCAAGCGGGGAGGTGTTGATACCAATGGTCATGGAGATCGCGGGCGGATCAACCGTGATCAGCGGCAGGGGCTGCGGGTTTTCAAGATCGGTCAGAGTTTCACCAATGGTGATGTCTTCGATACCGGCAACAGCAACGATTTCGCCGGGACCGGCAGATTCTGCGGGAACACGGGTCAGAGCCTTGGTGGCCAGCAGTTCGGTGATCTTCACGGACTTCATGGTGCCATCGGCACGGGCCCAAGCAACGGTCTGGCCTTTGGTCAGGGTGCCGTTGAAGATACGCAGCAGAGCCAAACGGCCCAGGAACGGGGAAGCGTCAAGGTTGGTGACGTGCGCCTGCAGGACACCTTCCGGGTTGTACTTCGGAGCCGGGATGTGCTCAATGATGGTCTGGAACAACGGCTCCAGGTCTTCGCTGTCCGGGGCGGCACCGTTGTCGGGCTGCGTCAGTGAGGCGCGGCCCAGCTTGCCGGATGCGTAGACAACCGGAACGTTCAATACGGCGTCGAGGTCCAGATCCGGAACTTCGTCAGCCATGTCCGAGGCCAGGCCCAGCAGCAGGTCCATGGACTCGGCAACAACTTCATCGATGCGAGCATCGGGGCGGTCGGTCTTGTTGACCAACAGGATTACGGGGAGCTTGGCGGCCAGTGCCTTACGCAGCACGAAGCGGGTCTGCGGCAGCGGGCCCTCGGAGGAGTCCACGAGCAGTACAACGCCGTCAACCATGGACAGGCCGCGCTCGACCTCGCCACCGAAGTCAGCGTGACCGGGGGTGTCAATGACGTTGATGGTCATTTCCAAGCCATTGGCCGAAGGACCGTTGTAGGCAACGGTGGTGTTCTTAGCCAAGATGGTGATGCCCTTTTCGCGCTCCAAGTCACCGGAGTCCATGACGCGCTCAGCAACGTCGCCGTGTGAGGCGAAGGCGTGTGTCTGCTTGAGCATGGCATCGACCAGAGTGGTCTTTCCATGGTCAACGTGCGCCACAATGGCGACATTGCGCAGGTCATTGCGCGAGGCAGTATTGAGGGAAAGATCGCTCATGCGTGAAGACTCATTTCAGTTGGGCCCGGCTGCAGGCCCGGAAGGGCTAAAGCAGAAAGTCACATTGATGGTTGGCCGCGATTATCGGCAGATAACACCATTCTAGACGAAGTGCCAAATGCGGCCTACCCACTTTATCCCATTGTGGGCATGTTTTCTAACACTCCAAACAGGCAGTTCTGCGCGATCCTGCCCGTTCTTTCGGGAAAAGTACGACGACGAGAGGTGAGCCTGGTGACTAACGTCACCTCCCGCCGTCGTCCTTTTGGCAATCTAAAGACCCTGCGCGCCGAGCCATGCGGCATAGAGAGTGCTGCGGCGTAGGGTGGCCCGGATGTGAACCAACACCGGGAGAAGGCCGGCGGGGAAGCCGTCGAGCGTGGGCACCAAGGCGAGCTGCTCACAGGACGCCGCTCCTTGTTGTCCTGCTCCATGGAGCTGGCGCAAGTTATTAGAGCAAACTATTTGACGTAGGCCCATGCGGCGATGCTTTGCCACGGCCCGATATCCAGTGGCGAATACTTCACCCCGGCGACGTGTTTCCCGGCCGCACTCAAGGTAGTGCGTTGGAACAGCGGCAACCCATAACCGGCTTCGACAACGAGCTTGTCAATCTGCATCTTCAAAGCATTCTGCTTGGCGTCGTCGGGGTTCAGCGCCAGTTGCTCGGTGAGCTGATCTACCACGGTGTTGGAGAAGTTGTTGAAGTTAGAGACTGCGCCGGTCCGGAAAATCTGTGGCAGCTGAACGGACCCGGTGGGGTTGCTAATCCAGCCGTAGAGCGCCACGTCAAAGGCACCTGCTTTCAATGCCGCAACCCACTCTTTGGAGTTCTTGCCAGCATCGGCCACGGTAAACCCGGCCTTGGCCGCGGAGGCGGCGATCAATTGGAATTGGGCCACCCGCTCAGGGTCATCCTGGTTGTAGAGGATGCGGACAGTTGGCTTGGCGCCGTCCAGCAGTTCCTTGGCTTGCTCGATTCCCTCCGTTTCCACCAGGTCGGGAGCAAATTCCTTGGTGCCGTTGCTGCCCGAGGACTCCCGATAAGGGGCCTGCCCGGGGCGGAAGACGAAGGAATTGAGTACCTCGGCGTTGGCATCTGCGTCGGCGTCGGCGTCGGCTATTAACGGCTTGGCCACCTCGTCTATGATTTCTTGGCGAGGCACCGTATGGAGGAACGCTTGGCGCAGTTCCGGCGGGGACAGGACACCTTTAAAATTCAGCACTACCTGATCGAAGCCGAGTCCCTGGCCCTGCTGAATCTGCACGCCGTCGTCATTAAGCGCGTCGAGGGCGCTGATCCGCGCAGCCGAAATCTGTGTCGTGGACAGAGAAATGACATCAGCTGCGCCAGCTTGGAGAGCTGCAATCTGCTTGTCCGTGTCGGATTCGTACTTGACCGTGAGTGTATCCAGCTTGGGCATCTCACCCCACGCATAGTCAGCATTGCGGGTCAGCACAAGCTCCTGATCGGCAGTGATGCCCTTGACCAGATAGGGGCCATTAGAGAGGGCCAGTGAGGGGTTAGGCATGCTGCGGCTATCAAAGCCGGTATTCCAAAAATCAGCCACCTTGCGCAGTGTCGGGTCCGGCGGCGCCTGCTTGGACGGGTCCCCCCGCTGCACGCTTTGCAGAACACTGGACAGGGCCGGCGCATCCGCCAGCCCTGCCCGGACGGCAACAATATGGGCGGGAATGGACACCGTGGAACCTAATGCAGTCTCCCAGTCGGAGTAGGCGGTGGTGTACGTCAGTGTCAGCGATTTTCCGTCGTCGCTGATGACGGGCCGCTCCGTTTGCGCCAGTCCAGAGTGGTCACCAGCGGCATGAAAATATGCCGTGCCAGAGGTGATGGAAAAGTTCTCATCCAAGACGGCGTCGTTGTACCATCCGGACAAAGCTGCCCACTGGAGCATCAGGTCATCGGCGGTGACGGGTGCGCCGTCGGACCATTGAACTCCGTCGTTGATGGTGTATTTGACGGTCAGGGGGTTGTCCTTGACCTTTTCATACGTGCCGAACTGCTCATTCTTGACGATCTTCAGATCGCTATCCACGGTAGTGAAGCCAGAGTGGGTGGCCGCATCAATTCTGGTGTTGGTAGCAGTTTGTCCGGTGACACTGGCGGCGTTGAATGAGGTGAAAGGCGCCGCTTCGAGCACGGTGACATTGCCGCCCTCGATGGCTGTTGGGGCGGCGCTAGATTCTTCGGGCGCAGGGGGCGTTCCCGTGCAAGCACTCAGGGCAAGGGCCAAAGCTGCCGCGGCAGCCACTACTTTGGAAATGCGTCCGGGCCGCATTCCACCTCCAGGTTCTTCGCTTCAACATGACCTCCGGGACTCCAATGGCTTCGAGCCGGTCCCGGGAATAGTCCTGTTTGCTAGGGTACCGCAGCGGTATGGACCCGAGCCGAACTTCAGCGCACGGAACCGCAGCCAGGTCACGCGGAACCGCAGCCAGGTCACGCAAGGTGATCTCCGGCGTCGAACATTACTGGGTAGGTGCTAGTAACCAGTGGCGCCGTCGACGCTTTCACGCAGCAGGTCCAGATGGCCCAAATGACGGGCATATTCCTCAATCATGTGCGTGTAAACCCAGCGCAAATTCAGTTGCTGGCCGTGCCGAAGCCCCGGCAATGCGGCATCGAGATCAGTGACCTTGGCCGCCAGCTCTCGGACGTGGATCAGCTCCTGGCTGTAGGCGGCAACGTCGGCAAGAGCTGTGGCTTCGGTGGCACCGTTGAAGTCAGCATCGGGATCTTCCGCCTTGTAGCGGGCGGGCTGATCGGAGCCCGCCACCGCAGTTGCGAACCAGTAACGCTCCACGTCGCACAGATGGCGAACGATCCCGGCGATGCTCAGGCTCGACGGCGGAACGGCAGCCCGGCACAGTTGCTCGGCAGTCAGACCACCAACCTTGATGGGCAAAGTGGCGCGGTAGAACTCCAGCCACGCCTCGAGCGATTCCCGCTCCCCCGCCATGAACGGCGGGCGGCTCCTGGCATCCGGAATTACAGGGGTACGCTCGTGCAACTCATTTTTCAGGTCCATGGGACTACTGTTCCACACCCGTCAGGGCCTGTGTCTAGTCAGGGCCTGTGTCTAGTCAAGGTCTGTGCGGGACGGCAGAATAGCGCCATGGCCTTACGCATAGAGAACTTTTCGATTGATTCCGCTTCGCCGTCTGAAACAGCCCGCTTCTGGGCTGCGGCGTTGGGCTGGAATATCGTGCACGACGACGGCGAGGAAGTTACGCTTCAGCCACCCGTTGGCAGCCCTGAAGCCGGGATCCTGCCGGATCTGTTGTTTTTGAAAGTGCCTGAGGGCAAGTCTGTGAAGAACAGGTTGCATCTTGACCTGCGCCCCAATGATCAGCTCACCGAGATCGCCCGGCTGGAAGCGCTGGGCGCTACCCGCGTGGACATCGGGCAGGGCTCCTCCCACACATGGGTGGTTATGGGTGATCCCGAGGGCAACGAGTTTTGTGTGCTGCGCACCCTGCCGCAGGCAGAGCGTTCGGCGCAGTAGTGTTGTAGCTTTTGAGCTGGTTCCCACTCCTGCTCGCCAATGTAAGATGCACTGGGCCGTTAGCCGTGCTCGATGACGAACTCGATGAAAAAGGGGAATTCCGTGAAGATCGCTATCATTGGCGGCTCGCAAGGCACAGGCGCTCAACTGGCATCACTGGCACAACGAGCCGGTCATGAGGTGACAACTGTTTCACGCAGTGGCGTCACACCGACTGGTACGCGTGTGGTCATGGGTAACGCGATGGATCCAGCTGTAGTTACAGAAGCCGTTGCCGGAGCCGACGCCGTTGTCGTCACCGTCGGCGCAGCAAAAGGGGTCCGCAATCATCGCGCAGCGGTCACCCAGGCAGTGGTTACAGCCATGGCGAAAACAGGCGCCCGCAGAATTGTGGTGCAGTCTTCACTGGGAGCAGGCGATTCCGCAAAGCAGTTACCCGCTTTCCTCCGCCCAATCATGACGGTCCTACTCGCCAAGCCGCTGGCAGACCACAACGCACAAGAATCGGCCGTCACCAGCGCCGGACTGGACTGGACCTTGGTCCGCCCCACCGGTTTGAGCAACAAACCGGCCACCGGAACATGGAAAGCCCTAGAGGTAACGAGCCCCGGGCGGCTGGGCGGATCAATTCCGCGCGTCGATCTTGCAGCCTGTCTGCTGGAAATCCTGGAAGACGACTCCACCATCGGCAAGGCTCTAGGCGTCAGCGCTTAATCAGGGCTGGTTCCCAAATACTTTCACAGCCTTGTCGCTTTGTTGGTGTCAAAATATAGTGTCGACAGGACAGTCCCCCACCTCCACTCGGCAATGAAACGCTACTGCCGCTGAAGCCCGCCTCCGCGTCCAAACACATTGTGATTGTGGGCGCCGGACCGGCCGGCCTAGAGAGCGCCCGAGTCCTCACCGAACGCGGGCACTATGTGGTTCTCCACCATGACCACCCCGGATAACGAGCGGCTCTTGCGCTGGTTCAAGGCTGAGGTCAAGCGCCTGCGCATTGCGGTGAAGCTCAATACCGTGGCCACGGTGGAGTCCATCCACACGCTGAATCCCGATCATGTCATCGTGGCTACCTATGCCGTGCGCCCCATGCCTGATTTCCCCGGCGGAGACCTGCCCAACGTACAGACCGGCGTCACGCTGCGAGCCATGATGCTTGGAACCGCGACAGCACAAGAGGCTGGAGCGGCTTTGAGTACATTCGGCAAGCTCTGCCGCCTGTCCGGGGTAACAAAGAGCCCGGAATTCGTCCGTCAGTTCACCAAGTACTGGCTGCCGATGGGCAAGGACGTTGTGGTCATTGGCGACTCATTGGTGGGACTTGAACTTGCGGAGTTCTTGGCCGAGCGCAGCCGGCGAGTCACCCTGCTGCACGATAGCCAGCCGTTGGGGTTGCTGCTGGTCATGCATAGGCGTTGGACCGCAGTGAAGCTACCTTCTATGCCCCGGCCGACATGGTGGTGTACGCAGAGGGCGCCATTCACTCCTCGTGGAACGTCAGCACCAAACTCTAAACGGATTCCTGACTGAACAACTGCGCCGCTCGTGTCGATACGAGATACGGGCGGTGTTGTTGATTCAGCTCACAGAAGCAGCTGTCCACGCTATCGTGAGCCTATGGCCAAAATTCAGGGACTCGAAGAACTACTGACCGCACTCAACGCTGGGGAGAACATTCCTGGCGGTTCGCCGCATCACGCAGCGATGCATGCAGCGAGTCAGGAGTCACTGCGCATCACGGCCGAACTCAATGGGCGTTACCACTCCCCAGATGAAGTGCGCTCCTTGATGAGTGAACTGACCGGGAGCCAGGTTCCCGAGTCCTTTATGCTCTTCCCGCCGTTCTCCGCTGACTTCGGCAAGAACATTCGCTTCGGCGAAAACGTGTTCCTCAATAGCGGCTGCCGGTTCCAGGACCAGGGCGGAATCGACATTGGCGCTGGTTCGCTGATAGGCCACAACGCCGTCATCACCACGTTGAACCATGACATGGTCCCAAGCCGGCGAGCCGATATGCACCCGGCCCGCGTGGTGATCGGCAAAGGCGTATGGTTCGGGGCCAACGTCACGGTGTTGCCGGGAGTGAGCATCGGCGATGGGGCTGTGGTCGGAGCGGGAGCGGTGGTGACCAAGGACGTGCCGGCGGGAGTCGTCGTCGTCGGCGTTCCGGCAAAACAAGTGGGCACGGTGCCGGAGGGCTAGTTCCCAAGAGCGCTCGCAGGACGTTCGACGGCGACGACTCGCAGAGTAATCTCACTCCGTTAGCAGTGGCAGCACCGGTTGCCTCGCACATAGTGTGAGAAGTGGCCGCACCCGCTCACCAAAGGAAGCCCATGCCTGACTCATCACGTCCTTTGCGCAAGCTGGGATTCCTCACCATTGGCCTGTTCGATCCGGCGGATCCGGCTGCCGGGCACGAATCCACGTTGCAGGTTATCGAATTGGGCGAGCGCCTTGGCTTCGACAGTGCCTGGCTTCGCCATCGCCACCTGCAGTTCGGAATCTCCTCCCCCATTGCGATCATGGCAGCAGCCAGCCAGCGCACCTCGCGCATCCAACTTGGTACGGCCGTCACCCCGATGGGCTGGGAAAACCCGTTGCGGCTGGCAGAGGATCTGGCCACAGTGGATCTACTCTCTTCAGGCCGCATCAACCCTGGTCTGAGCGTGGGCCAGCCAATGCACTACGACACCGTTAAGCATGAGCTGTACCCGGATACTGCCAAGCAGGAAGACTTCAGCTATGCCCGGGTTGACCGGCTTGCCCGCTTGATCGCCGGGGAACCTGTCCGTGAATTTTCCGGCAGGCAGGGTGTGGTCGAAGAATTTTCCAACCGTGTCGAGCCACATTCTGCCGGGCTCAGGGATCGTCTTTGGTATGGGGCGGCGAGCAGGAAATCGGCCGTGTGGGCTGGTGCAAATGGGTTTAATCTGCTGACTAGCAGCGTGATGTTCGCCGAATCTGATGAGGCGCCGTCGTTTGCCGACGTCCAGCGATCGCAGATCCGGGCCTTCCGCGAGGCTGCCGAGGCGTCGACGGGAACGCGCCTCCCGGCCAGGGTTTCACAGGGTCTAGTGGTGATTCCCACCGATTCGGCTACGGCGCAGCAGCGCGAAAAATATCAGCGCTACGTCGATGAACGGACGCCGCGAACCCTGACACCGCAAGGGCCAAAAGGGATGCTGTTTGCCCCGGATCTCATCGGCAGCAGCGAACAGATTGCCGAGCAGCTGCATGCGCACGCCGGGTTCCAAGAGGTCGACGAAGCGGCGTTTGCCTTGCCGTTCAGCTTTGCAAACGAAGACTATGTCCAGATCCTGACGGACATTGCCACCACACTGGGCCCAGCACTGGGTTGGACTCCGGCGGCAGACGCAAAATAGAGAGCTATCGATCCACCTCGCTGGAGTTGTGGCTACTGTGCAGCAGTGGCAGCGTGTGTCGACGTCACTTCGACACCAGCGGCAGGTCGAAGGCTATCCACAATCACCCGAGTACCGTCTTCGCCAGCCTTGGTGGGCAGGAGCGCGTAAACATGGAGCTGTTCCGCTGCCTCGTGCCATGCCACCGACACCCCTGCTGCTTGCGCCTTGTCCCGCAACAGGTGCGCGTCGGGGTTCAGGACGTCGCGCGTTCCGACGAGAACTGTTAGCGGCCCAAGCCCGGACATGTCACCGAACAACGGACTGACCACGGGGTCCTCGATGGGGTCCGCACCCCGCCAAGCCTGGGCAAGAACACGTCCTCCAGGGCGCCCCAGCCACGGATCGCTAGGCTGCACGGCGTCGATCCTCGGGTTCTTCCAGGTCAGATCCAAGGCGGGTGATAACAGCGTGGTGGCAGGAAGCACCACCCCTAGGTCGCGTAGCTCCAAGGCGACCGAGAGCGCAATCTGACCGCCGGAAGAGTCACCGGCCAACCGCACCTCATGGCCAGCCTCCCGTTCAGCTTGAACCAGTCCGACAATGCCATCGCGCACCTGCCGCGCGGCGCCCAGCGGAAGCAGTGGATGGATGGGCACTAAAACGCGCTGGCCCGTATCCCGGGCGATGCGGGCGATCAGGCGCCAATGATGAGCTGTAATCTCGTTGACCCATCCGCCGCCATGCACATAGATTACAACTGACCCTTTTGCTCTATGCTTCCGTACTGCTCCATGCTTCCGTGCTGCGCTGACGGGCTCCACGTCATAGACGGGCCAACCGGTCGGGTCAGACAATCTGCGCTCGACCCGCACACCTTTCAAACGCGCTGGCGGTCCATAGGACACGGGACGCAAGAAGCGCTCGCGAATTCGATCGTGTGCCCCAGCTTCAGTGACGAATGGCCGATTCGCATGCCTGGCTTTAAGAAGTAACGGGATAAGGGAGTCTGGCAGGCTAATGGGCAACTGGTTCCTTCCGGTCGTTCGGCAGTGCATTGTGGTCAGGATACAGCGCCCCAAATGCCGATGGGCTTTTCCAGAGTCACCTAATCTCCTGCGGCAAACCCGTCCGAAGAAACCAACAAATTGTGTACTCTCGCCCGGGCCATGGCATCTCCTTGAGTGATGGGGATCTGGAATCAAGCGTTGGACTTAGATTCAACCACGTCGCTGCGGCACAAATCGTGGTCTATTCTCGTGAACAGATAAGGGGAAGGACTCCAATCAATGAAGCAGTATCGAATCGACGGCGCCGAGGTGCAGGGTATCTCGGACCTCTATGAGCAATTCAACCGCGAGCTGATGAATGACCAAGACTGGCGCCTCGGCGATAGCCTGGACGGCTTCAACGACGTTCTCTACCGGGTAGATGGCGAGATCCGCGAGGGCGAGCCTGCTACATTCATCTGGATTGACCACGCCCATAGCCGTGAAGTGCTCGGGTTTGAAGAAACACAGCGGTGGCTGCACAACAAGTTGTCAAAACCGGATTCCTTCAACCAGCAACGTATCCAGTCTGATCTTGACGATCTGCGGAACGGACTCGGGAAGACGTACTTCGAGCTCATACTCGAGATCTTCGCGGATCACCCGCTCATCGAGCTCCAACTACGCTGAACCGAGTGGCTGTGCTTGGCAATCCCGTTCGTGACATTCGGCCTCTGGGCTGGGATTGTCGACGGCGGGTGGCTAGGCTGGCGCAATGGCAACAGTTATTCTCGTGCGGCACGGCCGCTCCACAGCCAATGTCACTGGTCTGCTGGCTGGCCGGGCTGCTGGCATCAGCTTGGACCAGGTTGGGCGGGACCAGGCGGCCCTGACCGGGGATCGACTCGCGCCCGTGCCCCTCGTCGGGGTGGTGTCGAGCCCTCTCGAGCGTTGCCAGCAGACCGCCCAGTTCATCTTGGCTCGCCAAACTGGCTCGCCCTACGCGCCAGTTGAGCCCGATCTCACCGAGTGCGATTACGGCCAGTGGCAAGGCCGCATGCTCAGTGATCTCTCGACCGAGGATTTGTGGCCAGTCGTGCAGTCCCAACCGTCCGCCGTCGTATTTCCTGGTGGTGAATCCATGGCTGCGATGCAGGCTAGGTCAGTGGCAGCAATTCGACGCCACGATGCAGCATTCGAAGCCGAACACGGTCCAGAGGCTGTGTGGGCGGCAGTGAGCCACGGTGACATCATCAAGTCAATCCTCGCTGACGCCCTCGGCATGCACCTTGACCTTTTTCAGCGAATCAATGTGGGACCCGCCTCTATTTCGATCATAAGCTACGGCGCTGGCCGGCCAAGCGTCCACGGGATGAACACCGATGGGGGTGATCTGTCGTGGCTCTCGAAAGGTATCCACGCTGGCGATGCGCCGGTGGGCGGCGGTGCGGGGCAACAGACGCCGTGAACCTCATGGGCCTAGAATACTGACATGTCTACACGTGTTCACGATTTTTCTTGGCCTGATCGGGTCGTCATTGGCACCCTTGGCATTCCGGGTGCGCGTACGTTCTATTTGCAGGTGCGCTCAGGGAAGCAAATAGTGAGTGTTGCCATGGAGAAGCAGCAGTCAGCCCTGCTCGCGGAGAAGATCGAGGAAGCTCTCGACCAACTCATCACCGTCAAGGGCAACCCCTTCAGTGTTCCCACGGGCACTCCCATTGAGCTTGTGGACAATGACCCGCTCGAGGCCGTCCAAGAGCAGTTTCGCACTGGGGCCATGACCTTAGGGTGGGACCCAACCACAGCCCAGATCATCGTTGAGGCTCATCCTCTCACCGAAGACGATTTTGACGCTGATGCTGATGACAACGACGGATTGCTTCATGAGGACGAGGCTGACGAGCCCGAAATGCTGCGTGTGCGTATGCCGGTCGGCACTGCCCGCGCATTCGCCAAGCGAACCCGCGAGATTGTGGGTGCTGGGCGTCCGGCGTGCCCGCTCTGCGGTTATCCCATGGACGCTGACGGACACATCTGTACCCTTCCCGAGGTCTGATGCTCGTGCTGCCTGACCTTCTGACCGCCGAATTGACACTCACCGGCCGTATCACGACGGCATCAAACGCTACATTTCTTGGCAGCATCGGCGACGTGGAGGTGGTCTATAAGCCGATAGCAGGAGAAAGTCCGCTGTGGGACTTTCCTCACGGAACGCTAGCCCACCGGGAGGTGGCCGCCTATCTGGTCTCGCAGGCCATCGGCTGGGACGTGGTGCCCCAAACTTGGCTGCGTGATGGTCCATTGGGCGAAGGAATGGTGCAGCTCTGGCAAGAGCAAGATCCCGCCCAAAACGCCGTGGACTTGATCGCGGCGGACCATGTGCCGCAGACGGGTTGGAAACAAGTCCTCAAGGGACAAGATGAGAACGGGGAGATAGTTGCCCTCGTTCACGAGGATTCGCCAGCGCTTCGGCGCATGGCGGTGCTCGACATGATCGTCAACAACGCCGACCGCAAAGGCAACCACATCCTCGCCATGACTAACGGCCACCGGTATGGGGTGGACCACGGACTCACCTTTCACAGTGACAACAAGCTGCGCACGGTGCTGTGGGGGTGGTTGGGAGACGCTCTAAACGCGGAGGAAAAAGCCGGCATAGATCGGGTCAGCGAAGGGTTGCAAGGCGGGCTGGGCCAAAATCTGGCGGAATTGCTCAGCGCTGAAGAAATCGCATCCCTTGCTGATCGCTGCGACCGCTTGCGCTTGGCAGGGCGGTTTCCGGCTCCGAGCGGTGAAATGTCAGCGGTGCCTTGGCCGCTTTTCTAAGGCGATTACAGAAGATCTCAGGAGGTCAGAACCCACACACTAAACCTGAACTCCACCGAACTCCGGCACCGGACAGCTTATAGATGATTGCCACGGGCAGCCACGAAAATCTACCTCGCCCTAGTACTTAGTCAGCAGTTCCGCGGGAAGGTGACAGGAGTCCTCAGGGAAACGTGCGAGCCGATGCTGATGTTCTTCGGCGCTTCGTACATAGTTGGCCAGTGGCACTACCTCGACGGCAATGCGGTCAGCGTCATCCCTCGCTGCGATGAAGGCCCGAGCATCTTCCAGGTGGCTCAGCTTGTTGGAGTACACACCAGTGCGATACTTCTGACCGAGGTCTGGTCCCTGCTTGTTCACGCTGTGTGGATCGATGATTTCAAAGAAGTACTCCATCAGCTGCCCGACACTAACAACCGTCGGATCGAACCGTGTTCGCACGCATTCCGAATACCCGTCGTAGTCGCTGTCGAGACGATGGCTGGAGCCGTTGGCCCTTCCAGCCTCTGTGAACGTCACCCCGGTCAGCGTCGCGATGAAAGCCTGCACACCCCAGAGGCAGCCGCCCGCGAGATAAAGCTCCTCAACCTCGCGCGCCGCATCCATATTCCGATCCTACTGGTGACTGCGCGACGTTCCGGCACATAGCAACCTCTCAGCCAGCTACCGGAACCACCTACAAGTGCCGTGTCAGATCCATACGTTGATGCAGGATGCGAATCACATCCACGCTGTCGTTCTTCTCGATATAGAAGATCAAATGGCTCCCGATGCCGTAGCGACGGTATCCCTCACGAATCTCGTCGCAGGCCCGTCCCCGATGAGGGTCAGCAGCGATGCGCTCGATCGCCGCCCTCATCTCGGATATGTAGATCTCAGCCTGCTTCTCATCCCATCGCTGCTGACTGAAGTCCCAGATCGATGACAGGTCTTGCTGCGCAGCCGGTGTGAGGCGAATGCTTTTCATGACCTCTTCGACTCGATGAAGGTTTCGAAGTCGAAGTCCTCCGGCTGGCCGCTCTCTTCGCCCGCAATGAGCGCGGCCCTCAGCGCTGCCATATGCGTCTCTTGGTCTTCCAAGAGTCGAAGTCCAGCACGGACTACTTCGCTGGCAGATCGGTACCGCCCGGCTTCGACTTCACGCGACAGGAAGCCCACGAAGTGGTCGTCAAGACTGATTGATGTGTTCTGAGCCATACTTACATGTTACCAAAGATTGGTAACTGCAGGCGAGAGTAGTAGTCGCAATCGTCGAGACTTCTACGCGTTGTTCGCTCGGTAGCGTTTGCCGCTAGCAGACACGTATGTCGCAGCCAGATAGACAACTAATGCCGTTCGCTGCTCTATCCCTGTCGCGCTGTTACGGCCCCGGTTGCCAAAGCAAGCGGGGCCGGATCAGAAACGCCAGTGATTAGACGTTGAAGCGGAATTCAAGCACAGAGCAACCTTTCACACGGTCCGCGTGCGCTTCAGCGTCGCTCGCATGGCCGGGAATCGATTCAGCTCGAATCCTTCTCGCTCATAAATGCGCCGCCCGCCGTCAGTCGCCATCAGTTCGGCCCTGCCGACACCCGCCTTGCGCGCCCAAGCCATGACGGCGGCGAAAGCGGCACTTCCATGTCCCGCTCCTCGGTGCTCGGGCAAAGTGCACACGTTGCTGATCAACACATCTCGACCGGCGGGGCATGTGGGCGAAGGAGCGGAATCTCGGATTGCTCCGACCGCTGCCGCCACGACATCACCACCCACGTCGACGACGAAGATGCCGTAGTCAGGATCCTCAACACGCACCGCGAACCAGGTGCACGCGGAATCTTGCCACGGACGAGAGTCCACATCTCCTGCGCCCATCGCGCGAAACATCTCTGCTCGCAGGGCGACCAGAGCGGAAACGTCATCGAGGGTCGCCGGACGGACCGACAATGCCCCAGTATCGCCTCGCACTCTCATGCGATCTTCAGCGGGGTGATGGCCGCAACCTTGTCCCTCAACGCGTGCCGCTCGAGTCGCAACTCGTAGTTGGACTGCAAGTTCATCCAGAACTCCTCGGACGTCCCGAAGTACCGCGCCAGACGGATGGCCGTGCCATCCGTAATTCCCCGCCTGCCATGCACGATCTCGTTGATCCGGCGCGGCGGCACACCGATCGAGACCGCAAGCTTGTTCTGCGTGATCCCGAAGCCCTCCATGAGGTTCTCTCCCGGATGGATCGGCTCAATCAGGTCAGTCTCAGTGGTAGTCGACGAGTTCAACATCCTCCGCTTCTCCTTCTCTCCAGACGAAGCATATACGCCACCGCGTATTCACCCGGGTCTCGAGGTAGTTGCGGACGGCGCCGACCTTCGCACTGTCGAGATCTCCGGGTTCGATCTTCGAAACCTGTCGCTGCCCGACACCGATACGCTCTGCCAGTTGCGCTTGCGCGAGTCCGGCCTGCTCCCGCAGTTCACGCAGGCGATAGGTGCGAACTCCGCGAGCATCCGCACCTTGTGCACCTCGACACGCTCTCGGTCGACAGGGTGCTCCGCGATGAAGTCTTTCAGTGTCCTTGCCATTGCCGTCACTCTCCCCACAGTCTGCTCAGATGGTAGTCGAACACGTCGTCGGCCAAGAGGATATTCTCCGTGTACTAGCGCTTCCAAGCCCCGCAGCGGAAGCAGTCGCAGCGCTGATCGCTCGCGTTCACTCAGACGCGACTAAATGCCAAACTCTCTAGGGAACTTCCCCGAGGTTCGCTCGTAACGCACGGTCCATATTTCAGACAAGGTAGCCCGGTATGCAATGGTGGCGCGCTGAGGATCTGCACGACCGGAACGAAGCGCGGACATGGCCGCCAGACACCCCAACTCAGCGTCGATGGCCCGCAGATACACGTTGACGACGATCTTTCCGGTGCCCGAGTGTTTGCCCCGATCGTGACCGTCGACGTAGCCCAAGCCCCGCTCATCAAGAGTCGCGGCCAGCCACTCCTCGGCGTGCTCAATTAGCCTGAAGTCAGCAGCCTTGGTTTTAGAAGGAAACTGGATCACCACCCAGAACTGATACTCCAGGACTTCCTCGTACCCGTCGTTCAGTAGTTGCCCGATGACGTTACCGATGTCAGTCGTCGCCGGGTCAAGGCCGGTCTCAGTGTGCTTCCCTGCGCGACCAACTGTTCCGGGACGGATCACCCACTTTCCTGTGTCTTAGCTAGGCCAGACCTGCGCAAACGCCTTCACCGCGTTTTGCCTGACAAGCAGCATTTCATCTCCTTCACACCGGCTACGACTACGTCCATACAATGAACCATTCCCTGCGCGGCACCAAGGGAGCGTGAATTCAGTAGTGGTAACGCGCCTGAAGAACTACCAAATCATCACCGTCGATCAGGTAGACGAGCCGATGTTCCTCGGTGATCCGCCTGGACCACGATCCTTGAGCGCCGTACTTAAGCTGCTCAGGCTTACCAATGCCAGCGAAAGGATCGCGAAGGCTCGCGTCTAGGAGCGTATTGATCCGTTTAAGGATCCGTCGATCAGCCGTCTGCCAGTATTTATAGTCCTCCCAAGCAGACTCATCCCAAACCAGGTGCACTCACTCCTCACGATCAAGTTCGTGCGACTCAGTTCTACCTGCAGTGGCCCGCTCGTAGGCATCGAGCAGCCGCCGGCCGTTGGCGGGCGAGCGGAACAGGTAGGCAGTCTCCTGCCATGCCGCATATTCGTCGGCCGGCATCAGGACGGCGTTGCCCTTGCGGGAAACAATCTCGACGGCAATATGGTCGTCGTTGACCCGCTCGATGAGTGGGAACAACGTCTTTCGGGCTTCACTGGCGCTGATGGACATGTGGCTGCTCCCCTTACTCGCTCAACTCGTACCACTTAAAGGTACCACTCGACGGTAGGACTGCCCAGTGCTTGCGATCCCTGCCAACCCTCAACGCCAAACGCTCCACAGAACTGGGTTCCGTGGAGCGTTTGGAATGCCACTAGGCATAGAACTAACGATCAGCCGAGTTCAGAAGTTGGATCGAAACCCTCTGTCCTGAATCGGAATAAACCCTGCTCAGCGGGGAATGCTAGACATTGAATCTAAACTCCACGACGTCACCGCACATACCAACCTCACGCGACATGCCGTTTTTGTTTTCCGGTCAGTTCTTGGCCGCGGACACCCGACGGATCAGTCGTGCGACCATCTGGCATACCAGGGCAGCGGGCAGGAGAATTGCGACGCCGTTGACCGTGTCACGAAACCGCAGCTCGCACCCGTCCCGCTGGAGTTCTCGACGCGCTATGAGCGCCCCGGGAAGCATGATCGGCAAAGCCGTCGCAACACCGGCGGTGTAACCACGCTGCGCGGCTGAAGCGCCGAGGTGAGTCACGACGTGGGCTTCCAGCCCAGCAACGACTGCCCGATAGATCGCCGACTTACCGGAAGATCGCACGCCGCGGCCACACGCGACCGCCACCAGAATTCCCATCAGACCCACTGCGGTCCACGATTGCTGCGGCGTGATCCTGAGCTGTTCTATACCGGTGCGATCCACGAGCCGATCGCAGGATGCAGGAAACGCGAACGCCTCCTCGATGTCGTGGACTATCCACGCCGCAAAAAGTGCAGTCGGCCCCTTCCAACTCACAATTCAGCCTTCCCCTCACGCATCCAATCCGGATGAATCTGCTGGCAGACGCACACGCCTACCAGCATCATTTCACAGCCGACACAGTGTTTGAGGCCATGCGATCGAGAGGTTGAACCGGAACTCGATTAGACGTCAAATCTAAACTCCACCACGTTCGGGTACGTAGCACCCTTTCCTTCGAATGGCCTAGCGGTCTCACTCTGCTGAGAGCGACTGGATGTATCCGCTGATCACCGGCAGGTCGACGATCAGCGTATCCCAGACCGCACCATAGTCGGTGCCCTCGTAATGATGCGCCATTCGGTCCCGCATCCGTTTGACCAATGACCATGGCACTTGGGGATGCCGGTCGGTCGTGGCGTCGCTCAATCGAGCCACATTCTCGCCAATCTTGACGATCAGTGATTCTGCCGCGAGACCCGGAACGTTGTCAGGGTCCCCCAGATACCACTCGTCGCCTCGTGCCACGAGGTTCGCGCCGACGCCGCATAGCCGCACGATCTCCGTCAGAGCCGCCTCATCCCGCATGTTCATACCGCGAGCGCCGTCGCCAAGATCTCATGACCGGCACTCAAGCCGCCGTCGGTCACCACATCAACCTCGACACCGAGTAAAACGCTCGCGTCAGCAGCGAACGCCGCGACCGTTAGCAACCCGGTGCCGGGCGATCGGGTGACCAAGATGTCCAGATCACTACCAGGGCCATCTGTACCGCGGGCCGCCGAGCCAAATACCCGGACGTTGTCGAAGCCATACCGGCCAGCAAGACTCACAAGGTCGGCACGGCGCGCAGCGAGCGCATCACGAGGCAGTGGCCGCGCGGCCATCCGCAGGCGCTCAAGCATCGCGGCTGAGACGCTGCGCCGCCCAGCTTCATAGGCGGCAATATTCGGCTGAGCAACCCCTGACCGCCGGGCGAGCTCTGCTTGGCTCAAGCCGGCTTCCTCTCGAAGCGCTCGAACTGGATTCACCATGGCCTAATTATATCGCGTGATATCACCCTAGGGACAGTCACCATATTTCCAGGGTGTCTGGGGCGACCGCAAGCAAGGGCGGCAGCATCACCAGGGACACGAGAAAACGCTCCTCGGATAGAGATCCGAAGAGCGTTTTCTAGGCGTTTTAGACGTTGAAGCGGAACTCCACCACGTCGCCGTCGTGCATGACGTATTCCTTGCCTTCAATGCGGACCTTGCCCTTGGCCTTCGCCTCAGCCATGGAACCAGCCTCCATCAGGTCATCGAAGTGAACCACTTCGGCCTTGATGAAGCCACGCTGGAAGTCGGTGTGAATAACGCCGGCGGCCATGGGAGCGGTATCGCCCTGGTGGATGGTCCAGGCGCGTGTTTCCTTGGGGCCAGCCGTAAGGTAGGTCTGCAGGCCGAGGGTGTGGAAGCCAACGCGAGCCAGCTGATCCAGACCGGACTCTTCCTGTCCGCTCATCTCCAGCATTTCGCGGGCTTCTTCTTCGTCGAGTTCGACAAGGTCAGATTCCAACTTGGCATCCAAGAAGATCGCTTCAGCGGGAGCCACAAGAGCGCTCAGCTCAGCCTGACGCTCCGGGTTACCTAGGACTGCGTCATCGACGTTGAAAACGTAGATGAACGGCTTAGCTGTCAGCAAGCCCAGTTCCTTCAGGTGCTCCATCTCCAACTTGTCACTCTTGATGGATGAGAAAATGGTGTCGCCGCGTTCAAGAACAACCTGAGCGGCCTTGATGGCGTTCAGCTCAGCGGCTTCGCGCTGCTTGAGCTTAACAGCCTTCTCAATGCGCGGGAGGGCCTTCTCGATGGTCTGCATGTCAGCCAGAATCAGCTCAGTGTTAATGGTCTCCATATCGGAGCTCGGATCAACCTTGCCGTCTACGTGGATCACATCGGGGTCATCAAAGACGCGGATGACCTGAGCGATCGCCTCAGCTTCGCGGATGTTGGCCAGGAACTTGTTGCCCAGACCTTCACCTTCCGAGGCGCCCTTGACGATGCCGGCAATGTCCACGAAGGACACCACAGCAGGCAGCAGTCGTTGAGATCCGAAGACTTCGGCGAGCTTTGCCAAGCGGGGATCGGGCAGGCTGACAACACCAACATTGGGCTCGATCGTGGCGAACGGGTAGTTCGCTGCGAGCACGTTGTTGCGTGTCAGTGCGTTGAAAAGGGTTGATTTGCCGACGTTGGGCAGTCCGACGATGCCAATAGTAAGAGCCACGGGACAAGCTTACCGGCAGGGTCCCGATTTTGCCGCTTGCGGCGAAATCAGGGTGGCCGGGAAGCGTTCTACCGGTTGCCAGAGTTTTAAGCTTCTTTGCCCGTCAGCGGCCAATCTCTGAATGTCAGTGCCTCGTGCGAAGGTGTATTCATGAATGGATTCGGCTGGCTTGTAGCAGTTTTAATGTTGGTTGTTGGTGCAGTACTTGGTGCTGCGGCTGTGGCGTGGGTGCTGCTGGCGCGCCTCCGTGCTGCGAATGAGGAAGCCGATGCCGCCCACGACCGGGCCTCCGCACTCACAGCGAATTTCGCGGCAGCTGATGCCGAGCGCAGGCTGCTCGCCTCGCAGAACCATGCATTAACGGCCCAGCAGGGATCGGATTCGCACGTCTTGCAGGCCCTAGGCCCGGTCTCGGAGAAGCTCAATGCGGTCCAGCGACAGGTGTCCTTGCTGGAGCGCGACCGCGTTGAGCAGTACGGCCAGCTCGCTGAGCAACTCCGTGATGCCCGCGATGCGGATGCCAAGTTGCTGGCCACCACGTCCTCGCTGGAAGCCGCCCTGCGCTCCAACAGTGCACGTGGCAAGTGGGGCGAAGTCCAGCTGAGACGCGTGGTTGAGTCCGCTGGCATGCTGGCCCATGTCGATTTTTCGGAGCAGGTTCACACTTCAACTGACGACGGCGTGCACCGTCCCGACATGGTGGTGCGTCTGCCCGGAGGCAAAGAACTGGTCTTGGACGCCAAGGTTCCGTTGACTGCCTTCCTCACTGCGCACGACGCCGGCACAACAGACAGCGCCGCATCTGCACAACATTTGGCTCGCCATGCGAAGGCGGTGAAGGCTCATATCGATGCTCTCGCTGGTAAGCAGTACTGGACTTCTGCGTTGAACTCACCCGAGTTGGTGATTTGCTTTGTCCCCGTGGAATCAATTCTCTCTGCAGCCTTGAACGCAGATCCGGAACTTCTTGATTACGCCATGAGCAAGAACGTCGTCTTGGCGTCTCCCATTTCCCTCATGGCCATTCTGAAGGCCGTAGCTTTTAGCTGGCGCCAAGACGTCCTCACGGAAAGCGCCAAGGAACTCTTTGAGCTTTCAGCCCAGCTCTATACGCGTCTGGGCACCATGGGTGAGGCCGTTTCCGCCGTCGGGGTTTCCCTGAAGACCAGCGTTGACCGGTACAACAAACTCGTGGGCACACTGGAAGCCCGAGTCCTGCCCACAGCACGAAAGCTCAATGCGCTGGATCCCAAGACTTTGGAATCCCCGGCTCAGGTGGAAAACACCCCGCGCATGCTGACCGCGCCGGAGTTCCACACCACAGAAAGTCACCCCGCAGATATCCGTGCAGCTGACATCGAGAGAGCCAGCTGAGTTCATAAGCCAAAGCGGCGTGGCCCGAACCATTTGGTTACTTACCGGTTCCCTGTCCGGTCCCACTCTTTTAACGTCCGACGGCGTCTTGGTCACCGGACGTCCGGCCGGCGGCACAGGTTC
>NZ_JBFBLV010000025.1:0-60398 GCF_040686835.1 Specibacter sp. NPDC078692
GATGGCCGCTGCGGAATATCCATGAACAATTAACTCCTCCTGCCCAACCAACCCTGAATGAGAAAAACTCTCTCACCCAAGGCTGACACGAAGGGCCAATGGTGTGTTTTTCAGGAACGCTATCTCACTGAAGTGCGGTAGCGTTCCTGCATTTAAAGCCATTGCTGCCCTAGCGTTTCGGGTGCCGGGCTATTTCCACCATGTGTCGAGCAGGGACACCGGAACGGTTCGCTTGTGCCGGCTGCGCAGGAAGCGGCCTTCGATGCCCGCAGCGGCTGCCTCACTGACGTCCTTACCTTCGAGGTAGTCGTCAATTTCGTCGTAGCTGATGCCGAGTTCGTCCTCGTCGGTGCGGCCAGGGACGCCGTCGAGGAGGTCAGCGGTTGGAACCTTTGCCCACAGCTGCTCCGGGGCGCCGAGCTCGCGCAGCAGTGCCCGGTTCTGACGCTTGTTCAGGGTAGACAGCGGAAGGATATCGGCACCGCCGTCGCCAAACTTTGTGAAGAAACCCGTGACGGATTCTGCAGCATGGTCGGTTCCGATGACCAGCAAGTTCTCTTGCCCCGCCAAGGCATACTGGGCGATCATGCGGCTGCGAGCCTTGATGTTTCCCTTGTTGAAATCAGTGACATTTTCCGTGGCCGTCGTGGCGAACTCAGCCGCGAAGCCGTCCACGGCCGGGGCAATATTGAAGGTCCGCTCAGTTTTGGCGTTGATGAACTTCAACGCTGCTTGAGCGTCATCTTCATCGTGCTGAACTCCGTAGGGGAGGCGCACTGCGATGAAGTTCGCATCAGTGCCCTCCGCTGCAAGTTCTTCCACAGCTAGCTGTGCCAACCGGCCTGCAAGAGTGGAATCCAGACCACCGCTGATACCCAGCACGTAGCCGTTAGTACCCGTCGCTTTGAGGTAGTCCTTCAAGAATGCCACCCGTCGAGTGATTTCCCCAGCCGGGTCAATCATCGGTTGGACGCCAAGTTCGTCAATGATTTGTGCTTGTAGTTCTCGCATGTGACTAAGCGTATCCCGTGCATATTTCGGCAGTGTTGCGTGCGCCCAATTAGAATGGATCCCATGACCTCCACACTTGCTGCTGACCGTGCCCGCCTGCTCGAACTCGTCAAGGAACTCGCTGTTGTCCGCGGCAAGGTAATCCTCTCCTCCGGCAAGGAAGCCGACTACTACATCGACCTGCGCCGCATCACGCTCCACCACGAAGCTTCCCGGCTCGCCGGCCGCGTCATGCTGGCCATGTTGGACGACGCCGGCATCGAGTTTGAGACGGCCGGCGGCTTGACCATGGGTGCAGACCCCGTCGGCACAGCCCTGATGCATGCAGCTGGCGACGCAGGCCGCAGTATTGACGCATTCGTGGTCCGCAAGGCGCAGAAGTCCTACGGTATGGGCCGTCAGGTTGAAGGCCCTGGCGTCGATGGGCGCAAGGTTGTTGTCTTGGAAGACACCTCCACTACCGGCGGATCAGCTCTGA
The DNA here is from genome assembly GCF_040686835.1 of Specibacter sp. NPDC078692. Classification (NCBI taxonomy): domain Bacteria; kingdom Bacillati; phylum Actinomycetota; class Actinomycetes; order Micrococcales; family Micrococcaceae; genus Specibacter; species Specibacter sp. NPDC078692. Next base: position 1,490 of record NZ_JBFBLV010000025.1, read on the forward strand.
CCGCCGTCGAAGGTGTGCGCAAGGCAGGCGGCAACATTCAAGCCGTGGCCGTGATCGTTGACCGCGACACTGGCGCCAAGGAGCGCATCGAAGCCGAGGCCAACGTTCCTTACCTGTTCATCTTCGGCAAGGACGAGCTCGGCCTCTCCTAGTCCCCACCTGCCTGCCGGGTAAATCGCTGCGCAATTTCTCCGGTACCTGGCACGCGTGGGCCATCCACGCCCTCCCAATGCACAACCCCAATGCACAACGATTTGAAAGGCTTCTTTTGTCGAAGCTGTATTTCCGTCACGGCGCCATGAACTCGGGTAAGTCCACAGGACTGCTGCAGGCCGCGTTCAACTATGAGGAGCGCGGCCAGCGGGTTCTGTTGGCCAAGCCGGGCGTGGACACGAAGGGGGAAAATTCCATTGTTTCCCGCCTCGGCGTCAGCCGCGAGGTCGACTTTGTCATCCCGCCGGGTTCGGATGTTCGGGCCCTGTTTGCGGCAGAAGCTGCAGGGGACGCCCCCGATGCGCTGCTGCAGCACATGGATATGGCACCGGTCGCTTGCCTGCTGGTGGATGAAGCTCAGTTTTTGGACCCGGCCCAGGTCGACGATCTGTTCCGCATCGCCGTGCTGGACCGCGTCCCGGTCCTGGCTTACGGACTCCGCACCGATTTCCGCACCAAGGCCTTCCCCGGTGCGGCGCGGTTGCTGGAAATTGCGCACTCGTTGGAAGAGCTCAAAACTATCTGCCGCTGTGGTCGCAAAGCCATGTTCAACACCCGCCGTGTGGGCAGCGAGATAGTGTTCGACGGCGATCAAGTCGCCATTGAGGGTGCCGAGGTTTGGTATGAATCCCTCTGCGGCAACTGCTATTTGGAGGCTTCGGGCGGCACATTGGGGTTCTAGGACGGGCAGAGCTCCCCATCGCGAAGAAAGATGGGGAGCGTTAGGCTCGCAACCATGGCGCTGCCTGTCCGGGCCGCGCAGATGGATGGAGTCCTCATATGTCAGTGCAGCCGCCGTGGCCAGACCGGCCCGGTTCCGACTCGGAAGCAAACCACGCTCAGGGGAAAGCGCCGCAGCATGATGGCTGGACCCAACCAGGACAGCATCAAGTCCAGAGTCAACAGCAACCGCCATCAGGACAACAACCACCGTACGGGCAGCAACAGCAGGGGCAACCGTACCCTCAGCAGCCTCAGCAGCCTCAGCAGCCTCAGCAGCCCGGTCAATACGCTCCGCAGCAGCCGCAGCAACCACCGTACGCACAGCAACCACAGAGTCAGCCGCGGTATGGCCAGCAACAGTACGGACAACAGTCTCCTGCGGCACCGTACGGCTCGCATCAATTCAACGCCCAGCCGTATTACGGCGCGCCCAACGGTACTCCCGGCGGGATGACCCCGGCGCCGAAGAAGAAGCGTCTACTGCCGTGGATCCTTGCTGGTGGCGGACTAGCGATAACGGCCGTCATCGTGACTGTGGTGTTACTAGTTTCTGGACTTTTCGCGGGCGGAAACAAAGCCAATATGGTGGCTGCGCCCACCACGTCTGCCTCCTTCTTGTACCCCGAGGGCTGGATCCGCACCGGTAAGAACGTCACCATTTTTAACGAAGATGGCAGCCGGCCGGCTGAACATTTCAGGGCGGTAAATAAAAGCGATTCTGCGTCTTCCATGATGGTTTATGAGGCTGGAGATAGGCCTACAGGTGCTGTCACCACGGAGAAGATCCATGCAGCGATAGATCAAGGCCTGGCCGCTCAACTCGCAGCCTCACAAGAGGATCTGGTGTATTTCCGCAGCACGTCCGCCTTCGGCTGTCTGAAAGATTTTGCCTACACCGACAAGCCTGTCATTGTTGAGCGTGATGGCTTGTACGGCTACAGCTACGGCTACACCTGCTTTAGTAATCGAGGCAAGATCACAGGGAAATACCTCGTTGCTTATGACACCGTTGGCGTGTCGCACAGAATGACGGTGGAGGCTGTAGATGCTGAATGGGCCAGCAATAAAGCAACGCTGACGGCCATCGTTGATTCACTGAAGCCGGCGGTCTGACACGACAGTGCTTCAACCCGCTCAGGATAGTTGTGCCCATCGCCTGATCCGCGGGAGCCTTTATAGGATCTAAGAAATGCGTCGCTTGTCGTTGCCGCGCGGAAGAAGGAGTTCTCGCATGCCAGTGCCGCCGCCGCATCAGCCTCAGTCCGAGCAGCCCGACCCCGAGTTTGGCGAGCAAGTTCCGGCTGTGCCGTACGTGGTGCCGGATGACGCGGCACATGGCGCTTCGGCGCAATACGCCACCCAGTACGCCCAACAGCACAGTAATATGCTGGATCCCGCTGCGCCGGAGAGCTCCTACGCCAACGCCGGCACTCCTACCGGTGTAGTCGCAGCGACGGTCCCACCGCACAAGCCACACAAGAACAAGCCACACAAGAACAAGTGGCCACTGCCGTGGATTCTGACCGGTACCGGAGTGGTGGTTGGGGCGGCCATAGTATCCATCGTGAGTGTGACGATGGTTTCCGGACTGCCCTTTGGTGGAAACAAAACCAAGATGGTGGATGCGCCCACGGTTTCTGCCTCGTTCCAGTACCCTGAGGGTTGGATCCGCATCAGTGAGAGCTACACCATTAATAACAAAGACGATGACCTCCCGTCTGCGGAACTTTTTGCCGCCGTTAACAACAGCGGTTCAGCGACTTCCATGCTCTTTTACGAGGCCACCAAAAGGCCTCCCCGCGAACTCACCAAGGAGGAGATCCATACAAGGGTCAATCAGGGTCTGGCCCGTCAACTTGCGGCCACTCAGGAGGACCTGGCGTCTGACCACAGCGTGATTGCTTTCGGGTGTGTGGATGATTTTTCCTATACAAACAAACCTGTCATTGTTGAGCGGAATGGCCTGTACGGCTTGAGGTACGGATATACCTGCTTCAGTTCCCAAGGCGATATTACGGGGGAGTACCTCGTTGGCTTCGACACCGTAGGCCGGTCGTACAGAATGGCAGTGGAAGCTCTGGACAGCGAGTGGGACAACAGCAAGTCCGCGTTGAAGGCCGTCGTAGATTCTGTGCAACCCAACCCCTTGCCCTGAGTTGAAAAGGATCAAAACCCCACCACAATAGACATACAAAAGGGTGCCTCGCCAATCATGGCGAGGCACCCTTTACGGTTCGGGTTACGTCGTAGACGCTAAATCAGTGGAATGAGATCCGCCACGGAATTCAGGGCTTGATCCGGCCGGAACGGGTAGGCGTCGATGTCTTCGGGCTGGGTGATCCCGGTGAATACAAGCACCGTATGCAGGCCCGCTTCCATGCCCGCAATGATGTCGGTATCCATGCGGTCACCGATCATGGCGGTGGTTTCGGAATGGGCCTGGATCCGGTTCATGGCCGAACGGAACATCATGGGATTGGGTTTGCCCACAATGTAGGGTTCCCGGCCAGTGGCCTTGGTGATCAGTGCGGCAACGGCACCAGTGGCCGGCAAGGGGCCTTCCCGCGAGGGGCCTGTGGCGTCCGGGTTGGTGCAGATGAATCGGGCACCGTCGCCAATCAAACGGATGGCCTGCGTGATGGCCTCGAAAGAATAAGTCCGAGTCTCACCGAGCACCACATAGTCCGGGTTCTGGTCGGTGAGAATAAAGCCTGCCTCATGCAACGCCGTCGTCAATCCAGCCTCGCCAATGACAAAGGCGCGCCCGTGCGGCATTTGCGACTTCAAGAACTGGGCGGTGGCCAGCGCAGAGGTCCACAGGTTCTCCTCAGGGACATCCAGACCAGACTGCTTGAGCCGCGCAGCCAGATCACGTGGGGTAAAGATCGAGTTATTCGTCAGCACCAAGAAGCGCTTGGACGTGTCCACCCAACGCTGGATCAGTTCGGCCGCACCAGGTACAGCCTTGTTTTCGTGGACTAGCACGCCGTCCATATCCGTGAGCCAGCATTCGATGTCGGCGGGTTGACGTTGTTGCACAGTGGTCATGATTCCTCCTGAAAGTGGGCAGATGGCCTACCCCAAGTCTTGCAGAGAAAAAGGTGTTGCGCCGATGCTGGGCAGTTGTGCGTAAAGTTGAACGGTGAGTAAAACCGGTGAAAACCCTGCCCCAGATGATGCCATGACGCCCGAGCATCCGGAACTGCACCATGAGGTAGGCCTCGGCCCGTGGGAAGGTGAGCTGCCCGAGGGTGATCACTGGGATCCCGAATTGTTGGCCAACGGCGACCGCCGAAACGTTCTGGACGAGTACCGCTACTGGAGCATGGAGGCCATCGTGGCCGAGCTGGACACCCGCCGCCACGACTTCCATGTCGCCATTGAAAACTGGCAGCACGACATGAACATCGGCACCGTGGTGCGCACCGCGAACGCGTTTCTGGCCAAGGAGGTGCACATTATTGGTCGACGGCGGTGGAACAAGCGAGGCGCCATGGTCACCGACCGCTACCAGCACGTCCGCCACCACCCCACCGTTGAGGACTTTGTCACCTGGGCGAAGGGCGAAGGGTTGGCGATCATCGGTATCGACATTTTCCCGGACTCCGAACAGCTGGAAACGTACGAGCTGCCCCGCAACTGTGTCTTCGTCTTTGGCCAGGAAGGCCCGGGTCTCAGCGATGAAGTGCATGCTGCCGCGGAAACAACGTTGTCCATTGAACAGTTCGGCTCCACCCGCTCCATTAACGCCGCCTCCGCCGCGGGCATCGCGATGCATGCCTGGATCCGTCGGCACGTCTTCAACCAGAGCGTTGGGTAAGCCAGCCGCCCACCTGAGCGAGAGGGTCCGGCGTCGTGCGTGGTGAGCATTCTTAGCAACGACGGCGGACCACTCACCTTCAGTGGTCCGCCACGCCGCCGGCGCTGCCGAGAACTACCGGGAGACGGGCTCGGAAGCGTTTAGGAGGTTCAGCTCTGAGCGGCGCGGCATCCCTTCCCAGTCGCCAGGGACCAGGCAGGCAAAGGCCCCGGTCTGAGCAGCCGTGAGCAGCCGGGTGCCCACCGGCTCGCCGAGGAGCAATTCAGCCAGGTAGCCGGCTACAAAGGCGTCGCCGGCTCCCACGGTGTCCACCGCACTGATGGGAATGGCCGGCTGCGTGAACGTTTCGCCGGCAACCAGCGCCACAGCACCTTGGGCCCCGAGCTTGATGATCACCTGTGCGGGACCGAGCTCGGCGATTCTGGCTGCCAACTGGTGCGGATCGGATGCTTCGCCGACAACAATGGCCGCCTCGTCATCGCCAGCAAACACCACATCCGCCTGCTCAATCAACGACCTAAACGCCACTGCGGCGTCCTCCTTGGACCATAATGCCTGCCGGTAGTTCAGGTCAAAGGAAACCAAGGTTCCTGCTGCGCGAGCCTGCTGGACAGCAAAGGTGACAGCCTCGGCCGCGGAGGCTGAGAGGGCCGGGGTGATGCCGGTGATGTGCAAGAGCCGGGCTCCGGTGATCAACTCCGCCGGGAGGTCTTGGGGACACAGCCGGGATCCGGCACTCCCTGCCCGGTAGTACATGACCTTGGTTGATTCAGCTGTGCGGCGTTCCTTGATCATGAGGCCGGTGGCGGCCCCGGGGTCTTGGCGGCTATGCAAGATGAGGTCTTCGGCACGCAACTGGCGCAACACCAGGTCGCCCAAGCTGTCCTGACCAACTCGACCGGCCCAAGCAACGGTGGCGCCCAGCCGGCGCAAGGCGATGGCCACGTTGCTTTCTGCCCCGCCAATGCCCAAGCCCAGCGTTGTCTCATGCGCCAGCGGACCGGGATTAGTGGACTTCATCAGGGCCATGGTTTCGCCGAAGGTGACCACGTCCACCGCTTTGCCCGCCATGGTGGTCGGCGCACTGGCCTGTCCGTTGGTCTGCGCACGCACCGGTTTTTCGCTCACTTTTTGGCTCCGCTGGCAGCATTTCGGGCAGCTACGGCGGCGGCAACCAACTTGGTGACTCTGCGTGCACGCTGGGTCAGTGCCGCCAAGTCCCCACCTCTGAAAGCATCGCCGAGCAAGGGCCCGCCCAAGCTGACGGCCAAAGCTCCTGCTGCAATCCACTCGGGGGCGTTGTCAATGGAGACCCCGCCTGACGGGATCACTTCAATGCTGGGGAACGGACCTCGAAGGTGCCCAACATATCCTGGCCCCATGGTGCTGGCCGGGAATATCTTCACTGCTGTGGCTCCGGAATTCCAGCCGGCGAACAGTTCCGTAGGCGTCAACCCGCCAGGAAAAACTGGAATGTTGCGCTGGGCGGCTGCTTCCACCACGGCCAGATCGGTGATGGGAGTAACCAGGAATTTGACCCCGGCGTCCATGACTTCCACAGCCTCCGCGAGCGAGGTAATAGTTCCCACACCTATGTCCACTGCGGTGCCAAACTCTTCCAGCAGGAGCGGCAGCTGCGCCACTACGCCGGCAGTGCTCAACGTTAGTTCAATGGTGGTGACGCCGCCAGCGGCTAGGGCCGCAATCACGGGCGCATACTCGCTGGCATGACCGGCGCGCAGGACGGCCACCACGGGGTTGCCTCGCAAGAGTTTACCGGCTGCCGGACGCACGGTCTTCTGATTTTGACTCACGTCACTGTTCCCAATTGCCATGGTACAAACTCTTCCTGCCCTAGATCCAACTCTTCGCTGACTGTTTTCTGACCCGAGGCTACGGCCAAAATGGTGGCAAAAATCTCTTCCCCCATCTCTTGCACGGTGGATTCACCATCCACGATCACACCGCAGTTGATGTCCATGTCCTCCGGCATTTGCCGATACATTTCGGAGTTCGTCGCTAATTTGATGCTGGGCGTCGGTTTGCAGCCCAGCACCGAACCACGCCCAGTGGTGAAACAGACAACGGTGGCGCCACCGGCCACAATGCCTGTCACTGAAACTGGGTCGTAACCTGGTGTGTCCATAAATACGAAGCCATTTTCTAACACCGGTTCGGCATATTCATACACTGCTGTGAGTTCAGCCTGCCCTCCCTTAGCCACAGCACCGAGGGACTTTTCCAAAATGGTCGTTAGTCCTCCGGCCTTATTTCCTGGAGAAGGGTTGTTGTCCAGACTGCCGCCGCCCTGGGTGGCATAGTTCTGCCACCAATCGATTCGGTCTAACAACTTTTGTCCCACCTCACGGGAGACAGCACGCCGGGTCAGCAAGTGTTCGGCTCCAAAGACTTCAGGAGTTTCGGCCAAGATGGAGGTGCCGCCATAAGCGACCAGCAGATCTGAGGCTACCCCCAACGCAGGGTTTGCGGTGATGCCAGAGTAGCCATCGGAACCGCCGCAGTTTAGCCCCAGCACAAGTTCGGCGACGTCAACCACTTCACGTTCCAGGGCGTTGACAGCCGGCAGCATTTCATGGATTCTTGCCACGGCGGCCTTGACGGTAGCGCGAATTCCGCCGGTGCCTTGAATGGTCATCTGGTCCACAATTTTTGCGGAATTATCGACGTCCAGAAAGCGCTCCGTCTGCAACATCTCGCAGCCAAGTCCCAGGACCAGCAACCCGGCAAAGTTGGCGTGTTGGGAGTATCCGCGCAACGTCCGTTCCAACACGTTGGCACCCTCGCTATCGAGGACCATGCCGCAGCCGCTGCTGTGGGTCAGAGCAACCACGCCATCGACGTTGGGATACTCATCCAACACGGAGCCCAGAAATTGGTGGGCCACCATTTTTGCGGTGCTCGCAGAACAATTCACGGACGTCAGGATCCCAATGTAGTTCCGGGTTCCCACCTTGCCGTCCTTCCGGCGGTAACCCATGAACGTGGGCCGCGCGCCGGTTGGTGTTGGTGGCGTGATGCGGGCGGTGCCAAAGGAGTACTCGCGCTGGCTCGTGTCCATGCCCAGATTATGGGTATGCACATGCTGCCCACGTTTGATCTCTTTGGTGGCCAAACCGATGGACTGACCGTATTTGTGCACCTGGGAACCGGCCGGGATGTCCCGAAGCGCGACCTTGTGGCTGCGGGGAATATCCGTAAGGACTGTCAGTTCCGCTTGCCCGGGCACCTCCACGGTGGTCCCTGCGCGAAGCACCGCGGTGGTGAGGGCAACGTCGTCGTCCTTGGCGAGGATCAGCAGCTGGGCGCGAGTTTGTGCTGCCTCAGGAGAGCCCGGATGCGCCGTCACCAGTCGTGGACCGTTCCATCGAGGAGTCTGTTGACGGGGAGATAGGCGGGTGTGTAGTCGTAGCTCTTGGCGAGTTCTTCGTTGTAGTCCACGCCGAGGCCGGGGTTGTTGCCTGGGTGCAGGAGTCCATCGGTGAAGGTGTAGCTGGTCTTAAACACTTCCAAGGTTTCTGGGGAGTGTTTCATATATTCCTGGATGCCGAAGTTGTGAATGGCCATGCCGAGGTGGAGTTGGGCGGCTTGACCAACAGGGGAGATGTCGGTGGGTCCGTGGAAGCCTGACTTGATTTGGTAGATCGCGGCGAAGTCCATGAGTTTACGCAGGGCGGTGATGCCGCCGGTGTGCGTCACGGCGGAGCGAACGTAATCAATGAGTTGTTCGGTGATCAGCGTCTGGTAATCGTGGATGCTGTTGAATACTTCACCGATGGCCAGTGGAGTGGTGGTTTGGGAACGGACTCGGCGTAAGCCTTCTTGGTTCTCACCGGGGGTGCAGTCTTCGAGCCAGAACAAATCGTAGGGTTCCAAGGACTTGCCGAGGGATGCTGCCTGATTGGGGGTCATGCGGTGGTGGCCGTCGTGAAGCAAGATCAATTCCGGACCGAATTCTTCCCTGACAGCTGCGAAGACACTGGGTATGTGGCGGAGGTAGGCGCGGGTGTCCCAGTTTTCCTCGGCCGGGAGCGGCAGGCGTTTGGCGGGCTCATAGTCGTAGCGCTCGCCGGGGCGCTGATCGGTGGCCACCCCGTAGATTTGCCCCAGTCCGGGGACGCCCGTCTGCACCCGGATGGCCTTGAAGCCTTCATCCACATGGTTGCGGATCGAGGTGAACAAGGATTCGTTATCTGAACCGGAGGCGTGGCCATAGGCGAGTGCGCCGATGCGCGAGGCGCCGCCGAGGAGTTGGTACAGCGGGAGGTTGGCGATTTTAGCTTTGATGTCCCAGAGGGCAATGTCGACGGCGGCGATGGCGGCCATGGTGATGGGGCCGCGGCGCCAGTAAGCACCACGGTAGAGGAACTGCCACATGTCCTCAATGTTGTGTTCGTCCTTGCCAATGAGTAGTGGTACCACGTGTTCTCTTAGGTAGGCGACTGTGGCCAGCTCGCGCCCGTTGACGGTGGCATCGCCGAGGCCAACAACACCGTCCTCGGTGGTGATGCGCAGCGTGACAAAGTTACGGCCCGGGCTGGTGACCAGCACTTCGGCATTGCGAATAGTCATGGAATTGTTCTTTTCTGGTGGGTGCTACGGGCGGGCTGCGTAAGACTGCAGGGGAATGTTGTACGTCAGATCGATGGCTGTCTCGATGCCTTCGTCCAGGTTCATGCGGCCCTCCGCAACAAGGCGGGCGAGGTATCCGGCGTCGATCCGGCGGGACAAATCATGCCGGGCAGGGATAGACGCCAAGGCGCGGGTGTCATCAACAAAGCCGCTGGTGTTGTAGAAGCCGGCCGTCTCAACGGCTGATTCGCGGAAGCGCAGCATTTGTTGGGGGCTGTCCAGGAACCACCAGGGGGCACCCAATTTCATGGCCGGGTAGGCGCCGGCCAAGGGCGCCAGCTCCCGGGAATACACGGTCTCATCGGTGGTGAAAACAATGAAGCGGAAATTGGGGTTCATTCCAAATTCATCGAGCAAGGGACGCAGTGCTCGCGTAAATTCCATGGCCACGGGGATATCTAGGCCGGTATCGGGGCCATGGGCACCCAAGATTGCAGCATTGTGGTTGCGCAATACCCCTGGATGGAACTGCATGACCAGGCCATCTTCGGATGACATGCGGGCCATTTCAAAGATCATGCTGCAGGAGAATGCTTCAGCTTCCTGGGCGGTCACCGTGCCCTGGAGTGCTGCTGCAAAAATCCGTGCTGATTCCGCGGCAGGCAGCGGGGTGGTGTCGGCACTGAGATGTCCATGGTCGGTTGCTCTGGCTCCGGCGGCGATGAAATCGGCACGTCGCTGGCGCAGCGCGTCCAGGAACGTGCCGTAGTCCACCACCTCGATGCCTGAGGCCTGGGAGAGAGTGTTGATCTCTTCACACCAGTTGGCGTTGCCCACATGAAGCAAGGAATCAGGCCGGAAGGTGGGGAGAATCTTGTGCGCTCCCGGCAATTGGGCCAATTTATGGTGGGCGGCGAGATCGGCAGCGGCGGCATCGGTGGTGGCCAGGATTTCCACGTTGAAGCGCTCCAGGATGGACAGAGGGCGGAACGCATCGGTGGCCAGAGCAGCTTGGAGCTGGTCGTATAGTGCATCTGCATTTTCTTCCGAAGGCAACATGGTGGCGCCGAAGATCACAGCCAGTTCATGCTCCAGCCAAAAGCGGGTGGGTGTTCCTCGGAACAGCTTCCAATTCTGGCAGAAGCGGCGCCAAATGGCCCGCGGATCCATTTCAACCGCCGTGCCGTCCTTGGAGGGGACCCCCAACTCACTGTGTCGGTAGCCTTGGGAGACGAGCATGCGCACCAAGTAGTGATCCGGCACGATCAGCATTTCTGCCGGATTGCCGAAGAGTTCATTACGCAGGAACAATTCGGCTTCCACATGTCCATGCATGGAAACGATCGGGAGCCCGCTGATGTGTTGGTAGATTTCTCGGGCCAGTGGCCGCACGGTGCTGCCGGCTGGCAGGGCGCGGTCGGGGTCAAGTACCCATGGATTGGAATTTGTCATTGCTCGTTCAGCCTCTCCTTTGAAACAAAATGAAACAAAATATGAAACAGCCTCATTTCCACTATCTGGTAACGGCCCTTGAATGGCAAGAGATTTCTAGAAACTAACGACACATTTTGAATATTTTCAGAAACATTGAAACTTTTTGTTACAACCGTTGACATTGAGACGTGACGCGTTGCAGACTGTGATGCAACGCACTTTTTGACAGCTGATGACCAACTGCGGCACAACCGCAGTAAAGCCACTGGCACACCTACCAAGAAAAAGAAAGGGGACTCGGATGGCTGGCTCAGTGACTGTCAGAGACGTGGCAAAGGCGGCGAGCGTTTCAGCTGCCACCGTTTCCCGGGTTCTGACCTCACCGGAAATTGTTGCGGTCGGCACAAAGGCGCGGGTAATGGCTGCTATCGAAAATCTTGGCTATCAGGGCGGTTCCACTGCTGCCGTGGCGACCAAGACTCGCACAGGAAATATCGGTCTCGTCGTGCCGGACTTGGAGAACCCGTATTTCGCGTCAGTCACGAAAGGCGTCCAAGCCAGGGCGCTGGCGCTGGGCTACTTTGCCTTGGTGGCTGACTCGGATGAGGATCCCCGATCAGAGTTGGACCTGGCCAGAAGGCTGCGCCCCCAAGTGGACGGGCTCATTCTTTGCTCAGCGCGAATGCCGGATGCTGATCTTCTGGAGTGTGCGCAGGATCCAACAATTGTCCTTGTCAACCGCCGATTGGAGGGTGTTACCAGCCTCTTCGTGGATGATACGGAAATTATTCGTCAAGCTTTGGGCCACCTCTACGCACTAGGTCATCGTCATGTGGCCTATGCCGGAGGGCCCACGGGGTCGTGGTCGGACCGTCAACGCAGATTGGGCATCGAAGCCGTCGTTGCTGAATGTCCGGCGTTAACAGTGACGTCCCTGGGTGCTTTTGCGCCGGTATTCGATGGTGGACTCTCTGCTGCGGACCAAGCGTTGGCCACTACCGCAACAGCCGTCCTAGCCTATAACGATCTCATTGCACTGGGCGTGCTAGCCAGGCTTCGCAGCCGTGGGGTGGATGTGCCCGGACAAATGAGCGTGGTGGGCATTGATGACATCAATGCTGCCAGCTTGGTCTCACCAGCATTAACCACTGTCCGTGCACCGTTGCGGCGAGTGGGGAGCGTGTCCGTGAACCTCTTAATGGATTGCATTGAGTCTGGTGCCTCCGTACGCCCGGTGGAGCCGATCCAGATTCAACTGGTGGTGCGGGCCTCCACAGGAGTTCCGGCGCCTTAGCGTCGCTGATTCAACACCCCTATTATCTTTACCCTGATTCCGGCCTTCTAATCTTCCGGTCCCTCAAGTCCTTCAATTCCTTCAATTCCTTCAATGTTTTAGTTTTCCGGAGTAATTCACCCTTTAGTGCCCATGCCTAGCCACTGCTTTATCAAAATTCCGCTAATACTTTTGAGCTCGCTCAAAAAGGTACACATCATTCACGATCAGATCCTTTCCGCAATGTCGCGGAATTCCACGAAAGGTCACGCAATGCGATCAAGCAAAAAGATTCAATGGACAGCTGCCTTAGCGCTCTCAGGGCTCATCATCACGGGGTGTGGCGCACCCGGTGGTGGTGGCAGCACGGAGAGCTTATCCAGCAGCGACGTTCCGGAGAAGCCCTCCGCAGCAGTGACACTGAACATTCTTGATGTTGCTGGCAATAAGCAGCTGACGGAAGGAATCTTTGACTCATTCGTGGAAGAGCACCCTGACATCATCTCCAAGGTCACGTGGGAAACAGCCGGAGCCCCTGACATGGCAGGCAAGGTCAAAGCTCAGCAGCAGGCCGGAAACTTGAAGATCGATCTGGTACTCACCGGAACCGATGGTCTTGCCGCCGGCATTAGCCAGGACCTGTTCACCACGGTCGCCACCGATTTCAAGGACCGGCTCTCCAACATGGATAACTACCAGGAGCCTGCCGCAGCTATGCAGGAACTGGCACAGGACCATGCCGTTGAACTGACCTACTACCCGTCGGGCCCCTTGCTGGAATACAACCCGGAGAAGGTACCCAACCCGCCCACAACCGCTGCAGAGCTGCTGGACTGGGCAAAGGCCAACCCCGGCAAATTTGGTTACGCCCGCCCGGCTAACTCCGGCCCCGGCCGCACCTTCTTGATGGGCCTGCCGTACATCCTCAATGACTCAGACCCCTCAGATCCGGTCGCCGGTTGGGACAAGACCTGGGACTTCCTGAAAGAACTTAACCAGGGCATCCCGAGCTACCCCACCGGAACCGGTGTGACCATGAACAACCTGAAGAACGGCACGTGGGACATGGCCATGACCACCACCGGGTGGGACATCAACCCGCGGGCCCTGAACCAGGTCCCCACCAACTTCAAGGTCCAGGCGCTGGAGGGCTTCACCTGGGTTACTGATGCGCACTACGCAGCGATCCCTAAGGGAGTTTCCGCAGACAAGATGTCAGCCATCCTGCAGGTCCTGCAGTACGCCTTGACCCCTGAGCAGCAAGCCAAGACCTACGACTCCGGCTACTTCTACCCCGGCCCGGCCGTCAATGACGTCACCCTCTCGATGGCCCCCCAGTCCAGCCAGGACGTCATCAGCAAGTTTGGTCGGCCCGAATATGACGATCTCATTGCCAATAACCCCAAGGCCAAGCCCATTGACGCCGACGCCTTGGTGAAGGCCTTTGACAAGTGGGACAACGAAGTTGCCAGCGGAAAGTTTGAGAAGAAGTAATGAGCAACCACATCAGCACCTTTGAAACTCTTGAACTGGAGAATGTTGCCCGCAATTTTGGTGGCCAGGCTGCTCTGCGTGGTTTGAATCTTTCCATCAAACGCGGTGAATTCATCGCACTGTTGGGCCCTTCCGGTTGCGGAAAGTCAACAGCTTTGAACTGCATGGCAGGCTTGCTCCCCCTGACTGGCGGACGCATTCTGATGGACGGCAAACAGATTGATCAGCTCCCGCCCGAGAAGCGCGGATTCGGCATGGTCTTTCAAAACTATGCACTGTTCCCGCACCTGAGCGTGGAAAAGAACATTGCCTTTGGTTTGGAAATGCGCAACGTCCCCAAGGCGGAGGTGAAAAAGCGTGTTGCCGAAGCCATCGAATTGGTGCAGCTTGGTCCGCACGCCAAGAAACTTCCGGGACAGATGTCCGGTGGACAGCAGCAGCGAGTAGCTATTGCCCGCGCCGTGGTGCTGCGTCCGCAATTGGTCCTCATGGATGAGCCGCTATCCAACCTCGATGCCAAGCTGCGCTTGGAGATGCGTACGGAAATTCGCCGGCTGCATCAGTCGCTGGGACTCACCACTTTGTACGTGACCCACGACCAGGAAGAAGCCCTGTCGCTGGCAGACCGCCTCGTGGTGCTGCGTCTGGGCCAGGTTCAGCAGGTTGGTACGCCTGAGGAACTGCACGAACGGCCGGCAAACTGGCACGTGGCTGACTTCATGGGTTACCGGAATCTAATGGAAGGCGTTGTGGAGCGGGTGCACGGCTCAGCCGTTACCGTGTCCGTGCTCGGAACCACCATGACCGGTTCAACGCAGCATCATGTTGCAGCCGGTGACACCGTCAAGGTGGGGCTCCGGGCAGAGGATCTTGAGATCATCGCCCCGGGCCATGACAGTCTGGGCCGCTCCATCTTGGAAGCCACGGTGGAAGTAGTGGAATACCAGGGACGCGAATTTGCGGTGGAAGCCCGTGCAGTAGATGGCACTGCGCTTCATGTGCGCACACCTGAACATGTGCAGCCTGGCCAGAAAATCTACTTGGCAGCATCTCCGGACCGCGTTCTGATCTTTCAGTCAGCACTTGAGGACGCCGCGCCGGTGCAGCCTGAATTGCTCGGTGCCGCATCATGACATTGACAACGCGCAAACCTCCGGCGCGGATGGAGGAGCCATATTCCCGCCCAGCCCTGACCCACCGTCTGGCTGAGCGCGGCATTGACCGGCTCCTGCTTTTACTGGTTCCGGCCTTGATCTTCTCGCTAGCGTTGTTTGTTTATCCGTTCCTGTACGGTCTGGGTTTGTCCTTCCAGCCCAAAGAAGGCGGCATCTTCGGTGCCTACATCGCCTTCTTCACGGATCCCAACATGCGCGGCATGGAGTCCATTTGGATCACCCTTCGCCTCGCCATCCCGGCGGCCTTGTTCAACGTCTTGGCATCCATTCCGCTGGCCTTCAAGATGCGTGGCAAATTCCGCGGTAAACGGGCACTAACCACCATCTTGGTCATCCCGATTACGCTCGGCACCGTGCTCACCGCCGAAGGTCTCCTGAACTTCTTTGGGCAGCGCGGCTGGTTCAACCGCATGCTGGATTTGGTGGGCATTGGCCCGCTGGATCTGGTGCAGAACTACTGGGGTGTTTTGTGGTCGCTGATCATCTCCGGCTTCCCCTTCGCTTTCCTCCTCATTTTGTCTTACCTGTCAGGAATCGATCCGAACCTGGAAGCGGCTGCACGCACCTTGGGTGCGGATTGGAAGCAGCGTTTCCGCCGCATCACGTTGCCACTGTTGGCTCCGGGATTGGCAATCACTTTCTGCCTAACATTCGTTCTGGCATTTAGTGTCTTCCCGTCGGCGATTCTTGTGGGTGACCCGGCAGGGTCTACCAGGGTCATCGCCTATGTCGCCTACAACGCGTGGGGACAGCAATTCGACTACCCGCTGGCGTCTGCTGCAGCCATCGTGATGGGTGTTGTGGAATTGCTGGTCATCTTGATTGTGCTCGTTTGGCGTTCACGGATGTACAAGGGTTCAACTGGAGGTAAGGGCTGATGAGCGTAACCATGAAGCAAAACGGCACAACGGTGCCGACACGACGACGCATTGTGGCAACCCCGGGAACATTCCTCGTGGCTGGTGGCATGATCATGTTCCTGCTGCTACTCCTGGGTGTGGTCGGCTCGGTGGTAGTGAACTCCTTCGCAACCCAGTGGTTCGACAGCTGGATGCCGGACGGATTCACCCTGTCCTGGTACGCCACCGCGTGGAAAGATTTTGATCTCGGCCAGGTGGTGGGAACCACCCTGATCGTGTCCGTCGCCGTGGTCTTCTTCTCCGTAGTGATTGGGGCTCCGGCTTCCTACGTCCTGGCCCGACGCAATTTTCCCGGCAAGTCCGTGGTCATGCTGGTGTTCTTGCTCCCGATCATGATGCCGCCCATCACCTACGGCATTCCCTTGGCAACACTGCTGACCTATCTGCACCTGGCACCCGGACTGACCGGCGTTATTTTGGCCAACTTGGTGCCGTCCGTGCCGTTCGTGATCCTGACCATGACACCATTCATTGAACAGATCAACCCGGGCATTGAATCGGCGGCTCGCATGTGCGGTGCCAACATGTTCAAGTTGTTCACAAAGATTCTTGCCCCGCTGCTGGTTCCAGGGATTCTGGCTGCCGCAGTTCTGGTTCTGGTCCGCACCGTGGGCATGTTCGAGTTGACATTCCTGACCTCGGATTCGACCTCCAGCACCTTGGTGGTCTCACTCTTCAACGCTATGACGGGGGCCGGTATCCGCGCCCAGCAGTCCGTGGACGCCATGGCCGTCATTTACATGGCCATGATGATGTTGCTGCTGGCGATCGCCCTGCGTTTTGTGAATCCGACTCAGTTGGTCTCACAAATGAAGGAAGTGGACGACTGATGAGCCTCGAATCCAGTGTCCAGACACTCCAGCATTCCCAGCTATCCCTTGACACCCTAACCGGGGCTGCTGCCCGGCCGGGTGTCATCGGGCCCACCCTCGATCCGCGCAGCCTGACCACGGGCATTGTGCATCTGGGCGTGGGAGCATTCCACCGCGCACACCAGGCCGTGTACACCGAAGATGCGGCCACCACCAGTGGGGAAACCCACTGGGGCATCTTGGGGGTCACCGGCCGGACCGCGAAAGTGGCACAGCAACTTGCGCCGCAGAACGGGCTCTATTCGGTGCTGACGCGCAGTGCCCAAGCGCAGTCCCTGCGGATCATTGCATCACTGCGCGGCGTGGCTTTCCCCGGCGTAGACACCGACAGTGTCGTGGCGGCGATTGCCGCACCGCAGACACAGATCGTCTCCACCACGATCACCGAAAAGGGGTACCCGCGCACCAGCGCCGGACGTCTGGAAATTTCCCATGAGGGGACAGCGCACGACATTGCCACGTTGCGCCGTTCCTTGGCCGGAAAGTACGACGCCGGTCCGGCGGCTACCGCCCTTGGACTCCTCGCGCGCGGGCTGGGACAGCGTTTTCAGGACAGTGGTGCACCTTTGACCGTTGTGCCATGCGATAACTTGCCCTCCAATGGAGCCTTGACCCGACAGCTCATGTCGAATTTTGCCGGTGAAGCTGGCAATGCGGAATTTTCGCAGTGGCTCGCTGACGCTGTCGCCTTCCCCTCCACCATGGTGGACCGGATTGTCCCAGCCACAACGGCTGCCGATCAAGCGGAAGCGCTGTCCATTTTGGGTCTGCAGGATCAGGGACTGGTAGTTGCCGAGCCATTTGGGCAGTGGGTCATTGAGGATGCTTTTGCCGGTGGGCGGCCAGCTTGGGAACAGGCAGGGGCAACCATCACCGCCAATGTGGAACCGTTTGAGGTGGCCAAGCTGCGCATGCTCAACGCCACCCACTCACTGTTGGCCTATCTGGGGGCACTACGTGGTTTTGTCACGATTGCCGACGCTGTTGGTGATGAGGCGCTGAAGCTGGCGGCCCGTCGGCTCCAGAGTGAAGACGTCATCCCGACCCTTACAGCCCCGGATGGCTTGGACTTGCAGGCCTACGGTGATTCCATCTTGGAGCGGTTCGCGAACCCCGCGCTGGGGCATACCACCATTCAAGTGGCCATGGACGGTTCGGAAAAGTTGCCCATTCGTCTCTTGGGGACGGTGAGTGACCGGCTAGCTGCCGGTAGCGTGCCGGAGAGCGCGGCGCTGGCCGTGGCCGCATGGATGGTCTTCGTCTACCGTGGTCGAGACGTCAATGGCGAAACGCTCACGTTGGATGATCCCGCGGCACAGCAACTGCACAACGTGGCTCGGGGCATCGAAAACGAATTGTCAGAGCGCATGTTTGCGCTGGGTAACGTTTTCCCTCAGGACGTCTCCGGGCACCTGGGGTTCCGCAAAGCGGTTGCGAGCCACGTCCACGATTTGTTGCGTGAGATTCGCTAGCGGGCGCCCTACCCAGACGCAACACCTCCAAGCGCCGCACTGGCGGGCCGTGGCACTGAAGCCAGGGCCCGCCGTCGTGCGTGGAAAATGTCCACAGATTGAGCCGGAGCTTCATCTTCTTCGTGACTTTGGGAGCACTGGCTAAGATGGAAGTAGCCATGCGGGAGCTGGCCTGTTTCCAGACTCTTAGTACCGTTCAGCCCAGAGGAGCTTTTTATGCCCATCGCAACACCGGACAAGTATGCCGAAATGATCGACCGCGCCAAGGCTGGCGGATTCGCCTACCCCGCGGTCAACGTGACTTCCTCACAGACCCTGAACGCAACCCTGCAGGGTTTCGCCGACGCCGGAACTGACGGCATTATCCAGGTTTCCACCGGTGGCGGTGCCTACTGGTCCGGCGCCGGCGTCAAGGACATGGTTGCCGGCTCCCTGGGCTTCGCAGCATTCGCCCGCGAAGTTGCCAAGAACTACCCGATCAACGTGGCCCTGCACACCGACCACTGCCCGAAGGACAAGCTCGACGGCTTCGTACTGCCGTTGCTGGCTGCCTCCGAGGCTGAGGTCAAGGCTGGCCGCGACCCGATCTTCAACTCCCACATGTGGGACGGCTCGGCCGAAACCCTCGAGGAAAACCTGCGCATCGGCCGCGAACTGCTGGCCCGCACGCACGCGGCAAAGATGATCCTTGAAGTTGAGATCGGTGCTGTTGGCGGCGAAGAAGACGGCGTCGAAAACGCCATCAACGACAAGCTGTACTCCACCATCGAAGACGGCCTGGCAACGGTTGCAGCACTGGGCTCAGGCGAGCACGGCCGCTACATCACCGCGCTGACCTTCGGCAACGTGCACGGCATCTACAAGGCCGGCAACGTCAAGCTGCGCCCGGAGATCCTCAAGGAAATCCAGTCTGCCGTTGGTGCCAAGATCGGCAAGGAAAACCCGTTCGACCTCGTGTTCCACGGCGGCTCCGGCTCCTCCGAGAAGGAAATTGCCGACGCTGTCTCCTACGGTGTCATCAAGATGAACATCGACACCGACACCCAGTACGCCTACACGCGCCCTGTGGTTGACCACATGTTCACCAACTACAACGGTGTCCTGAAGGTCGACGGCGACGTTGGCAACAAGAAGACCTACGACCCCCGCGTCTGGGGCGCCTCGGCCGAAAAGGGCCTGGCGGCACGCGTTGTTGAGGCTGCCCAGCAGCTCGGCTCCGCCGGCACCACGTTCAAATAACATGAGCGACGAATTCCGCAAGAACCTCCTCGGCCCGGAGCCCACACTGCTCCCGGCCGAGGAGGATGTCCAGGCCCGCCTGGACGCCGGGGACGAGGCCGTTGATTTGGCTGCTTCGCACCCGACGTCGTCGCTGCTGTGGGCCATTTTGGCTGACGAAGCATACGCCGAAGGCCGCACCATCGAGTCCTACGCCTACGCGCGCACCGGCTACCACCGCGGCTTGGATTCGCTCCGCCGCAACGGCTGGCGCGGCACCGGTCCGGTCCCGTATGAGCATGAGGGAAACCGCGGATTCCTGCGCGCACTCTACGCTCTGGGCCGTGCCGCAGGCGCTATCGGCGAGTCCGATGAAGCTGCACGCATCACCACGTTCCTGAACGATTCCGACCCGTTGGCAACTGCCGCGATCGAAGCCGCGCTGTAGCTCTCTGCTGGGGCCCGTTGTTTCCGCGGGCCCCAGCTAAAAAATGAAGCCGATCCCGCTTTCTTGAACTCGCCATGGCGAGTTCAAGAAAGCGGGATCGGCTTCATTTTTGCGTTCCGGGTGATTTCGGTTGCGTTCTGCGCCGGAAATTAGTCCCAGATGTTGTCTCCGCGCAGCGTTGCGTCAACACCACCGTCGATGTAGATGGTCTGACCCGTGGTGTGTGTGTTCTCTTCGCTGGTCAGCCAAGCAAGCAAGCGTGCCAGCACAATGGACTCCGAGTGGTAATTCAACGGCATCGGCATGTTGTCATCAACCAGCTTCCGGCCCTCTTCCGTGGAGAGGAGCTTCTCGGTCATCGGCGAAATAACCGTTCCCGGGGCCACCGCGTTGAGCGGGATGCCGGCTCCGGCCCAGCGCTCGGTGATGGATTCGCGGCGAATCCAACGGCTCAGCGCACGCTTACTGGAAGGGTAATTCAAGTAACCGGCGGGGCCCTGCGCGGCAAGTGCTGCACCAAGTTCCAAGGCTTTGGCTTCATCGCCGGCCAACAGGGCATCAACGAGTTCCGGCGAGGTGGTCTGCAGGGAAGCTGCGGAACTTACGACGGCGGCACGCGGCGCCGGGCTCTTGGCCAGGAATGGTGCCAGGTGGTCTAGAAATTCGGTGACGCCAAAGTAGTTCACGCTGACCGTGAGTGGGATGGGAGCTGAGATGCCGGCGCAGGCGATGACGGCGTCGATCTTGCCCTCAGCCACCTCGATAACGTTCTCGGCTGCTGCTTTGCGGCCTGCTGGCGTGCTCAGATCGGCTTCAATTTCAGCGCCTTTCAGGTCCACGCCGATCACGGTCTCGCCGCGCTCACGCAATAGCTGCGTAGTGGCCAAACCAATGCCGGAGCCGGCGCCAGTAACGATGTAGGTACGGGATGTTGTTGCAGTCATTATTTTTGCTCCATCGAAGACTCTGGCGCTGTAGCGTCCAGGTGGTCTTGGTTGTTTCTGAGGTGGCTGGAAAGTGTGGCCGTGGACTGGTCAAGTTTGCTCAGCAGGCGCACCAGATCGTGGCGGTCTTGTTCGTCCCAGCCGGTCAGTAAATCCTCAACCAATGCATCGCCGGCCTCTATAAAGGAGGCCGCCACTTTGCGTCCTGCGAGTGTCAGAGTGACCAGGCTGGCGCGGGCATCGGCCGGATCTGGTATGCGTTTTACGATCCCGGCAGCGGTGAGCCGGGCCAGTATCTTGCTGACATTGGAAGCTCCGGTCACCATTTTCTGAGCCAATTTTGAGGGTCGCAGGGGCCCGCCATTGGAGAGGAAAGTGATGAAGGTGATGGCGCCTGGATCCAGATCCAAGCCTTCTCGGGCTACCACTGAGGTGAGGAAATCGGGTGCGCTCCATTGGGCAATGACGCGAGTCAGGGACGTCATGAGCGCATTGCTATACGGCTTCACGGGCGGGTCTTGCTCGGTGCCGTGCAGTGTCATCGTTGCGCTCCTGAAGGTAGTGTTTGCACGTCAACTTACTGTCCTCAAGACAGTATACTCGTGTTCTGCTGCGAAGTCTGTACCTTGCGCGCGGCGAAAGCCGCACACTGAATCGTCCGCTATGACAAATGAGTTGTGCGTGAGGGTGCAGACGCAGCCTAGCTCGCGTCCGTGGTGCCGGGGTTTAGCTGGCGGATTAGTTCCGGATCATGCTCAACTTCCACAGCTCGGGACCGTCCTCGAGGAACTCCACCGCGAATTTGCCCGGGGAGCGCTGTTCCAATTGCGTCAGCAGCGGCAATGGTTTGTGATTGGCGATCAGCAAGATCCCTTTCCCGGCGGCGAGCCCTTCCAGCGCACCGAAGATGGTGGAGTGGCGGATGGCGTGTGGGATGACTCGGGTATCAAGTTCAGCAAGGCCGGGTTCGTCGTGCCCACCGCAGGCGCAACCGCCCGACGCTGGAGCCTGGCTCTGACCCACAGTCCCGGCTTCTGTGGTGCTGCGCGTGGGCAGGGAGTCGGCAAGTGAAACGGCCGCGTTTCGGGCAAGTTCCGGCAGGATGAGCTCGGTTGCTTCAGCGATGAAGGCTGTTGCGGCCTCTAGGAGTCGGCCGCCAGCGAGGACCATTTGGAGAGGAAGTTCCTGGACTTCCAGTGCTTTCGTGGTGGCGCTGACACGCTCATTGTGTCCGGCGGCGACCGTGGCAAGAAGGTTCACGGACGGTGATGGGGTTGCCCCAGCAAAGGCTCCGGCCAGTGCAGCGGCCATCGGAACGAGCTGCTGCTCGGCAAAGTCAACCAGAGCGCCCTGATCCGCCTGTGCCAGTTCGTGGCCTGCCGGATTACCGGCAGCGGCCACCAAGTTATTGCAGAGGGTGCCTAGTGTTCCGGCGGCTTCTGCCAGACGGGTACGGGCCTCTTCAAGGGAAGCCGCTTCTGCGGATGTAGAGGCAAGAACAAGATTATTCACGGAGAAACCTTTCAAAGTGCCACGATCTCGATGGGAATGGAGATTCTGCGATTATATTACTACACTTAATCCCGTGGAAAATAAATCTGTCACAGAACGTCCGCTTGGTCCTAAAGCAGGGCGGGCCGAAGCTGTCGCGCCCATCTCTAAAGCCCGCGCAGCCATTCTTGAGCGGTTGCGCCAGACGGATGGCTCGCTGAGTGTTGAGCAGTTGGCGGCGCAAACCGGCCAGCATGCCAACACTGTTAGGGAACATCTAGAGGCCCTGGCCGGCGACGGGTATGCCACCAAAACTGCTGCGCCCAAAGAAGGCCGGGGTAGGCCTGCTTGGTTGTACACGGCCGCGGACATGACTGCCGGTCCCGTGGGATACGCCGCACTTGCCGCGGCCTTAGCTAACCACCTCGCCGCAAACAGCGCCAGCCCCGCCGCAGAGGGTGAGAATGCCGGTCGCAGTTGGGCCAGAGCGCTGGGTGCTGGCTCGAGCGGCGAACGCTCCGGTACCGAACGCTCCGGTACCGAACGCTCAGGTACTGAACGCTCAGGCAAGACGGCGCGCCGGCGCGTGGCTACAGCGCTTGGTCAGGCCGGATTTGGTGTCCAAGGAAACCGGGACGCCACCGAACTGACACTTACCACCTGCCCCATTGTGGAGGCAGCTAGGGAAAATCCCGATGTGGTGTGTGCAGTCCATCTAGGTCTGGCGAAGGAACTGCTCTCTGGCAGTGGCCTCCCAGAGCAAGACGTGAAACTGCTTCCCTTTGCCGGACCAGGATTCTGTACACTGCACCTGCCTGTCAGCGGCACCTCATGACTGGCGTGACGCCAGCACCAAAGCCAGCACAAAAGCCCGCCCCGAACCGCAAAAGCCCGCAGAAACACAAAACAAAACTTCTGCGCAAACCAGCGTTCCGCATGCTGTTCATGCTGCCTGCCGGTGCGGCACTATTGGTGGGATTAAATGCAGGGCTGCAGCTGCTGGGCGCGGACGCACCGCTGAAGGTTGAGCGCTTCCCCCAAGTTCACGGCATGCTGTTGGTCCTTAGTTTTGTGGGCACGGTCATCGCGCTGGAACGCTCCGTGGCACTCAATAAGGCGTGGGGATACGCCTCGCCAGCACTCCTGGGAATCGCCGGGTTGCTGCTCATCTCTCCTGTGGATCTCTGGGTCGGCAAAAGCGTCATGCTCGCCGGTACCATCGCCATGACACTGGTCTACATTCCCCTCTGGCGCCGCCAGTACGACAACGTGGTCCTCATTCAAATCCTCGGGGCTGTCAGTGCCATCGCCGCGGCAGCGCTGTGGATCCGCATCCCCAGCATCCCCGTTCTGCTCCCATTCCTAATCACCTTTGTGGTGCTGACCATCGCGGGGGAGCGTCTGGAGCTGGCCCGGATCGGCATCAGCAGCCCCAAAGCAGAACCACTCCTGCTGGCAGCCAGCTTCACACTGCTCGCAGCCACGGCCGCCACACTGCTGTGGCCTGCCATGGGCTACCCGCTCTTCGGAGTGACGCTGCTGAGCACAGTGGGCTGGCTCGTGGCCTACGACGCCGCCCGCAAAACCATCCGGTCCCAAGGCCTCCCGCGCTACATTGCCGCGTGCCTGCTGGCGGGCTATGGCTGGTTGGCGATTGCCGGCGTCGTACTGGCCATCCAGGATGGGCCGTTGACCGGGGCCGCCTACGACGTCGCGATCCATGCGGTTTTCCTGGGCTTCACCATCTCCATGATCATGGCGCACGCCCCCGTCATTCTGCCCGCCGTGCTGCGCAAACCGCTGCCTTACACCCCGGGGTTCTGGCTGCCAGCCGGGCTGCTGCACCTTTCGCTGGCCATCAGGCTAGGAATGGGCGACGGCGCGGGGAACCATGGCGCGTGGGTTACCGGCGGTGTGCTGAACGTAATTTCCATCTTGCTGTTTGCCGTCATGGCCATCTGGCAGGCCAGCCATGCCACTAAGGAAACAGCGTGAAAATCGGCTCCGCACCCGCCAGCGCATCCAAACCCACCATGGACAGGTCCCGCTGGCATCTGCGCGCCAACGCTCCGGCCGTGGTCTGGCTCGTGGCCCTGGTGGTTGTGGTGTTGTTTCATCGCAACATCCCGGTTTCAGGGTGGCTCATGGTGCACTTGTTACTGCTCGGGGCGGCCACGAATTCGATCCTCGTGTGGAGCTGGCATTTCGCCCAGGCGCTCTTGCGCGGGCCCACGCCGAACAACCGCGCCATGGCGGCCCGGCTCATTGGCCTGAACGTCGCAGTGGTGTTGGTGGTCGTCTCGATGGTGGCCAATGTGTGGCTGTTGACGCTTATTGGCAGCATCGGGGTCGGCCTCGCGGTGGCGTTGCACGCTGTGGCGTTGGGTCGCCGCGCTCGCACGGCGCTGCCGTCGCGGTTCGGCCCCACTGTCTGGTTCTACGTGGCGGCTTGCCTGCTGCTTCCCGTGGGTGCTGGGGTGGGTGCCGCACTCGCCGCAGGCCCAGCGGGGGAGCTGCATGTACGCCTCCTTCTGGCGCACATGAGCGTGAACGTACTGGGGTTTGTGGGCCTGGCCGTGTTGGGCACGCTGATGACCCTGCTACCCACCATGCTGCGCACCCGAGTGGCCGACGGCGCCGAAACTGTTGCCCGCCACGGTGCAATCCCGCTGCTAGCCGGGGTGCTGCTGATCGCCGCAGGTGCTGGTGCCGGTGCGGTGTTCCTCTGCGCACTGGGCCTGCTCATTTACCTGGGCGGCGTGGTGTACATCTGCGTGCCGCTCGCCAAAGTAGTCCGATCCAAACCGCCCACAACCTTCGCCCCACTCTCGGCGCTCGCCGCCCTCATCTGGCTCCTCGTAGGTCTTGTGTGGCTGCTGGTCTTGACGCTGAGCAGCGACGGGTGGGACAGCCTGCACCGCGGCATCGAGACAGTGGTCCCGGTGTTTGCCGCCGGATTCGTGGCCCAAGTGCTCGGTGCTGCGCTGACCTATCTGCTACCCGTGGTCCTCGGCGGTGGCCCCACAGCCCTCAAGCACAGGACCGCTGCTCTGGAGAAGGCGGGCTGGTTCCGGGTAACGCTAAGCAACGTTGTCCTGCTGGTCTCGCTGCTACCGCTACCCAGCATTGTGCGCGTGGGGACCACCTTCCTGGTCCTGGTTGGCCTGGCCTGGTTCCTGCCATTGCTGGGTATTGCCCTGTTCCGGAAGGCTCCCGTGAAGAACGACGGCGTCTCCCGCCCTGCCGCTGGGACTGGCCCTGCCGCTGGGGCCGCGGCGGTGGCTGGGTATGACCCGGCCCCGCGCCGGCGGTGGGGGCAGGCGGCGGCCGCGCTGACCGCCGTCGTGCTGGTCATGGTGGCAGGGGTTATGGCCGATCCGTCGGTGCTCAAGGTCGTGGATCAGGCGGGGGCGGGCACTGCGGTGGTGGCCACGGGCGAGACCACCACGGTGGAGATGTCCATGAAAAACATGCGCTTCCACCCCGACAAGGTGGAGGTCCCGGCCGGCAACACCTTGGTCATCAATCTGGTCAATGAGGACACCATGATGCACGATCTCGTCACGGAACTGGGTGCGGATTCAGGGCGACTGTATCCGGGTGAGAAAGCCACGGTTGAGGTCGGCGTGATCGGCGCTGATGTTGCCGCCTGGTGCAGCGTTGTTGGCCACCGGCAGCAGGGGATGGTGCTGAGCATTGTGGCTGTTGGCGCGCCCCCTGCAGCCGGCACCGCCCCAACTGCCGGCACCGATACCGGCACCGATGCGGGCATGGCCGGCATGGATCACGGCTCCGCCACGGAAGGACCCGCCGCCACTTTTGACTTCATGAAGGAGCCCGCCGAGGGGTTCACCGCGCACAGTGCAGTGCTACCTCCGGCGCCCAGCGGAACAACGCATGAAATCACCATGAAAGTCACGGAGGAGGAACGCGAAGTGGCGCCCGGCGTGAGCCAAAAGCTGTGGCTGTTCAATGGCACTGCGCCCGGTCCGGTGCTGCGCGGCAAGGTGGGCGATACCTTCAAGATCACGCTGGTCAACGATGGCTCACTAGGTCACTCGATCGACTTCCACGCCGGAGCACTCGCACCCGACCAGCCCATGCGCACTATCAATCCGGGGGAGTCGCTGACGTATAACTTCACGGCCACGCGCGCCGGGATCTGGATGTACCACTGCTCCACCATGCCCATGAGTCAGCACATCGCCAACGGCATGTTCGGCGCCGTCATCATCGACCCGCCCGGCTTGCCAAAGGTGGGCAAGGAATATGTTCTGGTCCAGTCCGAGATCTATGCCGGTGCCCAGGGCGGAGTCGCGGACCTGGCCAAGATTCAGGCCGAGAAGCCGGACGCCGTGGTGTTCAATGGCTACGCCAACCAGTACAAGTTCAGGCCGCTGCCTGCCAAAGTTGGTGAGCGGGTGCGGATTTGGGTGCTCGACGCCGGACCCAACCGGGCGTCGTCGTTCCATGTGATCGGCGGCCAATTCGACACCACCTGGAGCGAGGGGCGGTACCTGCTGGACGGCTCCGATCCCACGGCGGGCGCCCAAGTGTTGCCGCTGGCACCTGCACAGGGCGGCTTCGTGGAACTGGAATTTCCGGAAGCAGGCAACTATTCGTTCGTTTCACACAGCATGGTCGACGCCGAACGCGGCGCCGCGGGATTGTTCCACATCGAAAAGTAGCCGCCGTTTGTCCATTGGAGGGCGTCAATGTGCGCCGGCACCGGCGGTGCAGTAAACTTGGGGGGTAAGACCCCCTTGGCCGTTCGCCTTCCTGCAGAACTTGCAGGATCTGGCACGTGGTTCCCAAGGGGCATTTTCGTGCCCGGACGCTGTACAGCGGAACAACCGCTGAACTATGTAGCGCCCGGCTCAACTTATGAGCAAGGGGGAGGGTCCCATGCCAGCAATCGTAATCGTCGGCGCCCAGTGGGGTGACGAAGGAAAAGGCAAGGCCACAGATCTTTTGGGTGGTTTGGTCGACTACGTAGTGAAGCCCAACGGCGGCAACAATGCCGGGCACACAGTGGTTGTAGGTGGCGAGAAGTATGAGCTCAAGCTCCTTCCCGCCGGCATTCTGAGCCCCAACGCAACACCCATCATTGGCAACGGCTGCGTGGTGAACCTTGAAGCGTTGTTTGAAGAAATTGAGGGTCTGGAGGCCCGCGGCGCGGACACGTCCAAGCTGCGTATTTCCGCCAATGCACACCTGGTAGCTCCGTACCACCAGGTGTTGGACAAGGTCACCGAGCGTTTCCTTGGCAAGCGCGCCATCGGCACCACCGGCCGCGGCATTGGCCCGGCGTACATGGACAAGGTGGCCCGTCTGGGTATCCGCGTCCAGGACCTCTTCGATGAGTCCATCCTGCGCCAGAAGGTCGAGGGTTCGCTCAAGCAGAAGAACGAACTTCTGGTGAAGGTTTACAACCGTCGTGACGTTGAAGTGGACGAGGTGGTGGAGTACTTCCTGAGCTTCGCCGACCGCGTTCGCCCCATGGTCATCGATGCAACCTTTGTGTTGAACGAGGCCCTAGATCGCGGCGAAGTAGTGCTCATGGAAGGCGGTCAGGCAACGTTCTTGGACGTGGACCACGGCACCTACCCGTTCGTTACTTCCTCCAACCCGACCGCTGGCGGCGCCTCGGTAGGTTCAGGCATTGGCCCCACCCGCATCACCCGCTCGGTGGGCATCATCAAGGCCTACACCACGCGAGTTGGCGCTGGCCCGTTCCCGACGGAACTCTTCGATGACATGGGCATCTACCTCCAGACCACCGGTGGCGAATTCGGTGTCAACACCGGCCGTCCGCGCCGCTGTGGCTGGTACGACGCCGTCCTGGCCCGCCACGCTTCCCGCGTCAACGGCTTCACGGATTACTTCGTCACCAAACTGGATGTGCTCACCAACATCGAGTCCATCCCGGTCTGTGTCGCCTATGACGTGGACGGTGTGCGCCATGACGAAATGCCCATGACGCAGACTGAATTCCACCACGCCAAGCCCATTTTCGAGTACTTCCCGGGCTGGACCGAGGACATCACCACGGCCCGCACCATGGAGGACCTGCCTGAGAACGCGCGTAATTATGTGCTGGCTCTGGAAGGCATGTCGGGCACCCGGATCTCCGCTATCGGCGTGGGCCCGGACCGCGACCAGACGATCGTGCGCCACGATCTAATTAACGACTAGCGCTCACGCGGTCTCGGCCTACTGTCGGGGAAGCACAAGGAGGGACGACGGCGGAACTTAGCTTCCGGCGTCGTCCTTCCCTTTTGTTGGGGTGCTTGAGGATATTCTCGCAGGGGATCGACGGGCTAGGCTGGATGCACAAGTAATCAAGCGGAAGGACCCCCTGACATGAAGGTTAGCGTAGGACAATTCAACCCTGGCGCAGATGTCGTCGAGAACCTGGCCACGATGCGCAGGCTTTCCGTCGATGCGGCGCAGGAGGGCAGCAAGCTCATCCTGTTCCCGGAGGAAGCCATGTTTTCCGTAGGCCGGATCAAGGGCGATTTTGCTGCAGCCGTGGACGCGCACTGGACCACGTTTGTGCAGGGCCTGTCCATGATGGCCGCCGAGGTGGGGATCGGCGTGATTGCCGGCGGCTATGAATCCAGCGGTGAGGCCCGCCCGTACAACACGCTGGTGGCGGTTGACGATAGTGGCGAAATTCTGGGCACCTACCGGAAACTGCACCTCTACGACGCCTTCTCCTATCAGGAATCGACCCGGATCAAGCCCGGCGACAGGGGCGTCACCGTGGTGGAAATTGGCGGGTTCAAGGTTGGCATCATGACCTGCTACGACATCCGCTTCCCCGAGTTGGCCCGCACGTTGGCCGTCTCAGGCGTGGACCTGCTCTGCGTTTCGGCCGCCTGGTTCAAGGGCGAGCACAAGATCGATCATTGGGAGACCTTACTCAAGGCACGGGCCATTGAAAACACCTGCTGGGTTATGGCTGCTGGCACCTCTAGCGATCACTGCATTGGGCACTCGGCCATTCTTGACCCCATGGGTATCGCCATTGATTTCCTCAATGACGAGGCGGAGGGTGTAGCCACCGCAGACGTCACCCATCGGCGCATTGAGGAAGTTCGCGAATTTCTGCCGGTGCTTCGTAATCGGCGTTTCGAAAGCAGCACCACGGTGGTTCCTGCAGGCTAGAAAGATTCCCGTTGACGGGGCAACCGGCGGTGATTAGTGTCAAGACTATAAGCAGGCAGGATAGTCAGAGCAGGCTCTAAGGGCTGAATAGCCGGTAGGAGGACATCATGAACGACACCAGGATTTGGTCCGTGTTGGAGGGTCTGTACCCGGTTGCCCTGGAGGACGTACCGCTGGACGGGCAATGGCTTAAGCCACCCTTTGCTGATGATCCCAGCGGCCGGGCCATCGTGTGCAACGACGGAGATTTCCAGTTCGTTGTGGTAGATAGGAAAAGCGGATCTGTGTTGTATGTCTGCGAAGATGAAGAGACTCTGATGGCCTCTTCGCTGGAGACCCTGCCCGCCATTGTTGCTGCGTGGGGAGCTATTGACCGTGACACGGTTGGTCCTGAAGACGATGAAGACTTCTCCGCCGTGAGAAAGTCCTTTCAGGAGCAATTACAGGGGATCGACCCTGCTGCCGCCGCTGCCAATGAATTTTGGGCGCTGTACACCGAGGAACTCACCAGCGAAGACTATGTGGACCTTGACGAGGACAACGCCGAAGAAGAGGAAGAGCAAAACGAGTCCGACTCTGGAGACAACGACAGGCCAAGCGCCAACGAATCATTCGTCGACGCCTGACCTGAGGGTGCGGTTGGTGCAGGCTCTCTAATGCCGTTCGCTTAGCACTTAGGACCAGCGTTGAACGGCCCATTTCTCGGCCAAGCCCAGCAAGGCATCCGTAGCCTTGCCGAGGACTGCCAACAGCACAATAGCCAGCAACAATCTGTCAGTACGGCCGTTATTTTGTGAATCGGTCAACAAGAATCCCAGCCCCATGGACGAAGCGATCAGCTCTGCCGCCACCAGGAACAGCCACGCTTGGGCTAGTGCCAGCCGGAGTCCGGAGAAGATGGACGGGACCACGGCCGGCAGCTGCACCGTGGTCAACAGCTTCAAGCCCTTGAGCCCGAATGCCCGTGCGGCCTCGACTAGGTTCTTATCCACATGGCGCAACGCCAGAGACACGGTGGTGAATATTGGGAAGAACGCACCAATAATAATCAGCGTGACCTTGGAGTCCTCACCAATCTTCATCCAGAGGATCAACAGCGGCACCCATGCCAAGGACGGTACGGCCCTGAGCGCGCCGATGGTGGGCCCCAGCAGAACCTCGGAGACCTTTGAAAGCCCCACAAGAGCTCCCAAAGAGACACCCAGCACGGCTCCGATCAGGAAGCCAAGGAGGACTCGCTGCGTGGAGATGGCAATGTGGCCGAACAGCTCATTGCGGGCAATGAGTTCTGTCCCGGCCTCCAATACTGATCGTGGCGAGGGTAGCTGGACCGGAGAGAAAATACCTGCCGCGGTACTGAGCTGCCAGGCGAGCAAAATGATGACCGGAAGAATGAGGCCCAAGCCCAACTTGACCCAGCCGCCAGCACCGCGAAGGATCCGGGGTGTTGGTGTTGGAGCGCCGGGCTTCAGCGTGGTGACGCCGACGGCGGTGAAACCTTCAACAGAAGTTGGCAGCACAGCGTTGCCTGTTGC
The DNA here is from genome assembly GCF_040686835.1 of Specibacter sp. NPDC078692. Lineage (NCBI taxonomy): Bacteria > Bacillati > Actinomycetota > Actinomycetes > Micrococcales > Micrococcaceae > Specibacter > Specibacter sp. NPDC078692. Next base: position 32,282 of record NZ_JBFBLV010000025.1, read on the forward strand.
CCCGGGGTTGCCTAGGTGGCTCATGCGGATTCCTTGATTGAATCAGGATTTGCCTTCAGCGCGAAGGAATCATCCAGCAGGGTCTCCAGAGCGGTGTCCACTTCGGCCTGCGTCTTGACGTCGCCGAGCTCAACAAAGGTGGGCCCAATCTTGGCCAAGACGGCGCGCTGCTTCTCGCCCGGAACTCCGGAGACATCCAGGTTGCTGCGCTCGAGAATCACGGTGGTGGCAACTGCTGGCTTCAGACCAGCGGCATCTGCCAGGATCTGAGCCGTTTCCTCAGGATTGGCCGCAGCCCAGATACGAGCCTTTTCATAAGCGTCCACCACGGTCTGTGCCAACTCGGGCTTGTCCTTGAGGAATGATTCGGTGGCGTTGAGGAATCCGTAGGTGTTGAAATCAAGGTTCCGGTAGAAGAGGGTGGCGCCTTCCTGCTCGGCTGTGGCCATGATGGGATCCAGACCAGACCACGCGTCTACTGAACCGTTCGCCAGAGCTGCTCTTCCGTCAGCGTGCTGGAGGTTCTCCACCGTCACGTCCTTGGTGCTCAGGCCGGCTTCTTCCAGGGCCTGGACTAGGAAGAAGTAGGGGTCGGTGCCCTTGGTCGCCGCCACGGACTTGCCCTTGAGATCAGCAACTTTGGTAATACCGGAGTCCTTGTTAGTGACTAGGGCCGCCCACTCAGGCTGGGAGTAGAGCGAGATTGTCTTGATGGGGGAGCGGTTGGCGCGTGCCAACAGCGCCGCGGAGCCTGCCGTGGAACCAACGTCGATGGCGCCAGCACGCAGTGCCTCATTGGCCTTGTTGGAACCAGCCGATTGCAACCACTTCACGGTGACGTTTTTCTCGGCCAGAGTTGCCTCCAGCCAGCCCTTCTCCTTGATAATCAGGCTGAGCGGGTTGTAGGTGGCGAAGTCGATGTTGAGTGTATCGGAGCCGCCCACCTTGCCAGCAGCGTCGGTGGCTGCATTCTCACCGGTGCAGCCGGCAAGGGCCAAAGCGGAAACGGCGGCTGTGAATCCGAGGAATGAGCGTCGGTTGAAAAGAGCTGAATTAGACATGGTGGTCCTTAAAATGGGTGTGCTGAAGAGTGAAAGAGAGAAAGTAAAAAGTAGCGGCTAGTGGCCGTCGACGCCGAGGCTGGTAAGCAGTGAGCTGCGCAGCCCGGCCAGTTCTGTTGATGCCCGGTCGCGGGGGCGTGTGCCGGGCACGTCCACGGTGCGCACAATGGTGCAACCGGGCTGGTCCGTGCCGTCGGAGCCCAACAGGATGATCCGGTCCGCGAGCTGCAATGCCTCATCTACGTCGTGAGTGACCAACAGAACCGTGGTCGGTTCTGCCGAATGGATATCCAGCAGCAGGTCCTGCATGGTGATTCTAGTCAGGGCATCCAGCGCGCCAAAGGGCTCGTCAAGCAATAGAACTCCAGGGTTGCGAGCCAAGGCGCGGGCCAAGGATGCGCGCTGGGCCATGCCGCCGGAGATTTCCCGCGGCCGGTGCCCGGCGAAGGCGGATAGACCCACCAGTTCCAACAGATTTTCCACCACGAGGCGGCTGCGGGCGGAGTCGGCTCCGGCAGGAACCCCGATCGCCACGTTGCTGGCGATCGACTTCCAGGGCAGGAGCCGAGGTTCCTGGAAGGCTACGGCACAGCGTGAATCAATGCCGGTTACGGCTGTTCCATCAATGCTCACGGAGCCGCTGCTGGGAGCGTCGAGTCCGGCAACGGCACGCAGGAGGGTGGATTTTCCGCAGCCAGAAGGTCCCAGTAGGGCTACGATTTCCCCGGCCTGAATGTCAAAGGAAACATCACGGAGCACGGTGTGGGTGCCGGCCTTGGAACTGAAAGACCTGCCAAGCCCATGAAAGGAAACCGGCATGGCCGCAGTGCCCTGGGGATCAGAAACTATTGTTGGTGGCGCCACTGGTTCGGCAGACACCGAGGGCGAAAGTAAAGCAGACATCACAACACTCCATCGTTCCTGGCGGTAGCACCCTGCCGGCGATGACTCCTTCTACAAAGGTGTCAACCAGGGTTGCTGCGGCGTCAATGAGCCAGATCTCTCGGCCGCTCGGGATGGTCATCTCAAGACTAGGACGTAGTGGTGTGCGGCAGAAATCGGCAAGCGGGTGGAGTTCGCGAAGCGTAACAATCGGTGGGAGGACTAGGCTCGTAACATGGCACACCTCAATGACCCGCAGCTCATCCGCCGGCTCTTGACCACACCCGGTCGCTGGGCTGTTGTGGGCTTGTCCGGTAATCCGCTGCGACCTGCCGTCGGTGTTTCCTTGTACCTCCAGCAGCACCTGGGCCAGGAGATCATCCCGGTGAGTTTGAAAGGCGATGACGTCCATGGTGCCAAGGGGTACAAAGCCTTGGCCGAGGTCCCCGGAACCATCGACGTGGTGGACTGTTTTGTAAATTCCACCCGGGTGGGTGATGTTGTAGACCAGGCCATCGCGGTGGGTGCCAAGGCTGTCTGGCTCCAGCTGGGCGTTATTGACGAGGACGCGGCCCAACGTGCACAAGCTGCAGGACTGGACGTGGTGATGAATACCTGTCCCAAGATTGAAGCCGCAAAACTCGGGTTGTAAGCGGCGCAGGCTGTGCTGAACGACGATCTTCAGAAATAAGGAAAGCTGCCATGCCCCGCCATCTTGACCTTTCACCCAGCCGTGGCCGTTGGGTGGCTTTTTCGGTGTTGCTCCTAGCGATTGCACTCGTGGCCACCGGCCTGTGGTGGGTCAACACCAACAGTTCAGCGCTGCCGGGCCCAGTAACTGCGCCAGCTACTACCGCGCCGCCCATAAGTACCCCCGTCGCAAGCAACCCGGTCACAAAAACTCCTCCCGAGAGAGCCACTGCCTCGAGTACCCCCGCGGCGACTGGCACTGCCTCGAGTACGCAAGCTCCGGCGTCGGAAGTCCCCAGCGCTCAGCCAGCGACTAACCCGGCCACCGGGAGGGTAGACACCCTTGAAGGGCTGGTGCCGGACTATGTGCTGCCGCCCATCGTCGACGGGATGGCGCCGGTGCTGACCAAGGTGCCTACCGAGCAAAAGGTGGTGTTCGTGACGATCGACGACGGCGCCGTGAAGCGGGACTCGGACCTGGCGCTGCTGGAGCAGCACGGGATCAAGGCCTCGTTGTTTCTGGCTCACAATTTTATCGCCGGAAGTTCAGATTTCTACAGGAAATACACTGCGGCCGGACACCTCATTGAAAACCACACCATGACCCATAATCTGGGATTTATTCAGCTCAGCTACGAGCAGCAAAAGGCCGAAATTTGCGGCATGGCTGACTTCGAAGAACAGCAGTTCGGGCGCCGGCCGGTCTTCTTCCGACCGCCGGGTGGCCCATACACCATGGCCACCCGGCGGGCTGTTGCGGAGTGCGGCATGAAGGCCATTGTGGATTGGGAAAGCAAGGCAAATGCAGGGGGAATGGACTACCAAGTGGGCGCGGGGCTGCGACCTGGGGACATTGTGCTCATGCATTTTAGGAAGGAATTCCCGGAAAACCTCGCGGCCTTCCTCAAAGCGCAAAAAGCAGCCCGACTCAAAGTGGTGCTGCTCGAAGATTATCTGGCCACCCCGTAGCATCACGTAGAAAATAGAAGGAGCTTAAGCCGGTGGAAAACGAAGATCGCACCCGGGACGCCACCGAAGTTCACACGGAGCCGAGGGCGCTGGCCCAGCTACCGGTGGTGCTCGCGCTGGCCGACGCCGGAAAACTACGGGTCAGTGCTGCCACACGGAAACCCACGGCTGCCACCATGCGGTTGTTGGAGACTGTGCTGCCCGGCGGGGAATTTTATGCCAACGAACCCATCTCCGGTTTTGCCTGGCCGTTACTGCTGCAGGCCGGTGGACTGGCAGACGGTCCCAGAATGGCATTGACGTCGCGTGGCTGCACGGCACTATCCAAGGACCCTGCATTGGTTTTGAAGGGACTTTGGGAACGGTGGTTGAAGGCGGGGATCATCGATGAGTTCAGCCGAATAGAAGCCATCAAGGGCCAGCGCTCCGCCAACGTCTTGAGTGCCTTGAAACCTCGGCGGCAGCTGGCAGCCGAGGGACTGCGGCTATTGACCGAGGATTCATGGACGCCAGTGGACGCATTGTTTGCAAAAATGCAGGCGTTGGGCATGGACCCGAAAATTGAACGCACAGAAATGCGATTGTGGAAGCTTTACATCGAGGACCCGCAGTACGGCAGTCTGGGGTACGAAGGCTACAGCGACTGGTCTTTGTTGCAGGGGCGGTACGTGCTGGTGCTGCTTTTCGAGTACGCGGCAACGCTTGGTCTGGTGGATGTGCGTTACGTTCCGCCCGAGGGTGCGCGCAGCGACTACACAAACCAGTGGGGTGGGGAATGGTTGGGCCGGCTCAGCCGCTATGACGGCTTGCAGGAAGTGCGTCTGACCCCACTCGGCCGCTTATGTCTGGCCTGACGCCTGGTTGCGCCGGTACGGTGTGCGCCGGTACGGCGGGGCACACATACTGCCGGTAGCCTTGAATCCATGACGAAGACCGTGTACTACACCGCATCAACGTTGAACGGCTTCTTGGCAGATGAAAACCATTCCTTGGATTGGCTCTTTGCCGTGGATAATTCCGGCGGCCCCGACATTGCCGCCTTCATGGAGACGGCGGGTGTTTTTGTGGAGGGCTCTGCCACCTATGAGTGGGTACTCAAGGCCGAAAATCTCCTAGCGGAGCCAAGCAAATGGCAGCAGTTCTACGGCAGCAAACCCACCTACGTGTTCACCTCGCGTAGTCTTCCCCTGCCCGACGGTGCCGACGTCCGCTTCGTCAGTGGTTCCGTGCCGGAGGTCTTGGAGGAGATTAGGGCGGCAGCCGGCGAGCTGGATATTTGGGTGGTAGGCGGCGGAGATGTGGCCGGCCAGTTCCTGGATTGCGAGGCGCTGGATGAACTGGTTATCACCTTCGCCCCGGCAGCGCTGACAAGCGGGGCACCACTGTTGCCGCGCAATGTGGGAGCCGAACGGCTGAAACTACGCAGCGCCGAGCAGCACGGCGAATTTGCTGTGCTGAGCTATTGTGTGCTCAAGGATGAGGCACCGAAGGGTGAGGCACTGGCGTCAGAAATCGGGTTGCCGTGAGTATCGCCGCTACGGTTCTGCGTGCCGCGGCACTGGCCATGACAGGCGCCTATGAGGATTTCCCCTTCGGGCCCGAAATCAGCGTTTTCAAGGTCAAAGCGCCTAGCAGCGGCGGGACTGTGCGGGTGGGCAAAGTATTTGCGCTGGGCGATCTGGAAGCCGAGCCACTAAAAATCAGCTTCAAGTGTGATCCCGAGCTGGCCCCGGCACTGCGCCAAGCCAACCCTGGAATCACCGCCGGATATCACTTGAACAAGCAGCACTGGAATACCGTGGATACCTCTGCGGTGGAGGAACAAATGGTGCTGGAAATGATGGAAGATTCCTACGATCTTGTGGTGGCTGGGCTGCCCAAGAATCAGCAACAAGCATTGGAGTGGAGCGCATATGTCGCCAAAAGCTAGTCGTGGCGCCTTAGATTACCCGTTTCTGGGTCTGACCAGGCTGGCTGCCCAGAAAACCGCCGAGACGATCGAATGGCCCAAAGGTTTTGACCATGTGGATAAAACACTTGCCGTCGGAGCAGGTCAGGAAGCGTTTGATGCGCTGGCCGAGGGCATTATGAGCTGGGAAATCCAGCGCCGAGCCGGCCTCCAGGTCAAAGCCCCGCCGCGGGCCGTAGTGGGAGCTCATGTAGTGAGCGGTTTTGGCGTGGGCAATCTGCGTCTGCCGGTGCCGTGCGAGGTCGTCTGGGCCCTGGAGCCTGCGTTAATGCCCGGCCCCGACGGGAAGGAACTGCAGATGGCGGGCTTTGGTTACGGCACACTCCCTGGCCACCCTGCCCTAGGTGAGGAAGCGTTCATCGCCATGATGAAGCCCGACGGCGGCGTGTACTTCAGGCTGCTGGCCTTCAGTAAACCTGCGGGTCTGATCTATGCCTTGGGTGCTCCGGTCACCAAGCTCACCCAGGCCGGTGTGACCCGCTCCTACCAGCAGGCAGCACGCACGCTTACGGGCGGTTTTTAGTCACTTTCCTTCCGCCGTTCCAGGGTGCTCAGCTCATACGAAAAGACTGTGTCCGGCGCAAGGGACGCGCCGGACACAGTCTTCTTAGTGGTTACGGGCGCTTGCCCCGACGGCGGCAGGTGAAGATCAAACCCTGAAAGTACGGCTCCAAAAACAAAAACCCCGGCCGACTCCGTGAAGAGTCGGTCGGGGTTTTTTGAGGGAGGGTGTGGGGATTAGCCGAAGTACTTCGGCAGGGTTCCCTCGTGTGCTTCGCGAAGTTCATCCAGTTCAGCGGCGAACAGGCCCTGGATGTCCAGGGCATCGCCGGCTGCGTCAACAACACCAATGCGGGCCACCGGGAAACGGCGGGCAGTGCACATGTCGTTGAAGCGGACCTCTTCGCTACGGGGCACGGCCACGATGGCGCGTCCCTGTGTCTCGGAGAACAGCATGGTGAAGGTGTCGACACCGTCACGGGCCGCAACTTCATCCAGCGCCACGCGGGCACCGGTGTTGAAGCGCAACGCAGACTCAACGAGGGCTGCTGCGAGGCCGCCTTCGGAGAGGTCGTGCGCGGAGTCGATCATGCCGTCGCGTGAGGCATTGATCAGGATTTCGCCCAATTCGCGCTCGCGCTCCAGATCAACCTTCGGCGGCAGTCCGCCGAGGTGGCCGCGCATGTTGGCCCACTCGGAACCGTCAAGGTCATCCGCGGTGGTTCCCAACAGGTAGATGGCCTGGCCATCCTCCTGCCAGCCCGACGGCGTGCGGCGCGCAACGTCGTCGAACTTGCCCAAAACGGCCACAACAGGGGTGGGGTGGATCGGCGTGGTGCCGGTCTGGTTGTACAGCGAGACGTTGCCGCCGGTGACCGGGATGCCCAACACCATGCAGGCGTCGGAGAGGCCGCGGATGGCTTCGGCCAGCTGCCACATGACATCAGAATCCTCGGGGGAGCCGAAGTTCAGGCAGTCCGAGACGGCCATCGGAATGGCGCCGGAGGTGGCGACGTTGCGGTAGGCCTCGGCCAGGGCGAGCTGCGCGCCGTGGTACGGGTCCAGGAAGGTGTAGCGGCCGTTGGCATCGGTGGCCACGGCGAAGCCGAGACCGGTTTCCTCGTCAACGCGGATCACGCCGGCGTCGTCGGGGAAGGCTTGGGCGGTGTTGCCGCCAACATAGCGGTCGTACTGGTTGGTGATCCAGTCCTTCGAGCACATGTTGGGGGAGGCCACGAGTTCCAGCACGGCGGCCTTGAGCTCATCGGCGGTGGCCGGACGGTTCGCATCGGCGGTTGAGCCGTTGAACTTGTCGGCCTGCAGCGCATCCTGCCACTCGGGGCGGGCGTACGGGCGGTCATAAACCGGGCCGTCGTGCGCAACGGTGCGGGGATCGACGTCGACAATTACCTCGCCGTCCCACTTGATGATCAAGCGGCCCGTCCCTGTCACTTCACCCAGCCAGGAGTACTCCACGGCCCACTTGTCCATGACGGCTTCAAACGCGGCGACGTTTTCCGGCGTCACAACAGCCATCATGCGTTCCTGGGACTCGGACATCAGGATTTCCCCAGGTGTCAGGGTGGGATCGCGCAGCAGGACGGAGGTCAGCTCAACTTCCATGCCGCCGTCGCCGTTGGAGGCCAGTTCGCTGGTGGCGCAGGAGATGCCTGCGGCGCCAAGGTCCTGGATGCCCTCAACCAAGGAACCCTTGAAGAGTTCCAGGCAGCACTCGATCAGCACCTTCTCGGCGAAGGGGTCACCCACCTGGACGGCGGGGCGCTTTGACGGCTTGGTGTTGTCGAAGGACTCCGAGGACAGGATGGAGGCCCCGCCAATACCGTCGCCGCCGGTGCGGGCACCGAACAACACAACCTTGTTGCCCTGGCCGGAGGCGTTGGCCAGGCGGATGTCCTCGTGGCGCATGACGCCAACAGCGAGTGCGTTGACCAGCGGGTTGCCCTGGTAAACGGAATCGAAGACCATTTCGCCGCCGATGTTCGGCAGGCCCAGCGAGTTGCCGTAGCCGCCGATACCGGCCACGGCACCGTGCATGATGCGGGCGGTGTCGGGGTGGTCGATCGCGCCGAAACGCAACGGATCCATAACGGCAACCGGACGGGCGCCCATGGAGATGATGTCGCGGACAATGCCGCCGATGCCGGTTGCGGCACCCTGGTACGGCTCAACCATGGTGGGTGAGTTGTGGGACTCGATCTTGAACGTCACGGCCCAGCCGTCGCCGAGGTTGGTGACACCGGCGTTCTCGCCGATGCCCACCAGCATGTCCTTCTTCATCTCATCCGTGACCTTGTCACCAAACTGGCGCAGGTGGTTCTTGGAGGACTTGTACGAGCAGTGCTCGCTCCACATCACCGAGTACATGGCGAGTTCAGCGGCGGTGGGGCGTCGCCCCAAAACCTTCACGACGTCGTCGAACTCGTTTTGCTTCAGGCCAAGTTCGGCCCAAGGCAGCTCAACCTCGGGGGTTGCGGCGGCGTTCTCAACCGTGTCGATGTTGAATTTCTTCGCGGGCTCTGTTGAAATCTCGCTCATTTATTTGTCTCCCAGAAGAGTGTTCAAAACTGAGGTGAAGAAGCCCAGTCCGTCGGTGCCCGTGTGGCCGGGGCCGTAGCCGTGCTCAACGGCGTGCTCGGGGTGCGGCATGAGGCCCACCACGTTGCCCGCGGCGTTGGAGATGCCGGCAATGTCGCGGCGCGAGCCGTTCGGGTTGCCACCCATGTAGCGGAACACGACGCGGCCCTCAGCCTCAAGAGCGTCAAGGGTCTTTTCGTCCGCGATGTACTGGCCGTCCTGGTTCTTCAACGGCACCGTGATGTCCTGGCCCTGCGTGTACGCGTTGGTCCAGGCGGTGTTGTTGTTCTCCACGCGCAGCACCGTATCGCGGCACAAGAACTTCAGGTGATCATTCTTGATCATGGAACCGGGCAAAAGGTGCGATTCGGTCAGGATCTGGAAACCGTTGCAAATACCCAGAACGGGCAGCTTGGCACTCGAGTTAGCGGCGTCGATGATCTGTGACATCAGCGGCGCGAAGCGTGAAATGGCGCCCGCACGCAGGTAGTCGCCGTAGGAGAATCCACCGGGGATGATGACGGCGTCAACGTCGGCCAGGACGGTGTCGCCATGCCAAAGGTCGACGGCGGTCGCACCTGAGAGACGGACGGCGCGGCTTGCGTCGCGGTCATCGAGGGTGCCCGGGAAGGTCACCACGCCGATGCGGGCGCCGGCCAGACGCGAATCAACGGGAGCCAGGACGGCTCCGCCAATCAAGGGGGTTTCACTCATGGCTAGTCCGCCACAACTTCAACGTTGACAACGTCTTCGATGACCGGGTTGGAGAGCATTGTTTCGGCGGCTTCGCGTGCCTGGGCCAGGATCTCCTCGGTCACCTCGCCGTCCACGCTCAATTCAAAGCGCTTGCCCTGACGGACAGCGGAGAATGCGGTGAAGCCCAGGCGGGGGAGTGCGCCAACAATGGCCTTCCCCTGCGGGTCCAGAATTTCGGGCTTGAGCATGACGTCGACAACGATCCGAGGCATCGAAGGAACTCCTGGTGTTTAAGAGAGGGTGCCGCGGAGGTGCCGTCTTACGCCAACTTATCTGGCCACACAATGGTGGCCTGAAATGTAATAAGGAAAGCGCTCCGCGAGCTTGCCATTCCATTCTACGCAGTGATTGCAAACTCTGGAATTTGCGTGGCGCGGGTCTCATTGTTCGAAATCGGGGAAGAAACATTTGAGGCATCACTCCGCTTGTGATCTAAAGCACGGTAGCGTGACGAGGGTCATCCTATGTCCGACCTTCAGGTGTGGTCGGTGGATGCATGGAGTGCTTGTACGTCTTTGATGGCCATTCATGGCCACCTGAAAGGAAGCAATGATGTTCACCGATAGAGCGCGCCGCCTCAACCGCGGGCGAGTTGCCATTACGGCCGGAGCCTTGGCTGCCGGTCTGCTGACCACAATGATGGGGCCGGCCTTTGCGCAGGAGCAGGCTCCTGCCGCCGCAGAGACGAGTGTCACCGAAGCGCCGTCCTTCGTAAACCAGCCCCTGGCTGTGCGCGGCGACAACGCGATTAGCTCCACACTGGCCCCAAGCTACCGCATCCCGGCCTTGGTTGACCTCGGTGGCGGAGTCATCTTGGCCTCCTATGATGGCCGCCCCAACGGTGGGGATTCGCCTGCACCGAACTCGATCGTCCAGCGTCGCAGCGTCGATGGCGGCAAAACGTGGGGCGCCCCCACTTTTGTTGCTCGCGGCCAAATTGGCTCCTCCACGCAGCTGCTGTATGGCTTCAGCGATCCTAGCTATGTTTATGATGCAGAGTCGGACACGGTCTTTAATTTCCACGTCTACTCCAAGAATCAAGGTTTCTGGGGCAGCATTCTGGGCACCGATGACTCCGTACGAAACGTCACCGGGACCGAGGTCTCCGTCTCTACCGACCGCGGCCTGACCTGGTCCACGGACCCGAGTAACATCCCCACACTTCCTGTGCCCCAGAACTACGCCGCTGACAGTAAGTACGCGGCCTTCGACGGCCCCTTGGTCACAGACGTGGTCAAGCCCGTTGGCCAGACGGTCAACGGCGTCAATAACGTTGGCGGCGTCGTTGGCATGTTCGCCTCCTCCGGCGAGGGTATTCAGCTCAAATATGGCGCGCACAAGGGTCGTTTGGTTCAGCAGTTCGCCGGACGAGTCCTCAACGCTTCCGGCGCCGAGGTCATTCAGGCGTACAGCGTCTACTCCGACGACCATGGCAAGACCTGGACCAAGGGTGGCTACGTCGGCGAGCGGATGGATGAAAACAAGGTCGTGGAACTCTCCAGTGGCGATCTCATGCTGAACTCGCGCGACAACGCCGGCGGCAAGGGCCGCAAGGTCGCGATCTCCAAGGATGGTGGCCAGACGTGGGGCCCAGTCCGCTACGACGCAACGCTGTTGGACCCCACCAACAACGCCTCGATTACCCGCATGTACCCGGACGCAGCTCAGGGTTCCACCGCGGCCAAGATCTTGTTGTTCTCCAACGCCAACAGCACCACGGCGCGTGAAAACGGCTCCATCCGCTACTCCTGTGACGACGGCACCACGTGGAGTGCCGGCAAGCAGTTCAAGAGCAGCTACATGTCTTACTCAACCGCCACTGCGCTCAGCGACGGCAACTTTGCTGTGCTCTATGAGAGCGACGGCAACGATATTCACTTCGCCAAGTTCAACGCTGCATGGTTGGGCGTGTTCTGTGGTGCGAGCGTCACGGCCGAACCGCTCACAGGCGCCAATGGTGCAACCGTCAACGCCGAGCTCACCGTGACCAACGACAGTGGCTCGGCCTTGACGAACGCCGTTGCAACGTTCACGCCGAAGGCTGGCTGGGAATTTGGCAGTGCCCAAATCCCCGCGATCGCCGACGGTGAGTCCAAGACGATCTCCGTTCCGGTGACTATCCCCGCGTTCTTGCGTGCCGGAACCACCAACCTGACGGCGACCGTCAGTGTGAACAACACCGCCATCCAGGCCATCGTGCCCACAACCATCACAGGCGGGGCAACGGCGAACATCGTTGGCCTGCAAATCTCGGGAGCAACCAATGACACCAAGCGGGATCTGGCCACGAAGCCTTACACCGTTGGCGAAGCCGTTCCGTATCAGTTCCGCGTTGACAGCCTCAGCAACGTCACAGCGGCTGCCGTTCCCACCTCCGGCAACTTCAAGCCTTTCGTCCCGGAGGATGGGGCGGGTAACTGCCGCTACCGGGAACTCCTCGTTGGCGGCGGCTACAACTGCACAACTCCCAAGCACATCGTCACCGCTGACGAGCTTGCCCAGGGCTTCTTTGTCCCCACCAGCACCTGGACGGTTTCGGCCACCGGTGCCACGACCGTGAACTACACGATCGAGGGCGCTGAAGTAGACCTCGTAGCGCGTCAGCCGAAGCTCTCGGCGACCGCCGAAATCCTCTGGAACGACGTTGACGGCAATGCTCTTGCTGGTGCCGGCGATACCGTGACGACCACGGTCACGGCAGCCAACTCCGGCAATGTGACCCTGACGGGTGTTGCAGGCGTGGGCGGCGACCCCGCCACGCTGGCTGTTGGAGAAAGCGTTTCGTTCACCCAGACGCGTGAATTGACGACGGCGGAACTCACTGCAGGTGCAGTTGCGGAACATTCCGTTACGGTCGCCGCGGCAAACGGAGCGAAGGATGCCTCTGCTGTTGTATCCCTTGCCGCCGTGACCCTGCCGGTCGCCCCCGCGGTGCCCGCAGAGCCCACATTTGAACCGTCGGTAGAGCGTGCAAACCTTAAGGGCCAGGCCCCTGTGGATCTGGGCCTGAAGGATGGCAAGTACAGCGTCGGGGAGCGCGTGTCGATGAAGGGTCTGCCGGCGAACGAGTGGGTTTACGTTCACCTGAACCAACATGGTGCCCGCATTGGCTGGTTCCTGGCGAACGCCGACGGAACCCTGACCTTTACGGTTCCGGAAGGCACCAAGAACGGCAAGGACGCTCTGGTCGTCTCCGATAAGAACGGCGATTTCCTGTCCTTCGGTACCTTTCACGTGACGCCTGCTCACTAAGCGCAGCTAGTCCTCACGTAGAAGAAAATGCTGGGCGGTTCCGCGTAATAGCGGAGCCGCCCAGCGTCACTTAATCACCGGCGCACAGGGGGAAATCGATATCATTGCACCATGACTTCAGTTGCTGCTCAGTGGTCCGGAATGTTCTCGATACACGAGAGCGAGGACGGCGCTCAAAGCTTCCAGCGGCTCGATCCCACCGGCTATGTGCCACCCTTTACGGATGGCTTGGCCAATCGCGCGGCCATGACTGCCGGCATTCGCGCGGCCTGGCGCAGCAACGGCGGAACGCTCACGCTTGAGGGCCACGGCGGCGAGGATTGCGAACCCTACGATGTGCTGATAAACGGGGAACTCGCCCATCGCCTGCCCGCCATCGGCGCGCACCGCCATGTGGTTGAGCTGACAGGACTCGCTCCCGATTCCCTGGTTCAGCTGTGGTTGCCGCACTTTGGTGACCTCACTATTAACCAAGCAACGCTCGACGGCGAATCCGTCACCACCGCGGGTGAAGATGGTCCGCGGTGGATCACTTATGGCAGCTCCATCACGCACTGCCAACAGGCCGACGGTCCCACCCAAACCTGGCCCTCCTTGGTGGCACGCGAAAATGGCTGGCGCCTGACAAACCTGGGCTTGGCGGGGGAGTGCCAGCTTGACCCCATGGCCGCCGATACGATTGCCCAGACTCCCGCCGATCTCATCTCCCTCTGCGTTGGCATCAACAGCTACAACGCCTCGGTCTTTAACGAGCGCAGCTACGGCCCGGCACTATCGGGATTCATCAACACGGTCCGGCGCGCGCACCCCACAGTGCCCCTGGTGGTCATCACGCCCGTTCTGTCCCTGCCCCGAGAGGGCAAGGCCAATGCTGTGGGCTGGACACTCGCCGACTACCGCCAAGCCACGGCCCAGGTTGTTGCCGTGATGCATGCGCAGGGGGATACGAATTTGCATGTCATTGACGGCGCCACGGTGCTCACGGCGCAGGAGGCGGCGGAGCGTATGCCCGACACCCTGCACCCCGACACCGCCGGCTACGCGCTCATGGCAGAACGGCTGGCTCCCCAGCTCGCGGCGTTCCTTCCCTAAGCGCTAGGGGAGGGCGTCCACTGCCGCCCGCAGCCGTTCCCGCAGTACCGCCGATTCCGCGCTGAACGCCCGCTGTGCGGCCACATAATCCGCCTTGCCGGCAGGCGTCTCGATCTGGATGGGCGGGTAGCCCCACTGCGCCAGGTCGTACGGCGAGGCCTGCATGTCCATGGCCCGGATCCGCCACGACAGCTCAAAACAGTCCATGACGAGCTCACTCGGCAGCGCGGGGGACAGCTTGTACGCCCATTTGTAGAGGTCCATATTGGCGTGCAGACAACCGGGTTGCTCCAGATCGCGCTGGTTCTCCCGCGTGGGCCGCAACTCATTGAGCCCCAAGGCTTGGGGAGTATAAAAACGGTATGCATCGAAATGCGTGCAGCGGATCCTGTTGTCCTCCACGACCTGATCCGTGCCACTCGAGCCTAGCCGCAGCTCGAGGTATTCATGGCGCACCTCGTTGGCTTCCTGCTGGTACACCATTGCCCATTCATGCAGCCCGAAGCAGCCAAATTGTGCGGGCCTGGCTGCCGTTCGGCCCAGGATGATCCGCGCAAAATCCACAGCCTCCTTGCGCTGGAGTAGAAAGTCCTCCAGATCAAGTGCGACGCCGGAACGTGAATCAGGTGCCTCGCTCGCCGACAATTCGGCGGGAGTCGCCGCCCGGTAGAATTTCCAGCCCAAGCGCTCGGCTGCCGCGGCCCCGGTCAGAATCACGCCCGGTCCCGGGTGCCAACGGGACAGCTGACCAGGCTTTTGTGTGTAATACGTGAAGAGAAAGTCCTCCACGGGATGCTTTTGGCCGGCAGATCTGCGGGCCAAATATGGGGCGGCGTACCGCTCAACGCGGTTCCGGTGCGCAGTGGCGCGGCCTTGCCAAGCGTCCTCGGTGAGGGAGAGTAGGGCAGAGGTCATGCGCTCAATTATCCGCTATGCCCACAGAAGCCAGATCCGCAGACGGGGAGGTGACGGCGGATGGTGAGGTCCCGGCGTCGTCCACGTGCATGTCATCTGTGTGAGTGGCGGCATCGATCAAGATCATCATGCTGTGGTGCAGGGCCATGGCACCCTCGCGATCGAGGCCGAGCCTGGCCATCATGGTTCCAGGCACTTTCAACGCCTTTTCGCGCAGGGCGGCACCGGCAGCGGTGAGATCAATCGCCAAGGCGCGCTCATCGGCGCTGTCCTTGGTGCGCGTGAGGTAGCCCAGAGCCTCGAGGCGCTTGAGCAGCGGGGAGAGGGTGGCCGATTCCAACAGGAGGGCGCTGCCAATATCTTTGACGCGGCGCGGAGACTGTTCCCATAAGGCCAGCATCACCAAATATTGCGGATGGGTCAGCTGAAGATCGGCCAGGACAGGTTTATAGGCAGCAATGACGCTCCGTGCAGCGACGCTGAGGCCAAAGCACAATTGGCGCTCCAGCAGCAGATCGTTCTCAGCGGCAGTCATGAAGTTGCTTCCTTTGTTTCAGATACTTGGCGGGCAGGTAGCGCCAATTAGTTAGTGCACTAACTATCACTGTACTATGGATACTATTGTCATGATCACCCGGGTTTTCCGCCCTTGCCCACGAGGATTGCAGCCATGTCGAAGATGAATCCAGCCCAACGGTTGATGCGCTTTACCGGACGGCTGCGCTACATCCTGGGCCCAGCCAGCAGCAGCCCGCTGGATCACGAGATGACCCCGGAAAATAAGGCTCTTTTGACGAGCCAACAAGCGGCGAGCCAAGCTTTCGTCACCGTCACCAGGGCCGATGGCAGCACGTACCTGGTACCCAAGGACCCCAACGACCAGTCGCTTCGCTAGCGTATCTTCACAAAACATCCCGTGCCTTTGGCGGCCTTCCGGCGTAAACTGGGGAAGGTCACCCACACAAGGTTTTCCTGTGGAGAGGGGGTGTTGATGATGACGAGCGGTGAGAAGTTCGTAGATAAATTAATGCATGCAACCGAGAAGTTCCAGACCGTTTTCGGCCCTGCCGATCAGGGCGATATGGATTCTCCTGTGGTGCATCGCCATGATGACTTCGAAGACAGCAGCGATGAGCAACTGTCCCATTTTGAAGAGCGGACCGATTCAGACGGCCACCATTACGCAGTCCGCAAGGATGAAGAACCAGCCGGGGAACACTAGCCCCGCTACAAAAAAGCTGACCCGCAGAAATTCTGCGGGTCAGCTTTTTAGTGTGTACGCCCGTAGTTTTGGGCCCACGCTCACGAGGTTCCCAGGAAATCGCGTCAGCGATTTGCTGGGCCGGTGAGTGGGGATTAGCGGCCGGTGCCGCCGTACACGGTTGCTTCAACGTCAGTGTCCAGGCCAAAGGCCTGATGTACTGCGCGAACAGCAACGTCCAGCAGGTCCGCGCGGGTCACTACCGAAATGCGGATCTCGGAGGTGGAGATCAGATCGATGTTCACGCCGGCGTCGGACAGGGCCTTGAAGAAGCGGTAGGAAACGCCCGGGTTGGAGCGCATGCCGGCACCAATCAGGGAAAGCTTGCCGATCTGGTCATCGTAGATCAGGTCCTCGAAGCCAACGTCTTCCTGGCGGGCGCGCAGTGCGGCCAGCGCGTCCTCGCCCTCAACCATGGGCAGGGTGAAGGAGATGTCCGTCTTGCCAGAACCCTTGGTGGAGATGTTCTGCACGATCATGTCGATGTTGGTGTGTGCGCCGGCGATGATGCCGAAGATCATGGCGGCCTTGCCGGGGATGTCCGGCACGCCAACAACGGTGACTTTGCCTTCGGACCGGTCGTGGGCCACGCCGGAGATGATTGGCTGCTCCAAGGCAACTCCCTCTGAGATTTTGATTTTGTCGTTGGGGCTGGGAAGGACCCAGGTACCCTCATTGTCGCTAAAGGATGACCGCACGTGGATGGGCAGGCCAAAGCGGCGGGCGTACTCCACGCAGCGCAGGTGCAGAATCTTGGCACCCGAAGCTGCCATTTCCAGCATTTCTTCGCTGGAGATCTTGCTGATTTTCTGGGCGCTGGGGACCACGCGCGGATCCGCGGTGTAAACGCCGTCGACGTCGGTGTAGATTTCGCAGACATCCGCGTTCAGGGCCGCAGCCAGAGCAACGGCGGTGGTGTCGGAGCCGCCGCGGCCCATGGTGGTGATCTCGTGGGTGGTGCGGCTCATGCCCTGGAAACCGGCCACAATGGCCACCTTGCCCTTGTCCAGGGCGGTACGGACACGGTGCGGGTCCACATCAATGATGCGTGCCTTGCCATGAATACCGTCAGTGATCATGCCAGCCTGGCTGCCTGTGAAGGACTGGGCCACACCACCTTGGGCGCTGATGCCCATGGCCAGCAGCGCCATGGAAATTCGCTCACCGGCGGTCATGAGCATGTCCAGTTCGCGGGCCGGAGGATGCTCGGAGACCTGTGCGGCCAGATCTAGTAGCTCATCGGTGGTGTCGCCCATGGCAGAAACGACGACGACGACCTCATGGCCGGCTGCCTGGGTGCTGACAATCCTGCGGGCTACACGGAGAATGCCTGCGGCGTCGGATACGGAGGAACCGCCGTACTTTTGAACAATCAGGCTCATGGATGCACACTCATTGACTTACCTAACGCAACACTAGGAGAGAAAAAATATCGCTGCCGCTCACGCCGGGCCGCGACTCGCGCTGGGCCAGTGCGGCATCATCAGCGCGGAAGGCAGTTGACCAAGTTTAGCGCGGCAGGGTGCCAACGTGGAATTGAAGTGTCCACATGTTGGTCCATTACGGGCCGCACTATGGCCAAGTCGGGGTGAAGGCGCGGCCAGGGTGCGGTGAAGCTGCCATGAACGCGCGGAGGGTTTGCCGCGGACCACTTGCAATGTCCGGCTGCGGGATGATGACTCAGGTGCCCGGCGCACCCTATGCTGGGGCCACGATCTCAATTGGGGCCTATAGGGAGGTAACGATGACCGAGGACCAGCCACCACCGCCCGGAGGGCCATCCGCGCCTTCACCGATGCCGCACATTCCGGAGGGTTTCCGTGGGCTGTCCGCCACCGGGCTGTCCCGCAGCTTTGGTGCGGTGAACGCCGTCGTGGATATGACACTGCACGCTCCGGCCGGGCAGGTCACAGCCCTCATTGGTCCCAATGGGGCTGGCAAAACCACCTTGTTGCTCATGCTGGCGTCGTTGCTGGCCCCGGATGCCGGAAGCATCAGCATTATGGGGATCGACCCGGTCAGGGATCCGGCCGCGGCGCGGGCCAAGATCGGCTGGATGCCGGACACCCTGGGGGTGTGGGAGGCCCTGACGGCCCGGGAAATTCTCACCACGATGGCCAAGTTGTACCACCTGCCCAAGGCAAGGGTGCCGGGCCGGGTGGAGGCGCTGCTGGAGTTGGTCAACCTCTCCTCGCTGGCCGATCAAAAGGCGCGTGTACTCTCCAGGGGGCAGCAGCAGCGGCTGAGCCTGGCGCGTGCGCTGATCCACGATCCGGAAGTGCTGCTCCTGGACGAACCCGCGTCGGGGCTGGATCCGGGATCGCGCGTGGCATTGCGCAGAATCCTGCGGCGGCTGGCCGCCGAGGGCAGGGTGGTGGTGGTCTCCTCACACGTGCTGGCAGAACTCGATGAGATTGCCGACGGCGCGGTATTCGTCAACCAGGGCCGAACGGTGCTGGCTCAATCCGTGGAGCAGGCCTCCGGGCAGGGCCGGCGCTACGCCATCGCGGCGCTCGACCCGGCCGCCCTGGCCTCCGCACTGGCCGCCTTGGGCGTGCCTTTTACAGACGGGCCGGGCCGCCGGGCCTCCGTGAGCGTTGCTGTTGAGCGCGAGGACCAGGCGGTGGCGCTGCTGCGCGACCTGGTGACTGCCGGCGTGGATGTGTGTTCCTTTGCCCCGGCCGTCGGCGCCTTGGAAGAGACTTACATGAGCATGAAGGTGGAGCAGTCATGACAACTGTGCAGAATCCTCCGGCCCCGCAGGCTTCCGCCGGGGCGCCGGCGCCCGGCCCCGGCCGGATGGGCCGCTACACATCAGGTGTGGCGGCGGTGGTGGGCATGGAACTGCGCCAGCGCCTGCGATCGCGTGGCTGGTACATCATGCTGGGCATCTGGTTTGCGCTGATCTGGCTGGTGACGGCCTTGACCTGGATCAGCTGGAAGGCGCAGTCCGGCTACGCCTTTGACCCCGGGTTTGGCAGGGTGGGCCCGGGGCCGCTGATTTTCGAAGCGGTGTGTGCCTTTGTATTGCTGTTCGGGCTGCTGGTGGCTCCCGCCTTCTCGGCCAACGCGATCAGCGGCGACCGTTCCGCCGGAACCTTGGCCATCATGCAGGTGACGTTGCTGCGGCCCGGCCAGCTCCTGTGGGGGAAGTTCCTCGCTTCCTGGGTTGTCAGCCTGGCGTTCCTGGTGGTGAGCGTCCCGTTCCTGATTTTCGGCATCGCCCAAGGCGGTCTGGGTGCCGGCTACATTCTGGTTGCCCTGCTCATGCTGGCCCTCGAACTGGGCGTGGTGTGTGCCCTGGGCGTTGGCATTTCGGCGTTGGCCAACCGGCCGCTCTTTTCCATTGTGGTCACCTACCTGACCGTGGCAGCCCTGGTCTTTGGCACTCTGATTGCCTTTGGCCTGGGCGCTGCCGTCAGCAACGGCACGGTGCAGGCCAACCAGGTTTTCTATAAGGGCATGGAGATGTACTCGGACGAGGAGAACCCGGGGCAAGACACAGAAATTTATCCGCCGGTGCCGCTTCCTGATGACATCACGGACGAAAATGACGAATACGCCTGCTACGGACCGTTGCAGGAACAGCGGGCCACGTGGACGGAACGGGTCGCTTGGCTGCTGGCCATGAACCCGTTCGTGGTGGTGGCCGACGCCATTCCCTACCCGGCGCGGACAACTCAGGAGCAGCCCTACGGTTTGAACGGCGTGTTTGAGACCATCAGTCAGGGAGCCCGCTACGCGCAGGCGGGGCCGGATGCAACGTATCAGTGCGCGGGAGGCAAGGTCACGGCGTCGGAGTTCGAACAGCAGGTGCCACTCTGGCCGTTGGGATTGGGCCTGCAATTGCTGGTGGCAGCCGGCATCCTGGCCCTTGGCTGGCGCTCCCTGCGCACCCCGGCCGGCAAGCTGCCGAGGGGGACGCGCGTCGCCTGAACCTCTGCCTCGAAGGACGAAGGACGAAGGGCGACGGCGTCCGGCTGCGGCGTCCGGCTGCGGCCACCCATCGAAAAATGCGCCCGCCCCCCATTATTGCGCCCGGTAGACGGGGCGCAATAATGGGGGGCGGGCGCATTTATTGCACCAGGTCCGGAAATACGGCCGGACGGGGACCGGGCGGTGCGGACTACGCCACAGGAACCTGGGTCCGCGGCGCCTTCATCAGGACTACGTCCGCCGGGACCTGGCGGATGGCGCCCTTGTCGGCGCTCGTGGCCATGGCGGCGTAGGCCTTCAAAGCGGCGGAGACTTCCCTCTCGCGGCCCACAGGCTGGTAGCCGGTGGTCGATTCGAGCAGGTCACGGCGCGCATCGAGCTCAGCCTCGTCTACCAGCAGTTCCATGGAGCGGTTGGGGATGTCGATGCGGATGCGGTCCCCGTTCTTGACCAGGGCGATGGTGCCGCCGGCCGCAGCCTCGGGGGAGACGTGGCCAATCGACAGGCCCGAGGTGCCGCCGGAGAAGCGGCCATCGGTGATCAGTGCGCAGACCTTGCCCAGCTTCAAGCCCTTCAGGAAGGACGTGGGGTAGAGCATTTCCTGCATGCCGGGGCCGCCGCGGGGACCTTCGTAGCGGATGACAACCACGTCGCCGGCCTTGACCACCTTGGACAGGATCTTCTCAACGGCTTCGTCCTGAGATTCGCAGACCACGGCCGGGCCTTCGAACGTCCAGATGGATTCGTCCACGCCGGCCGTCTTGACCACGGCGCCGTCGATCGCGATGTTGCCGCGCAGCACGGCCAGGCCGCCGTCCTTGGAGAAGGCGTGCTCAACATCGCGCAGGCAGCCTTCAGCGGCGTCGGTGTCCAGTGAAGTCCACTCGGCTGACTGCGAGAACGCGGTGGAGGAACGCTGACCGCCCGGGGCTGCGGTCCAAAGTGCCTGGGCTTCATCGGTGGCCTTGCCGCCGCGAATGTCCCAGTCATCCAGCCAATCGGTGAGGCCCTCGGAGTGGACGGACTTCACGTTTGTGTGCAGCAGTCCGCCGCGGTTCAGCTCGCCCAACAGGGCGGGGATGCCGCCGGCGCGGTGCACATCCTCCATGTAGAAGGTCTTCTCGCCTGCAACGTTCGGGGCGACCTTGGCCAGGCACGGCACCTGGCGCGACTTCGCGTCAATGTCCTCGAGATCGTACTTCAGCCCGGCTTCCTGCGCTGCGGCGAGCAAGTGCAGGATCGTGTTGGTGGAGCCGCCCATGGCAATGTCCAGAGCCATGGCGTTATCGAACGCCTCGAAGCTGGCGATCGAGCGCGGCAGCACCGATTCGTCGTCGTCCTCGTAGTAGCGCTTGGCGATCTCGACGGCGGTGGCGCCAGCACGCTCGTACAGTTCCTTGCGGGCGGTGTGCGTGGCGAGCAGCGAACCGTTGCCCGGCAGTGACAGGCCGATGGCCTCGGTCAGGCAGTTCATCGAGTTGGCGGTGAACATGCCGGAGCAGGAGCCGCAGGTGGGGCACGCGTTGGCCTCGATGAGGTCAATGTCCGCGTCCGAGACCGAGTCGTCCACGGCGTCGGAGATGGCGTTCACCAGATCCAGGGAGCGGATGGAGCCGTCGGTCATGGTCACCCGGCCGGCTTCCATGGGCCCGCCGGAGACAAACACGGTGGGGATGTTCAGTCGCAGCGCTGCCATGAGCATGCCGGGGGTGATCTTGTCGCAGTTGGAGATGCAGACCAGCACGTCGGCGCAGTGCGCGTTCACCATGTACTCGACGGAGTCGGCGATCAAATCGCGCGAGGGCAGCGAGTAGAGCATGCCGCCGTGGCCCATGGCGATGCCGTCGTCCACGGCGATGGTGTTGAACTCACGGGCGATGGCGCCGGCCTTGTGGATCGCGTCGGAGACGATCCGGCCCACGGGGGCAAGGTGGGTGTGGCCGGGCACGAACTCGGTGAAGGAGTTGGCGACGGCGACGATCGGCTTGCCGATGTCGGCCTGGGCAACGCCGGAGGCCATCATGAGGGCGCGGGCGCCGGCCATGTTGCGGCCGTGGGTGACTGTGCGTGAACGTAATGTGGGCATAAACATAGTTAACCAGCAATCCTGGCGCTTAACCCGCATTCGGGGTGCTCTGCGCGGACGGCGCTAATACTAGTAGTGGCAGTGCTAGATTTGGTGAAATGAATGAAGAACGACGCCGTGAGCTGGGCCAGTTTCTCCGTGACCGCCGCGCTGGGCTACTTCGGGCGGAACACGGTTTGCCGCCTATTGGACGCAGCCGGATCATGGGACTGCGCCGCGAGGAGATTGCTGCCTTCGCCGCCGTCAGTGTCACCTGGTACACGTGGCTGGAACAGGGCCGGGACATCAACGCCTCGCGTCAGGTACTTGAATCCATTGGTCGGGTGATGCGGCTCAGCGCGGCCGAACAGTCGTATGTGCTGGCGTTGGGTGGACACGGAGCGGTTTCTCTGTCCGGGACGGCAGCCATTGAATCCGTCCCGGCGCACCTGCAAGCACTGCTCGATGCCGTGGATTTCCCAGCATTCGCAGTGTCGCCGGACTGGGGGATTGCGGGCTGGAATGCCGCCTACCAGGCCCTGTATTCGCGCATTGCCGAGGTGGCCCCGGCCGAAAGAAATCTGCTGTGGTTGGTCTTTACCGACCCTGCACTGCGGCAAATGTTGCCTGACTGGGACATCACCTCACGGAACTTTGTGGCGGAATTCCGCGCGGAGTCCGGTTCCCGGCTGGGCTCCGCGTCCCACACGGCGCTGGTTCAGAAGCTGCAAGCGGCCAGTGTGGAGTTCGCCAGCATCTGGGCTGAACACGTGGTGCTGAACTTTTCCTCACGGCAGCGTGTGTTTTTTCATCCGCACGTGGGGGAGCTGACGTTTGAGCAGCAACGGCTGGTGCCTGCCGACGTCCCGAATCTGCACTTCGTCATGTACGTGCCCACGACGGGGACGCCCACGCGCGAGCGTCTGGCGCAGCTCGCGGCCGCTGACCACGAAATCTGATCACGTCCCCTGCATCCTCGCGGGGCAGTAGAGGTTTTCGGGGGTCGGTAGGGCCGGTAGGGCCAGAACGCTTTACGTCAGCGCGTTGCGGCGGCCTTCGAAGGCGCGGCCCAGGGTAACCTCGTCGGCGTATTCCAAGTCGCCACCCACCGGTAGGCCTGACGCCAGGCGCGTCACGGCAATGCCCAGAGTTTTCAGCATGCGTGACAGGTACGTTGCGGTGGCTTCGCCTTCCAGGTTGGGGTCGGTGGCGATGATGATCTCTTGGATCTGAGCATCGTTGAGACGTGTGAGCAGTTCGCGGATACGCAACTGGTCGGGGCCAATCCCGGCGATCGGATTAATGGAGCCGCCCAGCACGTGATAGCGGCCGCGGAAGGCGCGGGTGCGCTCCACTGCCAGCACATCCTTGGACTCCTCGACCACGCAAATGATGGTGGGGTCACGGCGTTCATCGCGGCAGATATTGCACAGTTCCGCCTCCGTGACGTTGAAGCAGACCGTGCAGAACTTGACGCGTTCCTTGACAGTGGTGATGGCACTGACCAGACGCTTCATATCGTCCAGATCCGCTTCAAGGATGTGGAAGGCGAGCCGCTGAGCCGATTTCGGGCCGATCCCGGGCAGGCGCCCCAACTCGTCAATGAGCTCCTGAACTG
Organism: Specibacter sp. NPDC078692; assembly: GCF_040686835.1. Lineage (NCBI taxonomy): Bacteria > Bacillati > Actinomycetota > Actinomycetes > Micrococcales > Micrococcaceae > Specibacter > Specibacter sp. NPDC078692. Next base: position 55,844 of record NZ_JBFBLV010000025.1, read on the forward strand.
CTCCCTCGTACACACTGCCTCTTGTCTATTGCTGGTTATTTCGAAATGGTGATGGGGCTCGCTCAATGTGAATTATTGAGCGGGCGTTCCTCGATGAGTACTCCGCCAAGAATACGCTCGACGGCGGCTTGTCCCACCACACCGGATTCCTCAATGGTGACATCGTCCGGGCTGGGGACGTCCTCCACGTACGGGGCGTTGGCCGCGGCCGCCGGTGTCTGGACGCGCGCTGCCTGAGCCGCCGGGCTGTTGGCCAGGCGCTGATACATGCTCAGCTTTTCCCCGCCGCCTGACACGTTCGACGCCGGATCCTCCTGGGCAGGAGCCGTCACCGAGGCATCGCCCGGGCTTTGGTGACCTGGCGCTTCCACGAGGTTGCTGGCCGGTGCCGGGGTGAATTCGGGGCTTGCCGCAGGTGTTGCGGGCTCGGCTACACGAGAGGTGGGGTGCGAGGCGATGGAACTGGTCGCGCCTGAATCAGCGGTGACTGGTCCTGCGATTCCGGAATCTACAGTTCCCGAATCTGCCGTGGCCGGCTGAGCCCAGTCGGGTGCGGCAGAAACGTCACCCCAACCGGGATCAGCCACATCGGATCGCCGGGTCTGACCCAACGAAACTCCCCAGTCCTGAGGGGCATCTGCCGTAGATGGCTGGGCGGCCTGCTGGGCAGCTTGCTGGGCGAGTAGCTCGCTGCGGCGAGGTGTTTCGGGTGCGGCCGGGGCAGCAACAGGCGCTTCCACAGCCGGGGAATCCCAGCCCGTAGTCCACGCAGCAATGGGTGAAATTTTAGGCGGAGAATACGCAGGGGCTGCTGCGGGAGCTACCGAACCGGTGGGCGGAGCAGCATCGTTGGACGGATATGAATCTTCCTGAGGATAAGAAGCGACCGACTCGTAGAGATCTGCCGGTGGAACGAAATCCGGGTACGGTTCATCCCACTGATCACTGGGTTCCGGCGGCCCATCCCAAGGAGCAGTTTCCTCGACGGCGGAGACGGTGCGTGCGGTGGTTGCCGCAGATGCAGTCGACGCAGGTGATGCAGGGGAGTTCGCAGCAGATGGTGAAGTGGCGTCCGCTTCCCGTCGCGCAGGCGTAGGTGCCGGAGCCTGCGCTGCCTTGGGTGTTGGCGCTGAAACCGACTCAACCGGCAATCCCCAAGAATCGTGGGCAACTGGGGCGGCTGGATGTCCTTGGCTAGGAGAGTCCGTTAGCTGCGGGGCGGCAGTGTTGCCAGGCCCTCCACGTTGTGGTGAAGGGTTACCAGTTCGAACTTTTGGGTTTGGTTCAGAGCTCGCCTTCGGGGCTTCGCCGTCGACGGGGAGGATCTGGACGTTCAGGCCAAGAACCTCGTTGATGGCCTGCTGTAGGTTCGCCAGGTGCCCGCCGTTACTGAAAGCGGCAATGAGGCCGGTGGAGGGAAGCCCCACACGCAGTTCTTGACCGTCAAAGGTTTGCGGCACCACATTCTGGTTGACGATGACCCACGAGGCCATGCGAATGTTTCGCAGTGCACCGATGATCTCCGGCCAAGCGCGGCGGATGACTTCAATGCCTGAGGAGCCAGCGCCTGAGGAGCCAGCACCCGAGGGGCCAGCGGCAGATTGGCTGGCAGCCGTCGCACCGGGAGTCGGCATCCCGGCAGGCGGAGTGCCACCGACATTTACGGCAGCTTCAGGAGGTGTTGACTGCGTTGGTGCGAGCTGGGACGGCTGGTGCTGTTCTGGCTGGAACTGGGAGGGGTGGGACGGCTGGTTCTGAGCCGGAGTTGCAACCGCCGGGTTGTCCTGTGGCTGGCTCATAAAGTCCACGTTGCCACTGGGGGTAGGCAGATCATCCCAAGTGCGGGCCGGACGTGCGGTCTGCTGCGGCTGCCCTGAGTCACTGGGGTGGGTCTGCTGACGAGGCTGTGGCGCGGCTGGCACCGAGGGTGCCGGCTGTGCCGGTGGCGTTGCGGCGGCCAGTTGTTCTGAAGGTTCTGTAGGTGCCGGCTGATCCGAAGATTCGGGGGCCTGAACTCCTGCAGGGCTGGTGCCTGAGGTCTGCCGGGCTGCCACTTCGGCACCAGCGGCTTCCTTGGCTCGAGCCAATTGTGCCCGGACAGCTGCCAGTCCACCGCCAGCACTTTCGGATGGGTCGCTGGCGGAGATGCCGGTAGCGGACTCGTATGAGGCCGGCGCGGAACTGGGGACGGGGAAATTTTGTGCGGGATTTCCCTGCTGAGGTGCAGCCGCGGGGAGCTCGGTTGAGGGGACCGCCACCGGTGTCTCTGAGTAGTTGAGTCGACGTTCTAGTTGGTCCAGTCGAGTCGCCATGCCGCGAGTGGAGGAGTCAGCCCCCGGCAACAGAAGCCGGGCGCCGAGCAATTCCAGATGCAGGCGTGGAGAGGTCGCACCTGTCATCTCGTTAAAGGCGGCGTTGGTCACGTCGGCAGCGCGGGAGAGTTCGGCGGCACCCAGCTGGGCGGCCTGGGTCTGCATGCGAGCGATCAGTTCTTCCGGGACGCCGCGCAGGATTGCGTGGGCACTTTCCGGCATGGCTTGGACGATGATCAGATCGCGGAAGCGCTCGAGCAGATCTTCCACGAAGCGGCGAGGATCATGGCCGGTCTGGATGACTCGGTCAATCGATTTGAAAACTGTGCCTGAGTCACTGGCCGCCAAGGATTCCACGACGTCGTCCAGAAGTGAAGAGTGGGTGTAGCCGAGCAGGTCCACGGCCAGATCATAATCCAGACCCGTGGCGTTCGCGCCGGCCATGAGCTGGTCAAGAACTGAGAGCGAATCACGCACGGAGCCGCCTCCGGCACGGACCACCAACGACAGTACGCCCGGGGCAACGGCCACGTTCTCTTGTTCACACAACTGTGCCAAATAAGCCATGAGTGGCTCCGGAGGCACTAGTCGGAAGGGGTAATGGTGTGTCCGGGAACGGATGGTGCCGATGACCTTGTCAGGTTCGGTGGTGGCAAAGATGAACTTGATGTGCTCCGGAGGCTCTTCAACGATTTTCAGCAAAGCGTTGAACCCAGCCGAGGTGACCATATGGGCCTCATCGATGATGAAGATTTTGTACTGGTCACGGATGGGGGCAAAGGTGGCACGTTCGCGAAGATCGCGGGCATCGTCAACACCACCGTGGCTGGCAGCATCAATCTCAATGACGTCCAAAGAACCGGCACCGCCGCGGGCCAGTTCAACGCAGCTATCGCACTCACCGCAGGGGTGCGAGGTGGGGCCCTTGGCGCAGTTCAGGCACCGGGCCAGGATGCGTGCCGAGGTGGTTTTACCGCAACCGCGGGGGCCAGAGAAGAGATAGGCGTGGTTGACGCGGTTCTTGTCCAGCGCAGCCATAAGGGGGGCTGTGACATGTTCTTGGCCGATTACGGTAGCGAATGAATCGGGACGGTACCGGCGATACAGGGCTGTTGGTGCGCTCACAGTTGAAACCCTATCTAATCCGCCTGACAAATTGCCGCACGATGCGCGCATAATTGGGGCATCTGGGGATAAATAAAGACCCCCCATGCACCCGCCAGAGCCCGCTTACCCTTGCTACCTTCCGGTCCTGGGGGAGTTCACAGGGTGACGCCACATGAGGGGCCGGGAATCAGCTTACCCGACAGCGGCGGTGCGTGCGAATCCGGCAGTAGTCATGCAGCACTCAAGCGGGCCATATCAATTTTGTGCCGGCGGTGGTACGTTCGCCACATAGGGGCGCAAAACCATTGCCGTGCAGGCCCCGCAACGTTTTCGCCCCGCGTTGCCCGGGCTGCCGAGGAGAAGTTAGCCATGTTGAGCTACGGATTCTTTGAATGGATTTTCTGGGTGCTAGCCATCGGGACAGGACTCATGGTGCTGATGCGCAGTGAAGTTTTCTCCACCAACACCTCACAGCGCACGCATCGCCACTCTGGCCAACAATTCTTCTTGATTGTCATGGCAGTGACCTTTGCTGCGTGCGGTTTCGTTACTGCGGCTTTGGCAATGCGCGCAGGCCACTGATCAACGCAGCCTCCTGGTCAGTACGGCGTGGCACTGCAGTTCGAGTGCCCCCGCAGCCACAGCGGTCATAGCGCAGGCGGGCATGCCCCGGGCTGTGAGTAACAACACGGCGGTGAGCCATGGTCGGGCTAGATGGTGGGCGTCAAGGGTGTATCTGGAACTTTAGTGGGCTCAATCTGCCCTCGAAGGTGCCCAAAATAGCCATCACGGCTGCCCTAGTTCGAGGGTGGGAGTCCTCGATTCGTGACTTGGGCACTTTGTCAGGTACTCTTGAACCTGCCGTGTTTTGCACAGCAAGCTGGAGGATTCGCCTAGCGGCCTATGGCGCACGCCTGGAACGCGTGTTGGGTTAACGCCCTCGGGGGTTCAAATCCCCCATCCTCCGCCAAGAAAGGTCCGGAATCATTGAGATTCCGGGCCTTTTCTCGTTAACTTCTGGTTAGCGGGTTAGTGGTTAGCGGGTTAGCGGCCAAAATGTGTGTACAGCCCGGGCGTGTCAGTGGCTTCTTCCGCCCCATCCTTGTTGAATTCCGTTGCCGTCTTGGTAGCTGAAG
>NZ_JBFBLV010000026.1:0-53537 GCF_040686835.1 Specibacter sp. NPDC078692
AAGGCGAGTTCGTGGGTCACGATCACCATGGTCCAGCCTTCTTCGGCCAACTCCTTGATAACGGCCAGAACATCGTCCACCAGTTCAGCCCAAATTTGGGTAAATTTGGGGCCATATGTGTCGACTCGACTAGGGCGATCGCGTCATCTGCCGTTTCGAATAGGCTCATCACAGTATCTGGAGTTTGGAGACCCGAATTGGGGACCGCGGGGATTGTGGCCACTAACCCGAAAGAAGCCACGGACCCGCCCGGGCTGTGCGTACATTTTGGCTGCTAATCCCGCTAATCCTGCTAGTCCCGCTAATCCCGCTAACCGCCCCCGCTAACCGCCCCCGCTAACCGCTCCCGCTAACCGCTAACCCGAGCCACCCAACAAAAAAACACCCTGATCCATGGATCAGGGTGTTTCATTTTGTGCCCTCGGAGGGATTCGAACCCCCGACCTACGGTACCGGAAACCGACGCTCTATCCCCTGAGCTACGAAGGCGTGGCAACCGTGGCTGCCAATGGGAACGAGAAGAGCTTAGCAGGTGCAGGGGCTCGGAAGAAAAACTCGCAGGATAAAGACCACCATATGGCGGGTATTGTTGGGCCAATGGGGAACTCATGAGCGTAAAAAAACAGCAGAGGGCGTGGCTCTTCGCGGCCGCCATCATCCTGACAGCCCTGACGCTGCGGGCGGCCGTGACAGTCGTTCCACCCTTGATCTCAACCATCAACGAAGACCTCCCGCTCAGCGCCTCGACCATCGGGATCCTGGGCATGCTGCCGACCGCCGCCTTTGGACTATTCGGCTTCCTGACGCCGTATGTGATTCGCCGGGCACCGCTGGAAAAGCTCATCGTGCTGGCCATCTTTGTCGGAATCGTTGGCCAGATCGCGCGAGTTTTGGTCCCCAATACTCCACTTTTCCTGCTCTTTTCCGTGGTGGCATTCGGTGGTCTCGGCGCTGGCAATGTGCTGTTGCCGCCCTTGGTTAAGAAGTATTTCCCCACCAGGATTGGGCTCATGACGGCACTGTACGTCACTTCCATTTCAGTGGGCACGGCACTGCCGGCACAGCTTTCGGTCCCCGTGGCCGACGCCACAAGTTGGCAGTTCTCCCTCGCCTCTTGGGCAGGAATCAGCACCATCGCCTTGATCCCTTGGCTGGTAGCGCTCATTTCCCCAAGCACGACGCCGGCCTCCGCCAACCCTTCCAAGACACCTCACGCCGTCGTGGTTCAGACGCCGGTGATTCATTCGGCGGTGGCCACGGCACCAGTGCCCAAAATGAATTTGTGGCGTTCGCCCACCGCGTGGGGGCTGACGTTCATGTTTGGGTGCACATCGCTGAACACGTACGCCATGTTTGCGTGGCTTCCTGAAATCCTGACGGGGGCGGGGCTGGATAGGGGACAGGCTGGGTCCATGCTGGCTCTCTTTGCCGCCCTCGGCTTGCCCCTGAGCCTAGGTATTCCGATCATTGCTGCCAAGATGCGCAACCCGTTCCCTGCAGTCGTAGTCATGCTGGCCTGTTTCGTGGTGGGATACATGGGCCTGCTGCTATCACCGGCTGAGGGGACCTGGATCTGGGTGGCCCTGGCCGGACTCGGCCCCGGCACGTTCCCGCTGTCGCTGCTGCTGATCAATCACCGCACGCGCACTCAACTCGGTGCGGGGGTTCTGTCCGGGTTCAGCCAGGGTATGGGATACGCGTTGGCGTGCACGGGGCCGCTGTTCTTTGGGCTGCTGCACCAGTGGACGGGTTCTTGGACTGTTCCATTCATGTTCTTGTTTGGGTCCTTGGTGCTGCTGGGTGTCGGCGCCTGGATCATTTGCCGCCCCAAGATGCTCGAGGACGATTTCGCTCCGGTGCCCGTCGGTGCCTAGAGGAGCGTGGTCGTAATCCGCGGCCGCCATGCATTGATCCGTGAGCTCTGGTCGTTCTGGTGCTTCTAAACGACCAAAGCTCACGGACCGATGATCTATGGAGTCGAAATGGAGGGGCTCCGGCGCCCGGCCGCGGCTTGGCGGACAGCAACGCACCGGATCTGCCACATTCTGGGCGTGATGGCCACGGATTGGGGGAGGGCCCGGCCGGAACCGTACACTTAGAGGCGTGACTCCTGAAGAACTTTCTGCCGCCATTACCACTTGCCTAAAAGATGCGCTCGACGCCGGTGAACTCACTGTTCCCGTCGAAGCGCTGCCCTCGGAAGTCCGGGTGGAGCGGCCCAAGAGCCGCGACCACGGCGACTGGGCTACCAGCATCGCGCTCCAGCTGGCTAAGCCGGCCGGTGTTCCGCCGCGCAAAATCGCCGAGATTCTGCAGACCCGCCTGAGTGAAATCCCTGGTGTTTCCAAGGTCGATATCGCTGGCCCGGGTTTCTTGAACATCACCGTAGACGCCGCTGCTGCCGGAGAACTGGCCAAAGCGATCGTCGAAGCCGGCGAAAGCTTCGGCACCAATGTTGCCATGGCTGGCACCAAGATCAACTTGGAGTTTGTCTCCGCCAACCCCACTGGCCCTATCCACTTGGGCGGTACCCGCTGGGCTGCCGTGGGCGATTCTCTGGCCCGCATCTTCTTGTCGCAGGGTGCCGACGTAACCCGTGAGTACTACTTCAATGACCACGGCAACCAGATCGATAAGTTTGCCCGCTCATTGCTGGCCAGCGCCAAGGGTGAGCCCGCACCCGAAGATGGCTACGGTGGAGCGTACATCGTTGATATCGCCACCGAGGTCATGGCGAACAACCCCGGCATCCTCGAAAGCGAAGATCCGCAGGAAGAATTCCGCGCCCAGGGCGTGGAGCTCATGTTTGCTGCGATCCGCAAGTCCCTGCACGAGTTCGGCGTCGACTTTGACGTCTACTTCCACGAGAACTCACTCTTTGAAGACGGCGCCGTTGAGAAGCTCCTGGACCAGCTCAAGGGTTCTGGCAACATGTACCTCAAGGACGGCGCCTGGTGGTTGAACTCCACCGATTACGGTGACGACAAGGACCGTGTGGTCATCAAGTCCGATGGCAACGCAGCCTACATTGCCGGTGATATCGCCTACTTCAAGAACAAGCGTGACCGCGGCTTCGACCTGTGCATCTACATGCTCGGTGCCGACCACCACGGCTACGTTGCCCGCCTCAAGGCCGCCGCGGCAGCCATGGGCGATGACGCCAACCGCGTTGAGGTTCTCATCGGCCAGATGGTGAATCTGGTTCAGGACGGCAAGCCCGTGCGCATGTCCAAGCGTGCCGGCACCGTGGTCACCATGGAAGACCTCGTGGAGGCCGTGGGCACCGACGCCGCCCGCTACTCTCTGGCCCGCTTCTCCAGCGATTCCAACATTGACATTGACTTGGACGTGCTGACCAAGAAGTCCAACGAGAACCCGGTGTTCTACGTCCAGTACGCCCACGCCCGCACCTGCGCCGTGGCTCGCAACGCCGCCGCAGCCAAGGTTGAGCGCACAGCTTTCGACGCCGCTGCGCTTAGCCACGTCACCGAGTCGGAGCTGCTGGCCGTTCTGGGCCAGTACCCGGGCATGTTGTCCCAGGCCGCAGGCTTCCGCGAACCGCACCGCGTGGCTCGCCACCTGGAAGTTATCGCCGGCGCGTACCACCGCTGGTACGACGCCTGCCGCGTCACCCCCATGGGCGAGGAAGCTGTCACCGATGTGAACCGTACCCGTCTCTGGCTCAACGACGCCGTGGGTCAGGTTCTCGCCAACGGTCTGGCCATGCTGGGTGTCTCCGCTCCGGAACGGATGTAAGAAAATGACCCAAACGCAGATCGCTGGCGCCCAGCTGGCACCTGAGTGGTTGCCTGCCGCAGGGGACGTAAATGAGTTGGTGCCTGCCATGTGGGCGCACGACGTCGAACGCGGCCACAGCGGTGAAGTCACCATCAGCGGGATTCCCGTCAGCGAACTCAAAGAGCAGTTTGGCACCCCGCTGTTCGTCATGAGCGAGGACGACTTCCGCGCCCGTGCCCGGACGTTTAAAGACGCCTTCGATGCGGCCTTCAAAGACATTTGCGGAGGCGTGGACGTCTACTACGCAGGCAAGGCCTTCTTATCCACCGAGGTAGCCCGCTGGGTTGATTCCGAAGGACTGCGTCTGGATACCTGCTCCGGCGGAGAGTTGGCTGTGGCTAAGCGTGCCGGGCTCAAAGGTGAAAACCTGGGCCTGCACGGCAACAATAAGTCGGCTGCGGAAATCAACCGGGCTCTGGACATGGGCTTGGGCCGGATTGTGGTGGACAGCCTCCACGAACTGGCGCGCGTGGCCGAGATTGCTGCGGCCCGCGGGGAAAAAGCCAACGTCATGTTGCGCCTGACCCCCGGCGTACACGCTCACACTCACGAGTCCATTGCCACGGCACATGAGGACCAGAAATTCGGCCTCAGTTTCATCGCTGAGGATCCCGAAGCTCCCGGTATGAGCGCTGCCGAGGCTGCCGCGAAGCTGGCCGTAGAAGCCGAAAGCATTAACTTCTTAGGGTTCCACGCGCACATTGGTTCGCAGATCTTCGAAGCCGAAGGCTTTGAAATTGCCGCCCGCAAGCTGCTGGCGTTCACGCACAAAATCCAGCAAAGCTACGGCGTCACCTTGCCGGAACTGGACCTTGGTGGCGGCTACGGCATTGCCTACACCGCGGTGGATACCCCGCGCCCGGCTGCCGAAGTCGCTCAGGCGATGGCCGCCGTCGTGCGTGATACGTGCGCGGAACTGGGTATGAGCGCCCCACGGATCTCCATTGAGCCAGGCCGTGCCATTGTTGGCAGCACCACGTTCACCCTCTATGAGACCGGCACGCTGAAAACCGTGCAAGTTGAGGTGGATGGGCAGGCGGATGTGACGGCTCCGCGCCGTTATGTGTCGGTGGATGGCGGAATGAGCGATAACGCCCGTCCGGTGCTTTATGAGGCTGATTATTCGGCAGTTTTGGCCAGCCGTAGCTCGGCGCAGGCTCCCGCGTTGTCCCGAGTAGTGGGCAAACATTGCGAGAGTGGTGACATTGTTGTTAGAGATGTATATCTGCCCAATGACGTGGCGGCCGGGGATTTGCTTGCAGTTCCCGGAACGGGCGCGTACTGCTGGGCACTAGCCAGCAACTACAACTATGTGCCCCGTCCGCCCGTTGTGGCTGTTAAGAACGGCACCGCACGTTTGATTGTGCGGGGAGAAACCGAAGACGATTTGCTGGCACGCGATTTAGGGGCCTAGAGACCTTTGACAGAGCGCAATACCGTGGACACCAATGTGTCCGCCAATATCAAGACCCTGAAAGTGGCGCTCCTTGGCGCCGGAAATGTGGGCTCGCAAGTTGCCCGCATTTTGCTAGAAGACGCAGATGCGCTGGCAGCCCGAACAGGGGCCCGGCTCGAGCTGGTAGGCATTGCGGTGCGGAACGTTGACGCTCCGCGCGACGTTCAGGCGCCCCGCGAGCTCTACACCACCGACGCCTCCGCCCTGGTCCGCAATGCCGACATTGTCATTGAGCTGATGGGTGGCATTGAGCCGGCCCGCGCGCTGATTCTGGAAGCCATTGAGCACGGGGCCACCGTGGTCACCGGCAATAAGGCGCTGCTGGCCGTGGACGGTCCCACCCTGTACGAGAAGGCCGACGCCGCCGGTGTCCAGCTCTCCTACGAGGCCGCCGTGGCCGGTGCCATCCCCATCCTGCGTCCCATCACGGATTCGCTGGCCGGGGACAAGATCACCCGCGTCATGGGCATTGTCAACGGCACCACGAACTTCATCCTCGACGCCATGGATTCCACCGGTGCTGAATTTGCTGACGCACTGGCCGAGGCCACGCGCCTGGGCTACGCCGAAGCTGATCCCACCGCCGATATTGAGGGCCACGACGCCGCAGCCAAGGGTGCCATCTTGGCTTCCCTGGCCTTCCACACGCGCTTTGCGTTGGAAGATGTGCACTGCCAGGGCATCACCGGGGTCACGGCGGGAGACATTGCCGCCGCCAAGGATGCCGGCTATGTCATCAAGTTGCTGGCGATCGCTGAAAAGATTGATGCCAAGCACGACGCCGGCACTCACGACGGCGCCCACCCCACCTCGGGCGTGAGTGTGCGTGTGCACCCCACCTTGATTCCGCGCGAACACCCTCTGGGTGCGGTGCGTGGCGCGTTCAACGCCGTGTTTGTCGAAGCGGAAAATGCCGGTGAGCTCATGTTCTATGGGGCAGGAGCAGGCGGTTCCCCCACGGCATCAGCTGTCATGGGTGACGTTGTCTCAGCTGGACGTCGTTTGGTTCTGGGTGGCCCGGGCCGCACGGATTCCACCATTGAGGTGCTGCCGGTGCTGCCTATCGATGCAGTGAGAACCCGTTACTACATTGGCATGGACGCCGCGGACCAGCCCGGTGTCCTGTCCAAGATCTCTGCGTTGTTTGCCGAGAACGGGGTCTCCATTGAGACCATGCGGCAGACGGTGCACCGCGACCGCGACGAGTCTGAGAATGGCGGCCCGGCAACTGCTGAGCTGCGCATTGTTACTCACCGCGCAAGCGAGGCCGCTTTGGCGGCAACTGTTGAGGCCATCAAGGGTCTTGACATCATTAATTCAGTGACGAGTGTCTTGAGGGTGGAGGGAGTCTAATGGCTCATCAGTGGCGTGGAGTTGTCCGCGAATATGCAGAGCGTCTTCCGGTAACGGCAGACACCAAAATCATTACCCTGGGTGAAGGCGGCACACCGTTGGTGTACGCGCAGCATCTCTCAGCCTTGACGGGTTCCAATGTGTACCTGAAGGTGGAGGGCATGAACCCCACCGGTTCCTTCAAGGACCGCGGCATGACCATGGCCATGACGGCGGCTGTCGCAGCCGGGGCCAAGGCTGTTGTGTGCGCCTCAACTGGTAACACCTCGGCGTCGGCAGCAGCTTACGCCAAGGCTGCCGGATTGACCTGTGCAGTGTTGGTGCCTGAAGGCAAGATCTCCATGGGCAAGCTCAGCCAGGCGGTGGCGCACGGCGCCACCATCTTGCAGGTAGACGGTAACTTCGATAACTGCTTGGATGTGGCCCGCAAGCTGGCCGAGTCCTACCCGGTCTTCTTGGTCAACTCGGTCAACCCCGCCCGCATTGAAGGGCAGAAGACCGGTGCCTTCGAAGTGGTGGATGCCCTGGGCGATGCCCCGGATTACCATGTGCTTCCCGTAGGTAACGCTGGCAACATCAGCGCCTACTGGCGCGGCTACCGCGAATACGCGGCCCCGTACGAATCTGCCACGGCCGGTACCTTGCCTGCTGTCTCCACACACACGCCCATCATGTGGGGCTTCCAAGCAGCCGGCGCCGCACCGTTCGTTGCCGGTCACCCCATTCTGGAACCCGACACGATTGCCACGGCCATCCGTATCGGTAACCCGGCATCGTGGGACATGGCCATAGCTGCACGGGATGAGTCCGGCGGACTCATTGAAGCTGTCACGGATGATGAAATCCTCGCAGCACACCGCTGGCTCTCGGCCAAGGAAGGCGTCTTTGTGGAGCCCGGCTCCGCAGCCGGCGTTGCTGGTCTGATCAAGAAGCATGCGGCCGGCGAAGTGCCCTCCGGCAAGACCTTTGTCATCACCGTGACCGGCCATGGCCTGAAGGACCCCGATTGGGCCCTGAAGAACGCCGACGGCAGCGCCGCACAGCCCAAGTCTGTGGCTTTTGACGTGGTCACAGTTGCCGATGCACTTGGCCTGACGGACTAGCAGCACACCATCATGACAGGGTCCACCATGACAGGTTCAAGCATGACTTCCCCGCTGCCTCATCAACCGCTTCTGAAAACTCCGCTTTCAGGAACCGCCGCCACCGTGCGGGTTCCCGGTACCAGCGCCAATCTTGGCCCCGGCTTTGATTCGCTGGGCTTGGCGGTTTCGCTCTATGACACCTTGACCATCACCACCTTGGCTGGTCCGGAACTGGAATTTGAGCTGAGCGGGGAAGGTGTGGCGGAGCTCCCTCGGGACGCCAGCCACCTTGTGGTGAAGACGCTTGATATCGCTTGGGCACGTCTGGGCTACAGCCGTGTGGGAGTACGGGTAACCGCGAACAATGTGCTTCCGCACGGCCGTGGCCTGGGGTCCTCGGCCTCGGCGATTGTGGCCGCGATCATGGCAGCGAACGCGCTGGTGGCGCCCGAGGATCAGCAGGATAAGGCTTGGGTTTTGCAGCTGGCCTCCGAACTCGAAGGCCACCCGGATAACGTCGCGCCCGCCATCTTTGGTGCCGTGGCCGTTTCGTGGCAGGAAGGTGCGGAATTCGCCAGCGCCAAGCTCACGCCGTCGAACGTGGTGGTTCCCGTAGTAGCCATCCCCGATGTGGAACTCAAAACCGAACGGGCCCGTGGCATGCTGCCGGCCACCGTGCCGCACGCTGACGCTGCCGCCAACTCTGGCCGAGCAGCCTTGCTCATGCACGCGCTCACCAATGATCCGTCACTGCTATTGGCCGGAACCCGCGATTATCTGCACCAGGATTACCGGGCCGAGGCCATGCCTGCCAGCGCCGCGTTGGTGGAGCTTTTGCGCGGAGACGGGCACGCAGCCTTCATTTCTGGTGCCGGCCCCACGGTCATGGTGCTTGCCAATGGTGGTGCCGAAGCGGAAATAATCGTGGGCCGAATCACAAATTTGCGCAACGACAATGAAAATTCCGCTTCAAACGGCGTGTCTTGGCGGGTTTTCCGGCTCGAAGTTGACCTCGAAGGTGCTAAAGTGGAGATGCATCCGTAGTTCATAGACACTCTCCCTTTTGGTTGCTATTTGACCAGCGCGGAAACGAACAGTGTTTATTTGACCCATGATGCCGCCTTTGCAGCCTGCGCCATTCGTGCGCAGTGACCGCTGGATCAACGCATGGCAGCCGCCGGTTTGGTTCTGGGATCGCTCCATTTGAGACTCGATTCAAAAGGTGAATCACACCATTTCCGGAACACAAACCGTTTTTTCGGCTACGGGAATGGAACCTCGGGTATGTCCCGTTGTTAGCCAGTGCGGCAGCAATAGGGGAGCTCGACACTAATCATCGCGGCCCCAAGAATTGGGCCCGCCATCGAGGGGGAAGGATCCTTCGTGACCGAAACCGCAACTTCAGCCGCTGCTCCCAAGGCTGCTGAATCAAACACCACTGGCGCACCTGCAAAGTCCGCAGGTCTAGCTGGGTTGAAGCTCGCCCAGCTGCAGGTCTTGGCTGGACAGCTGGGCATCACCGGTGGTTCTAGGATGCGCAAGGGCGACCTTGTTGAAGCCATCTCAGCTCATCAGCGCGGTTCTTCCGTTGCTGATCGGCCGGTTCGCTCCAGTTCCAACGCTGGCGCAGGCGCCGACACGGCAGCTGCTGGCAAGAATGCAGCCGAAAAGACCGGGGCGGCAAAGACCGGGACGGCAACACGTTCAACCCGGCGCGGCTCCGCAACCAAGGCTGCTGCCGAGAGCAACAATGAGGCTGCCGTAGGGTCTGCCGCTCCTGACGCTGCCGTCGAGGCAGGCACCAGCAACAACACCGGTGAAAACGCAGCTGCCACCGAGGCTCCCGAGCGTCCGGTCCGCGGCCGCGGCCGCACCCGCCGTGCTGCCAGCAGCGACGGCATCATCACCACGGATTCGGCCTCGCACTCCGGTGTGGTTTCTGCGCAAGCTACCGCCGTTGAGTCCACTTCCACCGAAACTTCCGGTGCACCTGCTCAGGAGAGCAACGAGAACGACGGCGAAAACCGCCGCCAGTCCCGTACCCGCAACCGCCGTTCACAGGGTGGTTCACGCCAGCAGGATGCACACAGCGACGGTGCTACCTCTGCTGACAACGTAGCTGCCGAGACGCCCGAGGCCACCGACAGTGAATCCGCTCAGGGCGATAATGCCGAGAACGGTGAGCGCAACGTCCGCAACCAGCGCAACAATAACCAGCGCAACCAGCGGAACAGCAACGACCGGAACAGCGCCAATAGCAATAACAGCGCGAATAACGCCAACAGCAATAACGGCAACAACAGTGCAGGCGACGACGAAGACGGATCGCGTAACAACCGCAACCGTCGTAACCGCCGGGACCGGAACTCTAACGATTCCAACGACCGCAACGATCGCAGCGGAAACAACAGCAATAGCAACAACAACCGCAATGACCGGAACGACCGTTTCCGCGACCGCAACGAACGCCGCCGCGGCCGTACCCAGGGCCCGGACTTCGATGACACCGAGCTGACCGAGGACGACGTCCTGCTGCCCGTAGCCGGCATCCTGGACATCTTGGAAAACTACGCATTTGTGCGTACCTCCGGCTACCTGCCCGGTTCCAACGATGTCTATGTCTCCTTGTCACAGGTCAAGAAGTACAACCTGCGTAAGGGCGACGCCGTCGTAGGTGCCATCCGTGCACCTCGCGAAGGCGAAGACCGCAGCAATGCTCAGAGTGCCCGCCAGAAGTTCAACGCCTTGGTGCGCGTCACCAGTGTCAACGGCAAGAACCCGGATGAACTCAAGAACCGCGTTGAGTTCGCCAAGCTGGTACCGCTGTACCCGTCGGAGCGTCTGCGTTTGGAGACCGACTCAAAGAAGATCGGTCCCCGCGTTATTGACCTGGTGGCACCGATCGGTAAGGGCCAGCGTGGCCTGATCGTGTCCCCGCCCAAGGCCGGTAAGACTCTGATCCTGCAGTCGATCGCCAATGCGATCACCATCAACAACCCTGAAGTTCACCTAATGATGGTGTTGGTTGATGAGCGTCCTGAAGAAGTCACCGACATGCAGCGCACGGTCAAGGGCGAAGTTATTGCTTCAACCTTTGACCGCCCCGCCGATGACCACACACAGGTAGCCGAACTTTCCATCGAGCGCGCCAAGCGCCTCGTGGAAATGGGTATGGACGTAGTGGTGCTGTTGGATTCCATGACCCGCTTGGGCCGTGCCTACAACAACTCGGCTCCGTCCTCGGGCCGTATCCTCTCCGGTGGTGTGGACTCTGCAGCCCTGTACCCGCCCAAGCGCTTCTTCGGAGCAGCCCGCAACATTGAAAACGGCGGCTCGCTGACCATTTTGGCCACGGCACTGGTGGAAACCGGTTCCAAGGCTGATGAGGTCATCTTTGAAGAGTTCAAGGGCACCGGCAACATGGAACTCCGCCTCTCACGCCAGCTGGCTGACAAGCGCATCTTCCCTGCTGTTGACGTCAATGGCTCCGGTACACGCCGTGAAGAGAACCTGCTGTCCCCTGAGGAAGTCAAGATCATGTGGCGCCTGCGCCGCGTGCTCTCCGGTTTGGAAATGCAGCAGTCGCTTGAACTGTTGACTTCCAAGCTGCGTGAAACCCAGTCCAACGTCGAGTTCCTCATGCAGATCCAGAAGACAACTCTGGGCTCCAAGGCCGAACAAGACAAGTAGCTAAGCGTAAGAGGCGGGACCGTACATCACTGTGCGGGCCCGCCTCTTGGCGTTATTGCTCCTTCCCGCTGGAACGAATTTAGTTATTAGACTTGACTTACGTCGAGAGAGGTTGTTGAAATGTTTGAATCCATCCACGGTTTGCTTGATGAGCATGCCGAGCTGCAGATGCGTCTGAGCGAGCCTGAAGTGCACGCCGATCAGGCCTTGGCGCGCAAACTGGGCCGCCGGTATGCCGAATTGAGCAACGTGGTGGAGGGTCATCACCAGGTGGAATCTATCGGTGACGATCTGGAAGCTGCCCGCGAGATGGCCGCCGAGGACGCAGAGTTTGCCGCCGAGGTTCCCGTGTTAGAAGAACAATTGGCTGCTGCGCAGGAGAAGTTGCGCCGTCTGTTGATCCCGCGCGATCCCGATGATGCCCGCGATGTCATCTTGGAAGTCAAGGCGGGTGAAGGTGGAGACGAGGCAGCCTTGTTCGCCGCCGATCTGGTGCGCATGTACACCCGTTACGCCGACCAGCGTGGGTGGAAGACGGAAATCATCTCCGCAACGGAATCTGATCTGGGTGGCTACAAGGATATTTCCATTGCCGTCAAGGGCCGCTCCAATGATCCCGCCGAGGGCGTATTTGCTCGCCTGAAGTTTGAAGGCGGCGTGCACCGTGTGCAGCGCGTTCCGGCTACGGAATCTCAGGGACGAATCCACACCTCGGCCGCCGGTGTTCTGGTGCTCCCCGAAGTGGACGAGCCCGAAGAAGTGGACATCAGCCAAAACGATCTCAAGATTGATGTCTACCGTTCCTCCGGCCCGGGTGGCCAGTCCGTGAACACCACGGACTCCGCAGTCCGCATTACTCACCTTCCCACCGGAATTGTGGTGGCGATGCAGAACGAGAAGTCGCAGCTGCAGAACCGTGAAGCAGGCATGCGCGTGCTCCGTGCCCGTATTCTGGCGCACCAGCAAGCCATCATCGACGCCGAAAACTCCGCGGTGCGTAAGTCCCAGATCCGTACCATGGACCGCTCGGAACGAATCCGCACCTACAACTACCCGGAAAACCGCATCGCCGATCACCGCACCGGTTACAAGGCCTACAACCTTGATGCCGTCATGAATGGTGATTTGGAACCTGTGGTGCAGTCGGCCATTGAAATGGACGAGCAGGCACGATTGGACGCCATTGGCGACTGATGCCACCAGCTCCTGCGCCTCAGGAACAGCCGTAACTTTGGCTGACGCTGTTCGCAGTGCGACGGCGGTTCTTGCGGCCGCTGGTGTGCCCACCCCAGCGGTGGATGCCCAGCTTTTGGCCGCCCATCTCCTCGGTGTGAGCCGGGGCGAGGTGGCAGCCATGTTATTTGGCACAGCTGTAGCACCATCTGGTTATGATGAGCTGATAGCTAGGCGAGCCACACGGGAACCGTTGCAGCACATCACGGGCGTAGCCTATTTTCGGCACCTGGAATTGGCGGTGGGCCCGGGCGTTTTTGTTCCGCGACCCGAAACGGAATCGGTGGTCCAGCTGGGGATCGATGTATTAACTCAGTTGCGCCAGGAACGTGGGGATACCGCGGAGCTAGTTGCCGTGGACCTGGGCACAGGCTCGGGCGCCATTGCTGGTGCCATGGCCACCGAGGTTTCAGGCAGTACTGTCTATGCCGTGGAACTCAGTGATGACGCCTTCCCTTGGGCGGAAAAGAATCTAGCCGGTACCGGAGTTAACTTGGTACACGGAGATATGCGCGATTCCTTTGCCGGGCTTAACGGAGAAGTAGATGTAGTGGTCTCGAATCCGCCGTACATTCCTGCCGACGCCATCCCGCGAGATCTGGAAGTACGGCTACACGATCCCCACATGGCACTGTACGGCGGGGGAGCGGACGGGATGGAAATGCCCACCGCCGCAGAGGCCACGGCTGCCCGGCTATTGCGCCCAGGAGGGTTCTTCGTTATGGAGCACGCTGAAGTTCAGGCTCCGCAAATGGCAGAACTCTTCAACAACAGCGGACACTGGGTCAACGTACGCACACACCCGGACCTGACCGGACGGGACAGGGCCACCAGCGGCTTGCGGCGCTAATCTGTTGCGCCGAAACTTCGTGATTGATGGGACGCGTTCCACGTAAGTGGGCGCCGTGATGAAAGAATGGTCTTGTGAGTACCACTTCCTATAACTGCACCAATGAGCAACAGCGCGCCGAGGGCTTGGCCCATGCGCAGAAGGCCATTGCTGCGAAGCAGATTATCGTCATGCCTACGGACACTGTGTATGGGGTCGCAGCTGACGCGTTTTCCCCGCAGGCGGTGGCCACGCTGCTGGCTGCCAAGGGCCGTGGCCGCAATATGCCGCCGCCCGTGCTGATTCCGCGCATTGGCACCATGGAGGGTCTGGCAACCGACATCCCCGATGATGCCCGCAAACTTGCCGAGAAATACTGGCCTGGCCCGCTCACCTTGATCTTCCATGCGCAGCCCACCTTGACCTGGGACCTGGGTGAAACCAAGGGAACCGTTGCCCTTCGCGTTCCGGATGAGCAACTGGCACTTGACCTGCTCACCATTACGGGTCCCTTGGCCGTCTCAAGTGCAAACCGAACCGGACAGGCGGCTGCGCAGACAGGTTCCGAGGCCAGGAGCCAACTCGCGGATTCCGTCGAAGTGTATTTGGAGGGCGGATTCCGCCCGGTCGACGGTAAGGCTGGCACCCCATCCACCATCGTTGATGCAACAGGTCTGCGGCTGCGTGTGGTCCGCGAAGGTGCTATCAGCCTGGCCGAGATTCAGCAGATGATCCCTAGCGCCTTGGGTCCTGACGTGGAACCTAAAATGTGGGAGCCATCGAATCTGGGCAAGGATCAGGACGAGGTCCTGGACGAGGATTCCATGGAATCCGCGGAAACCGCCGGCGAGTCGATGAGTGATGCGGCAGCTGAAGAACTAGCTATTGACCCAGAGAAAATTGACCTTCAGAAAATTGACTCAGAGTCGATCAATCTCGAGAAGCCAGAAGAGGCTGCTTCCTAGGACCTCATTTACGCAGGATCAGGGTAGCGCTAGCGGAAGTGCGGGTGCTATTTCCCCAAGCGGGCGTTCTCCAGCACCGTGGCTACTGAGGGAGCAGGAGTGAGGCCTACGGACTCGGCCCAGCCGGGAGTTTGTTCTTGACCAAACCACATCAACTCCACCCGGCGAAGAGAGCCGTGCAGCCTTTCGCCCAGCAAGCCCGAGACGAAATATCCGGCGGACAGGACCGCCTTGCACAGGAATCGGGGTAAACGGCGAGGAGGGCGGCCACCTGCAGCAGCTAGGACCTCGCTGACCGACAATCCTTCCCACGGTTGCAAGACCACGGACGGAACATCGCCCGCGAACTGGCCTGTCTCAACAACGAACCATGCGAGGGCATCGATGGAGCTGACTGGTGTGGGGAAGTCGCCGGGTGTGGCAACGGAGGCGATGGGGGAGCGGGCTACCTTGACCAACGACTGGGTGGTGGGGCGGCTGGCACCCTGAACCGAGGTGGCCCGGACGGTGGCCACTGAAAGCTGTGCGCACTGTGCTGCCGCCAACTCCAGAGCTTCTTCACCCAGGGCCTTGGACCGCGAGTAGGCCGAAAAGGGTGCCCGATTGCTGCTTTCGTCGATCACGCGGCGATGTCCCTGCACCGAGGCGCTGCTCAGATGCACAAATCTATTCACCCCGGCCCCCTTGGCCGCCATGGCAAGCACCACTGGCAACAAGGCATTAGCGCCGGTGAGCTCGGGCGATTCGCCCTCGCCCGGCGTTGCCAGGCCAGCGGCATTGATCACAACGTCAATTCCAGAAAACGCGGCGCTGAGTTCTTCCCGGGAGGAAGAGATCGGGGAGCCCGGTGTGGGGGATCCCGCCTCTGCCACAATCTCATGGGAAGAGACAGCAGTACTTCGCAGCCGGGGAGCGGCCATGGCGACAACCGTGGCCCCGCGTTGCCGGAGGTCGTCGACAATGGCGCTGCCAACAAAACCCGAGGCACCGATCACCAACCAGCGCAGTTCATGTGAATCAACGGCCATGGTTAGCGTGGACCTTCCAGAGGAGGCATCGGGGTAAAGTCGGAGGCTGCAAGAATTCGCCGTGATTCACGCCAACCAGCCAGTAGCCGGCCACTGCCACGCAGGGTCTTCTCAACACCCACCAGCCGCAATAGTTCCTTGGACGCCGTCAGCGCCGTGCCGAGGGCAAAGCCCACCGGGTTGAAGCGACCATGAACACGTAGGTATTGGCCCACCAAGCCACGGTTGCGCATGACATAGAAGCGGCTGAGATCGGAAGAATCGTTCAAGTGCCTGATGCGCAGATCAATGCTGCGCTGGGAACGGGCCTTGTGCAGCACGAATTCATTGACGTACCTGACCGGGCGCTGCAGCGAAATCAGCCACCCGTAGACGGTGTCATCCCAGTTGAGAAAAAACCGCGGGTCTGGCAGGCCCACACCGCGCGCCGCGTCAGCGTGGAGCAACATGCCTTCGAAACAGCCAACATTGGTGGCAAATTCGTTGGTCGAGGAAAAGACGTTGCCGCGGACAGGCATCGGGAAGCCCAGAAAAGTGTTGAAGTTGTTTTGCCAGAAGAAGGGCTCGCCTTCGGCGTCGTAGCGGCGGCCAATCATGGCGTCGTATTTCCCCATCCACGGCGCAAAGGCACCGATCGCATCGGGAACGCACGTGACGTCGTCGTCCATCAGCCACATCCACTGCGCACCCTCGGCCAAAGCCCGCTCAACACCGGCCGAAAAACCACCAGCCCCGCCGGAGTTTTCTGCCAACTCGTGGTGAATGACGGGAATCGGCGCAGGGAGCGCGGCGAAGCGAGCCGTGGCAGCCTCGATGACCGCGGCCGTGGTGTCGGTACTGGCATTATTGACCACGATCACCCCATCGGGGGCCGGGGCAAGCGCCGCAACCGAGTCCAAAAGCCCCTCAAGATAGTCAGCACGGTTGAAAGTGGTGATGACGATGAAGAACTGTTCGTGACGGCCCAGACTCAAAACTTTTGGTCCTTCATGGGGCCGAACTTGGCGCCGCGCAGGCCTGCCGAATAGGTGCTGGCCCACATGGCGAGGCCCTTGAAATCACCCTTTTTGAGGAAGAACAGCGGGTAACCCACGGCGTCGGCCACCAATGACCGGACTCGGCGGTGCTTGCGGGTCAGGAAGCCGCGGTTGCGGTAGTAGTAAAAACGCTTGAACGGAGTCTCGGGAACCAGTACGTGCAGGCGGTCGCCGAGAACTTCCTGAACCTCACCCCAACCGGCGGGGTGGGTCAGTGCCACGGAGGTGACGGTGCCAAACTTCACCTTGGCTTCGCGCAGACGGAGCATGAAATCGGTCTCGTCACCGCGGATGAACAAGCGCAGATCCGGCAGGCCAACCTTGAAAAAGACGTCGGTGCGGATCAGCGCGCCGTTGAAGAACTGGCCCACGTTGTCGATGAAGCCAAGGGGTTCAACCACGGAACGGTCATGGGTCAGGTGGCCATCGATACGGAACGGGAAGGAGAGCTTGCTGGGTTCGCCGGGGGCCACTATCAAGGGCACCACAACATCGAGATTGCGAGCCTTGGCCGCCGCCAGCAGTGTGGCCAGGCAGGCAGGATCTTCCGGGTGGGCGTCGTCGTCCATAATCCACACCCACTCCGCACCCGAGGCTATGGCATTCAGGATAGCCAGTGAAAAGCCGCCGGCCCCGCCTAGATTTGCCAGGGAGCGCACGTACGTGACCTCGGCAGGGGCAGCGGCCGCGATCTCACGCACATCGGAGGTCCCGGAATCCACCAAGGCAATGGCATGGGGAGCGTGGGTTTGCTGTGCAAGGGCACCCAGCAGGATTCGCACGTCGTCTGGCCGGTCAAAGGTGACGGCAGCAACGGCTATGGTATCGCTCAAGGGGGGGTCCTCTCGGGTGGTGCCCGCGGCGGTGCGCGGCATCCGGCATGGCTAAAGAGCATGTAATCATCGGCAAGGGATTACTATTCTTGTGTACCTTCCACTTTAGTACAGTCGCCATCATCGACCTCATTACGCCGTGGACAACAGTGCCCCGCCGAAAAAGACCTTTGGCAGAAATCGGAAATACGAATCACGTTGAATACCACCAGCACACAGTCAGACCCAGAAGCCGCGCCCATCTCCGTGGAGAGTGATCGCAAACCTCGTTTATGGTTATGGTCGCAAGCGATTTTGGATTCTCTGGCGTGGACCGGTGCCATCTTCTTGGCCGTATTGCTGCGCTACGAGTTGGATATACGCCTCATCAATTTCACCGGTCTTGGCGTTTTGATTGCCGTTGCTGTTGCTACGCAGCTGATTGCTGGCTGGTATATGGCGCTGTACCGCGGACGCTACAGCTTTGGCAGTATCCACGAGGCCCGCGTGCTGGTGGCAGTGACGCTGATCGTGTGTGTCGTGACCAGCATTGTGCTTTCAATCTTCATCAGTGAACTTCATGTGGCCCGTTCCGTGGCCGTTATTGCGTTCCCCTTCGCGGCGCTGGCAATGGCCGCAATCCGTTACGCCAAGAGGCTCTACGTTGAGGGCAAGCCGATTTTTGGTGAGGAAGCACAAAAGACCCTCATTTACGGTGCTGGCTTTCTCGGTAACTCGCTGGTTACCCGCATGGTCCAGGATCCGGAATCCCCGTATGTCCCCGTGGGTTTGGTAGATGACGACTCCACCAAAAAGCACCTGCGCCTGAGTTCGGTAAGCGTTCTGGGTGGCGGGCACGAACTGCCCGAGTTGATCAAGCGCACCAAGTCAACAGTGGTTGTTCTGGCCATGGCACATTTGAGCTCCAAACGGATTCGGGAGATCTCCGAAAGCGTTTCCGGACTTGGTGTGAAGGTTTTGATTCTGCCTCCACTCCAGGAGATGCTCAGCCCGGATACCAACCGGGATAACCAGGGTGGACTGACCGACTTCCGCGAAATCGATGTGGCCGATCTCATTGGCCGCAGCCCCGTTGAAACCGAAGTGTCGCAGATTGCCGGCTACATCAAAGGCAAACGCGTCCTAGTCACCGGCGCCGGCGGGTCTATTGGTTCGGAGCTGTGCCGCCAGCTATTTGGTTTTGAGCCGGCCGCGTTGATCATGCTGGACCGTGACGAATCCGGACTCCAGCACACACAACTCTCCATTGAGGGCCACGGTCTGCTCGATAATGAAAACATTGTCTTAGCAGATATTCGTGACGCCGACTCCTTGAATCAGATCTTTGCCGCTCGCCGCCCGGAAGTGGTCTTCCACGCCGCCGCGCTCAAGCACGCGCCCCTGCTGCAGATGTACCCGGAAGAAGGCTGGAAGACCAACGTTCTGGGGTCCCTGAACGTGCTCCAGGCCGCCCGCAGCGTTGGGGTGGAAACCTACGTCAATGTCTCAACAGACAAAGCCGCTAGCCCCACCACGGCTCTAGGACACTCCAAACGAGCGGCGGAAAAGCTCACCTCGTGGATGGCGCGGGAGACGGGTCAGCGCTACGTTTCCGTCCGCTTCGGCAACGTCTTGGGCAGCCGGGGATCCATGCTGCCGTTGTTCACTGATCAAATCAACAAGGGCGGCCCCGTCACCGTCACGCACCCCGATATCACCCGCTTCTTCATGACCATCCCGGAGGCCTGCCAGCTGGTCATCCAAGCCGGTGCCATTGGCCACGGCGGCGACGTGCTGATCCTGGATATGGGCGAGCCGGTCCGCATTATGGAAGTGGCCGAACGCATGATCGCCATGTCCGGACGAAAAATTGAAATCAAGATCACCGGCCTGCGCCCCTCCGAAAAACTGCACGAGCAGCTCACCGGAGATGACGAGATCAAGGATCCTGACGGCCACCCCAAGATCTCCCACACGCACGCCAAACCGCTGTCCCCGGACGAGCTTGATCTGTCCTTGTGGCTCCAGCGCTGCATCGACGAGGCAGGCCCCAACGGTGCCAGCATTGATGAGTCCGACGGCGACGTCGCGGCAGGAGCATGATGGAAACCTGGGCCGCAATCACCGTAGGCGCCGTAGCGCTGGCGCTGGCACTGCTCTTGCCGATCTTTGTCCGGCCGCTGCTGGCAAAGGCCGGCGTGCTGGATGTGCCGAACGCACGTTCCTCCCACACTGCACCCACCATCCGCGGCATGGGAATTACGACGGCGGTGGCCTTGCCTGCCGCTGTCCTGGTGGCCGTGTTTTTGCCCCAGTCGGGGAACACGCGTCAGGGTGCGCTGACGCTGGTAGTGATTCTCGGCGTCGTACTGGCCGCCAGCGCCATTGGCTGGATCGAAGATATTCGCGGCCTGTCAGTAAAAATTCGGGCCGGGATGCAACTGGCCGTGGGTGGATTGGCGACCGCAGCCGTGGCCATTCTGGACCCGGGGGAGCAGCAACTGTGGCTGATTCCGATCGGAGCCATCGCGGTGGCGGCGTATGTCAACGTGGCCAATTTTATGGACGGCATCAATGGCATCTCCGGGACGCATGGCCTGCTTGTGGGCGGCTTTTACGCCTACGCCGGGTACGTGGCGGGGCACGGCTGGATGGTCTATGTGGGAATCGCGATTGCCATGGCATTTGGCGGATTCCTGCCCTGGAACCTGAGCCGCAACAAGGTGTTTCTCGGTGATGTGGGCAGCTATTTGCTCGGTGCTTCGATCGCCGTCACAGCCATGTGTGCATTTCTTGCCGGAGTGCCGCCGGAATATATTTTCTCGCCGGTGCTGATCTATTTAGTGGACACGTTTGTGACATTTTTGCGGAGGCTGCTGGCCGGTGAACGGTGGTATGCGGCGCACCGGCAGCACGTGTACCAGCGCTTGACCATTGTGGGCTTGAGCCACGTCCAAGCCACGGCTGTGGTGTGTGGCGCCACGATCGTGGTCAGTGTTTTGGGCATAGTGGCGGCCGAGGGCGGCAGTGTCACCCAGGTGGTGGCCACCGCTGTTGGCTTTGCCGTGGTGCTGGCGTATCTGCGGACCCCAACACTTTTTCAGAGCTACTTCCGACGCAGGGCCGAAAAGGCTTAGAGGCTTGGGGGAGGGCCCAAGCCCGCGGCGGCCCGTCCACACCCAGTTCTATCTCGTGTAGAATAATTTGTGGTGAAACTCACCGCCCTCTTTCCATGCCCCCACGCGTTCACGCTGCTTGCAGCTGTGCCGTGGCAGGGCTGAGCAACGAGGGGATTTTCCCCAGATGGAGTTCACATGAAGGACGCAAGCGCGAACAATAGCGCTGCACCAAGGCCATTAACGGCCTCGGGTCCCACTGCGAGCCCCAGCTGGAACATCCTGAAGAAATGTCTTCAGACTGGCGGGATCGCTACGGTCGTCATGGCACTAGCCGCGTTCATTTTCACGGATATGCCAGGCGTCATCAGTGTGTTGTGCGGCGCTGTGGTGGTCATGCTCTTCTTCGCTTTGAGCCTTTTCGCTGCCCATGTATTCGGCCGAAACCGGCCGAAGGCCGTCATGAGTATTTTCTTCATGAGCTACATCGTCAAAGTCTTCGGCTTCTCCGCCATACTTTTCGCTTTGGCGGCACCATCGTGGCTGAATAAACCCTGGTTTGCAGGGGCAGCCGTGGCTTCGGTGCTGGTGTGGCAGGCAACGGAAGTCGTCATATTCAGTAAACAGCGCTTTTTACTGTTTGATGATTCGGCTCCAGCCCTGAAGGCGCAGGAGAACGCTGATGCTGACCGCGATGGCGAAGGAGCCCAGTCATGACTAAGAAGACACCCGATCCCGGCCAAGGCGACCACGTGGTAATCCCACCGAAGTCGAATGCCGGAAAGCTGGACTACACCTACATTATTGGCGGAATCCTGCTCTGGGGTTTGATAGGGTGGGGACTGGACTTTTTATTGCACCAAGCTTGGATTGTGTTTGCTGCAGTTCCTATTGGAGCCGCCTGTGGGTACTACCTAGCTCGGCATTATCAACGGCATGGCCGCCCTGACAATGACCACAAGCAATGAATCCCACCATCAGACTTTCCTTTGGTGCTGACCATCTTTTGATGGGCCACCGCACTTGCCCTATGACCGAAACTGCAGAGAGGACAGCGCGTTGACCGCGTTTGCGCTTCCGATGGCCTCGAATGACGGTGGCTTCGTTCCACCGACAATTAGTGACACCCACCTCCCCGACGTTTTGCCCTGGATGGCCGAGTACGGCACCGGACTGGGCAAGCAGATGATCATGGTCATCTTGTCGGTTGTGCTGATCACTGTCTTCTTCAAACTAGCGATCCGAAACCCGAAATTGGTTCCGGGCCGAACCCAGTTCTTCGCCGAAGGCTTCTACAGCTTCGCGCGTAACACTATTAGCCGCGACATCATGGGTGAGAAGAACTTCCGCCCGTGGGTCCCGCTGATTTTCTCAGTGTTCCTCTTTGTGCTGCTGAACAACATCTTCGGTGCCATTCCGCTGCTGCAGTTGCCTTCGTTCTCACACGCAGGCAGCGCCTATGCAATTGCCTTGATCATCTACTTCACGTGGATTGCTGTTGGCGTGCAGAAGCACGGCATCCGTTACTTCAAGCTGGCAGTTGTTCCCTCCGGTGTTCCCGGTTGGATCCTGCCGCTGCTGGTGCCGTTGGAAATTCTCTCCAACTTCGTTGTTCGCCCGCTGACGCACTCCTTGCGTTTGATGGCAACCATGCTCGCCGGTCACTTGATCGTGGCTCTGGCAGGTAGCGGTGCACAGTACCTGATCATTGTTCAGGACAGCATCCTGCTCAACGCGACGGGTGTGGCAGTTATTGCCGGATCCGTGGCCATGTACTTCCTGGAACTGCTGATCATGGTGCTGCAGGCATTTGTTTTCGCCTTGCTGACCGCCATCTACATCCAGGGCAGCCTCGAAGCGGACGCTCACTAGCTTCCCCCGCAACACCAAAAAGTTTTCCTCAAAAATAAGTATCACCTCACAACCTGCCGGCACAACGCCGGTATCTTGAAAGGAACCAAATGGAACTCCACGGCTCGCTCAACATGATTGGCTACGGCCTGGCCACTATCGGCTCGGCAATTGGTGTGGGCTTGATCTTCGCCGCTTACATCAACGGTGTAGCTCGTCAGCCGGAAGCTCAGCGCATCCTGCAGCCTATCGCTCTGCTGGGCTTCGCCCTTGCAGAAGCACTGGCTATTCTTGGCCTGGTCTTCGCCTTCGTCGTTGGCGTCTAGTCCAAAGACTTCTCGTCCCGGTCTTCCGGGGCACGAAATTTCCTGGACAAATATCAGATTAAGGATTAGTGAGAAATGATTACCGCAGAAGTAATCCTCGCTGCTAGTGAGGGTGCAAACCCTCTGGTTCCCAACGTATGGGAAATACTAGTAACTGCTGTATCCTTCGCTGTCCTGCTCTTCGTGGTGAAGAAGTTCATCGCACCGACCTTCGAGAAGTCCTACACCGACCGTGTAGAGGCCATCGAGGGTGGGATCGAGAAGGCAGAAGAGGCTCAGGCCGAAGCCAACGCCCTTTTGGAGCAGTACAAGGCCCAGCTCATGGAGGCCCGCACGGAAGCCAATGGCATCCGTGAAACCGCTCGTGAAGAAGGCGCCCAGATCTTGGCAGACCTGAAGGCGAAGGCTGCAGAGGAATCTGCACGCATCACCGCCCAGGCACAGGTCCAGATCGAAGCTGAGCGTGTTGCTGCAGTGAACTCCCTCCGCAGTGAGGTTGGCACTTTGGCTACACAGCTGGCAGGCAAAATCGTTGGCGAAGCCCTCGATGATGATGCGCGTTCCAACCGGGTTGTTGAGCGCTTCCTGGCAGATCTGGAAAACCAGTCGAACGCGGGTGTAACGAAGTAATGGCAGGTGTATCGAGCAAGTCATTGGCAGCGGCTCTTGAGTCGCTGGAACCCAAGCTTGCCACTGCGTCTATCGCATTGGCTCAGGATCTCTTCGCAATTGTGGGGCTTCTGGACAGCAACGCCGGCCTGCGCCGCGCCTTGACCGATCCCACCCGTCAGGGTGCGGAGAAGTCGGCACTGGCCACCAAGCTCATTGCCGGGAAGGTCAGCGCAGAAGCACAGAACGTGTTTTTGGAGTTGGTTTCCGCTCGCTGGGGCTCGGCTCGTGACCTGGGCGATGCACTGGAAGTCTTGGCAGCAACATCGGCGATCGCGGTTGCTGAAGGTCAAGGTGACGGCTCTGCCAACCTGGATGCGCTGGAAGAGGAACTCTTCACGTTTATCCGAGTTGTTGGGTCCAGTCATGATCTGCAGCGCGCATTTGACGATGCACAGGCTTCGGCATCAGCCAAGAGCGCCTTGGCGCACAAGGTTGTTCCGCAGTCCGGTGACGTCGCCGCGCTGTTGATCCGCCAGGCCGTAACCGCCCCCCGCGGGCTCAAGCCCACGGCTCTGGTGCAACGGTTCGTGGAATTGGTTGCCAAACGCCAGCAACGTTGGATTGCCTACGTCAGCGTCACCCGTGACCTGAGCGCAGAGCAGATCGCACGTCTGCAGGCCGGCTTGAACAATCTCTATGGTCGTAACTTGAAGATCAACGTCAATATCGACCCGACATTAGTCGGCGGGATCAAGGTTGTTGTGGGGGCTGAAGTTGTTGACGCAACTGCAGCAACGCGACTTTCCGATCTTCGCCGCCGGTTGGCAGTTTAGGAAACCACTTCAGGTTTCCCGCAACAGCCAGTCCACAACTGACTGAATCAAACATTTAGGTCGCCACCCACACCTTTTCTTCGGGTGGCCACCACAACTTAGGAGAGCAGGGACTGCAGATGGCCGACTTGACCATCAATGCCGACGACGTCCGCAATGCCTTGAATGAGTTCGCAGCGTCCTATGAACCGGGCAACGCAGAGCGCGTCGAGGTTGGCCGCGTCACCACCGCAAGTGACGGCATTGCCAAGGTAGAGGGTCTTCCCTCTGTCATGGCCAACGAGCTTCTTCGATTCGAAGACGGCACACTGGGCTTGGCCCAGAACTTGGACACTCGCGAGATCGGTGTGGTTGTCCTTGGCGACTTCGCTGGTATCGCTGAGGGCCAGCAAGTTCACCGCACCGGAG
Organism: Specibacter sp. NPDC078692; assembly: GCF_040686835.1. Taxonomy (NCBI): domain Bacteria; kingdom Bacillati; phylum Actinomycetota; class Actinomycetes; order Micrococcales; family Micrococcaceae; genus Specibacter; species Specibacter sp. NPDC078692. The sequence continues at coordinate 24,433 of NZ_JBFBLV010000026.1, forward strand.
AGATCCTCTCCGTACCGGTGGGCGATAACTTCTTGGGCCGCGTAGTTGACCCCTTGGGTCAGCCTATGGATGACCTGGGCGAGATTGAACCCGAAGGCCGCCGCGCCCTGGAGCTTCAGGCTCCTGGCGTTACCGAGCGCAAGTCGGTTCACGAACCGCTGCAGACCGGTATGAAGGCCATCGACGCCATGATCCCGATCGGCCGTGGCCAGCGTCAGCTGATCATTGGTGACCGTCAGACGGGTAAGACGGCTCTTGCCGTTGACACCATCATCAACCAGAAGGCCAACTGGGCTTCGAAGGATGTCAAGAAGCAGGTTCGCTGCATTTACGTAGCAATCGGCCAGAAGGCATCGACCATTGCAGCAGTCCGCCAGACTCTGGCAGATAACGATGCTTTGGAATACACCACCATCATTGCCTCACCGGCATCTGACCCGGCTGGTTTCAAGTACCTGGCTCCTTACACCGGTTCGGCCATTGGTCAGCACTGGATGTACGGTGGCAAGCACGTTCTGGTCGTCTTTGATGATCTCTCCAAGCAGGCCGAGGCTTACCGCGCCGTTTCACTGTTGCTGCGTCGCCCGCCGGGCCGCGAGGCATACCCCGGTGACGTGTTCTACCTACACTCCCGTTTGCTGGAGCGTTGTGCAAAGCTCTCTGACGAGCTCGGCGCAGGTTCCATGACCGGCTTGCCGATCATCGAAACCAAGGCAAATGACGTCTCGGCGTACATCCCGACCAACGTTATTTCCATCACCGATGGTCAGATCTTCCTTCAGTCGGACCTCTTCAACGCCAACCAGCGTCCCGCTGTTGACGTGGGTGTCTCTGTTTCCCGTGTTGGTGGTTCAGCACAGGTCAAGGCCATGAAGAAGGTTTCCGGTACTTTGAAGCTGGAACTGGCTCAGTACCGCGACATGCAGGCATTCGCCATGTTCGCCTCCGATTTGGATGCCGCTTCCAAGCAGCAGCTGACTCGCGGAGCGCGCCTGATGGAACTGCTCAAGCAGGGTCAGTACGCACCGTTCCCGGTCGAAAACCAGGTTGTCTCAATCTGGGCAGGCACCAACGGTTACCTGGACGATGTCCCGGTAGAAGACGTTCGCCGCTTTGAGACCGAGTTCCTTGACCACCTGCGCATGCGCACATCGGTCCTGACCACGTTGGCTGAAACCAACTTGCTCGAGGACTCGACGGTTGAGGCACTCAAGTCCAACATTGTTGACTTCAAGAAGGGCTTCTTCGGGGAGGGCGACAGCAAGCTTGTTGGCGCCGGCCATGAAGAGTTCGATGCGCTTGCCGCTGAAGACGTCGACCAGGAAAAGATCGTTAAGCAGAAACGCTGACACCATCCTTTGAATAGCTTGCCGGTCCCACGGGGCCGGCAAGCTAAACAAGGATAAGGAAAGGACAAACATGGGAGCCCAGATCCGGGTCTACCGCCAGAAGATCGCCTCGACCACGTCGATGCAAAAGATCTTCAAGGCGATGGAACTGATCGCTACGTCCCGCATTGGAAAGGCACGCATGCGTGTTTCGGCGTCATTGCCGTATTCCAATGCGATCACCCGTGCCGTTTCTGCCGTTGCGTCCCAGTCCGAGGTCGACCACCCGCTGACAACCGAACCGGATTCTATCCGTCGGGCTGCAGTGTTGGTCATGACTTCCGATCGTGGTCTTGCCGGTTCCTACTCCGCCAGCGTTTTGAAGCAGGCAGAGCACCTTATCGAATTGCTGCACGGAGAAGGCAAAGACGTCACGACCTATTTGGTCGGCCGCAAGGCTCAGGCGTACTTTGACTTCCGCGGACGCGATTACGCCAAGGTGTGGACCGGTGGCACCGATGCACCGGAATTTGAAACTGCACGTCAACTCCGCGAGGCCCTGCTGTTGGACTTCGCAACCGACTTCGAAGAGGGTGGCGTGGATGAAATCCATGTCGTTTACACCCAGTTCAAGTCAATGGTTGTTCAGGAGCCGACAGTAATTCGTCTGCTGCCGTTGGAAGTTGTTGAGGAAGAAGTCGAATCCTCAAACGACCTGCTGCCGCTGTACGAGTTCGAGCCGCAGCCCGAGGACGTCCTTGACGCCCTGCTGCCGCGGTACATTGAGTCACGCATCTTCTCTGCACTCTTGCAGGCGGCAGCTTCCGAGCTCGCAGCTCGCCAGCGGGCTATGAAGTCCGCAGGTGACAACGCCAATGATCTGATCAAGAAGTACACGCGTCTTCGTAACAACGCCCGGCAGGCTGAAGTTACGCAGGAGCTCTCCGAGATTGTTGCGGGCGCTGACGCGCTCAACGCCTCTTAGCAGCCCAATTCATACTTATTCAATGCCATCTACACAAGTGAAGTGAGAGAGATGACTGCCCAACTCAACGAGCAGGGAACCGCCGTGAAGGCTGGTGCCACTGGCCGCATTGCGCGCGTTATCGGCCCGGTTGTCGACGTCGAATTCCCGGCTGACGGCCTTCCCGCCATTTACAACGCACTCACCACCGAGATCACTCTCAACGGTGAGACCAAAACCATCACCTTCGAAACTAGCCAGCACCTGGGCGACGGCGTTATTCGCGCCATCTCCTTGCAGGCTACCGACGGACTTGTCCGCGGAACCGCTGTCAAGGACTTGGGCGCGCCCATTTCCGTACCAGTCGGCGACGTCGTCAAGGGCCACATCTTCAACGTCCTGGGCGACCCCCTCGACGTGAAGGAATCGGAACTGAACATCACCGAGCGTTGGCCCATCCACCGCAAGCCCCCGGCTTTCGCAAGCCTCGAAGGCTCCACGGAGATGCTCGAGACCGGTATCAAGTCCATTGACTTGCTGACCCCCTACATCAAGGGTGGAAAGATTGGTCTGTTCGGTGGTGCCGGTGTCGGTAAGACCGTTCTGATCCAGGAAATGATCACCCGTGTGGCCCGTAACTTTGGTGGTACTTCGGTATTCGCCGGTGTTGGCGAGCGAACACGAGAAGGTAACGACCTCTGGGTTGAAATGGAAGAAGCCGGCGTTCTCAAGGACACCGCGCTAGTCTTCGGCCAGATGGATGAGCCGCCGGGAACGCGTCTTCGCGTTGCTCTGTCAGGTTTGACCATGGCTGAGTACTTCCGCGATGTACAGAACCAGGACGTGTTGCTCTTCATTGACAACATCTTCCGTTTCACACAGGCCGGTTCCGAAGTTTCCACACTGTTGGGCCGTATGCCTTCAGCTGTGGGTTACCAGCCCAACCTGGCCGATGAGATGGGTATCCTCCAGGAGCGCATCACCTCGACCAAGGGTCACTCGATCACGTCCATGCAGGCCGTTTACGTGCCTGCTGATGACTACACCGACCCGGCCCCGGCCGCGACCTTCGCCCACTTGGATGCGACCACGGAACTTTCCCGTGAAATCGCTTCACGTGGTCTGTACCCGGCCATCGATCCGTTGACTTCAACCTCACGTATCCTTGACCCGCAGTACGTTGGCCAGGCCCACTACGACACCGCTGTTCGTGTCAAGCAGATCCTTCAGAAGAACAAGGAACTGCAGGACATCATCGCGATCCTCGGTATCGACGAGCTCGGTGAAGAGGACAAGATCGTCGTGGCACGCGCCCGTCGTATCCAGCAGTTCCTTTCACAGAACACCTACACGGCGAAGCAGTTCACCGGCGTCGAAGGCTCCACGGTCTCCATTGCGGACACCATTGAAGGCTTCACCGCTATCTGCGACGGTGACGTGGACCACATTGCCGAGCAGGCGTTCTTCAACATCGGTGGTATGGATGATGTAGAGCGTCAGTGGGCTGCGATCCAGGAATCGACCAAGTAAGCATGGCTAACCTCGAAGTTGAAATCGTAGCGGCGGACCACTTCGTGTGGTCCGGTGCAGCGACCCTTGTCAAGGGGTTCACCAGCGAGGGCGAGATCGGCATTTTGCCCGGTCACACCCCGATGCTCGCGGTTTTGGCGCCGGGCTTGTTGGAGATCGCTCCTGTAGACGGATCCCGCTTCCTTGTTGAAGTGGACGGCGGTTTCTTCTCGGTTGACAGCAACCGGGTTGTCATCGTTGCCGACAATGCGCAGTTGAAAGACAGCGCAACGTCTGGCGCAGGGATTCGCTAGCAATCAATTGATGAACGAACTCGGTATTCCGTTCATCGTACTGGCAGGATTACTCCTGCTAGTTGTTCTAACACTGTGCCTGTACGGGGTGCGCCGCATGCATTTGCGGCGCGCCCTTGGCACGGTCGACTCCTCCATGTGCCTAAGCGGAAATCGCTGGGCCATGGGGGTTTGTCGTTATCAGGAGTCAAATCTGCAATGGCTCCGGGCCCTGTCCCTCAGCCCGATTCCGGCGAAGACCATGCAACGCAACAAGATTGTGTTGGTAGGCCGTCGCGAACCTAACGAGACTGAGCTGACCCGAGTTCCACCCGCCACCGTGATTGTGATTCTTGATTACGAGGGCACACAAATCCTGCTCGCCATGAAGTTCGGCGCCTATGCCGGCCTCTCCTCATGGCTGGAAGCCGGTCCGCAGCCTGGTGTCTCTACACGGCGCTAACACGGCCGCGAACACTGCGGCTAACTCACTCACAAACACAGTGCTTACGGCCAGTGTGTTGTCAGTGTCCTCCCAGCCAGCGCCGAGTAAACGTTCGGTCGCAGCCACTACTTTCGCTGTGCAGCTGCCTTTCAGGGCAGATAATTCTCATAGAGTGCGGTAACACTGTGGCAATGATTCAAGAGCTTGAAAATCTCAGTCTTATCGACGGTCCGCTTCCTCTCATGGTCCTGTGCTTAGGTGTAGCCTCGCTGCTCTTCCTGTTGTTTCGCCGTTCCCTGCGCTGGTGGATCTTTGTGATTGTCAGTGCCCTGCTGGCGTTCGCCGTCAGTAGCGCCGCCTGCTGGGCAGTCATCCACGTGTTATATGTTTGGCCCGAAGATCTCCCAACCCCTGTTGTCATTAGCGTGGCCCTGGTGCTGTGGCTCCTGACGCTGGGAAGCACGACGGCGTTGGCCGGTTTACGCCGTCAACGTCGAGGTGTTGTTGCGGGGTTAGCGATGTGGAGGTTAGGGACGCTGAAGTTTGCGACGCTGCCAGGACTTCACAGCCGAGCTCACCGCACCCCAATACCCGGCCCCGCCGCCGCACCTCACCTCTCCGGCGTACCGTCACTGTGCTTGCCACTTTGGTGGCATTGACCAGCGTGGGCCTCTCGCTCAATTCTGACTTTGGTGAATTTCCCACTGTGGGCAGCCTGTTTAGCTCGCCAACAACAAATCTCTCCACGGCAGCCGTCCCAGTTGTGACACATCAGCTTGGCTCGCGATTCATGACAGCTGGCGTCTCGGCCGGTTGGAAGGCACCTGCTGGTTTACCCGCAACAGGAACTGTGCGCTCCGTCGATATTGCAGGCACGGTCTCGGGTTTCAAAGCCCGCAACGCTGTGGTGTACCTGCCCCCGGCCTATTCAGCCGCAAATCGGCCGGTCTTGCCGGTGCTGCTCTTAGTTAGCGGACAACCGGGTTCGCCAGAGTCGTGGCTGCGCTCTACCAGCCTCGTCACTCAGCTAGACTCCTTTGCTGCCGCGCACGGCGGTCTGGCGCCCGTGGTGGTCATGCCGGATCCCAATGGTAGCGATCAAGCCAACACGATGTGCATGGACTCCGCTCTGGCCCCGGCCGATACCTATATGTCCGTCGACGTGCCTCACTGGATCAAGACACATCTTGAGGCTGACACCAACCCCGCACATTGGGCTGTGGGTGGCTTCTCCTATGGCGGTACGTGCGCTTTGCAGATGGTGACCCGCCACCCAGAAATCTACAAGACGTTCATGGCGATTTCCCCGGAACGCGAGCCCGCACTGGCCGTGAACAGGTCCGTTACCGTCCACAGGGCTTTCCACGGAGACACCGCGGCTTTCAATGCACAGCTGCCGCTGACTCTGCTGGCGAAGAATAAGTATCCAGAAACTTCTGGCTGGTTTGCCGTGGGGAGCCAAGATGCGGCGTATTCTGCCAATGTGTGAGTCCTTCAAGAAGCAGTCGACAAAGCCGGCATGAGCACCGAACGTGCAGCCTTTCCCGGAGGGCATTCTTGGGCTGTGGCCAATGCTGCTCTGCCTCAGGGATTGACTTTTGTTTTTGCCAGATTGGGCTTGCGATGAGGGTATGGAGTTGGCTACGGCGCACCCCCTTTAGTTCGGCTCTGATGATTGCCCTAGTTGTGGTTCATGGAGTATCCGGAGCTTTCCTTGGCAAGCTGCCCAGCGCCGTGGCGGGGACGTGGGGCTATCAGTCCACTGATTTGCTCAGCGCGCAGTGGTGGAACCTGATCACGACACTCTTTCTCAGCTCCAACACAGCCTCCATGCTGTTAGCTGTGGGCGTCGTGGGAGTTGCCGTAGGGATAGCCGAAGTCACAGTTGGTAGCTGGCGCACAGCCGCACTTTTTTGCGGAACGCAAGTGACCGCCGTCGTCCTCTTTGGTGTTCTTCTGAGCGTAGGGAATCTGAGCGAAATTGACTGGCCCGCGGGGATGGATCAGGCAACGTTGTTGGGGCCCTTTGCCGCCTCAGCCGGAACCTTGATGGCGGCCAGCCAAGGTATTAGTCTGCTGTGGCGGCGCCGTGTACGGGTCCTGATTCTGGCGTTGGCATTGATGCTCAGCGTGTACGTGGGCCACGCGCAGCACGTGTTCATTGTGCTCGCGGCGCTGGCCGGACTGGCTCTGGGGCTGGTGTTTGTGAGGGCATTGGGGCGCCGGATCCCGGGGCGCTCGACCAGCCGTGAAGTGCGCACCATTTTGGCAATGGTGGTTGCGGTCTTTGCCGTGGGGCCGTTAGCTGCTGCCGTGGCACATATTGCAGTGGGACCCCTTGCCGTGATGCGCACGTGGATCACCAATCAGGAGCCCACGCTGTCGCAGTGGCATGGCAGCTGTCATGCGGCCGACGCCGCATGTCAGGGGATGGTTCATAATCTGGGCTTGCTGGGCTCCGGAGGTCATCTGCTGGCGCTCATGCCCATGGTGTTACTGCTGGTGTGTGCGGAAGGGCTGCGGCGTGGGAGCCGTCTGGCGTTGTGGGTGGCGCTGTATCTGCATGTGGTGATTGGGCTGGTATCGGCCGCCTATTTCCAAGTTTTTTCCGGGCTGGGGCTCTCTCTGCCGCGCGGCCATCGTAGCCTAACCATCAACGAATCAGTGTGGGAACTGCTGCCGGTGGTGCTGGTTCCTGTGCTCATAGCGATAGCTTTGTTCGTTTTTCGACGACACTTTCGGGTTGACCCGGACCCGGTGCTGCGCCGGCGTGCCCTGTCATTTTTGCCGCTGCTGCTGCTGGTGCTGGTGGGGCTGTACACGCTCGCCTGGCTGGTTGAAGGAAATCTGAACAACCATCTGGGGCTGGTGGCCCTGATTGCCGGTCTTCCGCGGATCGTGCTGCCCTACCCGTTCCCGTTCACTTATGCTGCGAACGTTTATCCGCATGGGTTTTTCTCCGAATTCATCTTCAGTTTTGGCGGTCCAGTGCTGTGGCTGGTGAGTGCGGGGACGGTGCTGGCGTTGTTCTTGAGCCGGCACCTTCACAGTGGCACGGACCAGGCTGCGAAGGCACGGGAACTGGTCCGCGAGGGCGGGGATTCCCTGTCATGGATGACGCAGTGGCCCAACAACCAATATTGGTTCAATGCAGCCGGGACCGTTGCTGTGGCTTACCAACCCCACAATGGTGTTGCCGTCACGGTGGGCCGTCCCATTGGTGATCCCTTGCAGTACGATGGCGCCGTCGATAAGTTCCTGAATTTTTGCGCCGATGTTTCACTCACCCCGTGCTTCTATTCTGTGACGGATACGCCGGCAACCTTGTTGGAACAGCGCGGTTTCCGAAGGATTCAGGTGGCCTCCGAAACGCTCCTTGACGTGCACAACATGGAGTTCAAGGGCAAGGACTGGCAGAACGTTCGCACGGCCCTGAACAAGGCAAACAAACTCGGTGTCACGGCTCTTTGGTCAAGCTACGGGGAACTGAGCCCGGGACAGCGCACCCAAGTACATGAGATTTCCGAGGACTGGGTTTCCTCTCAGGCGCTTCCCGAGCTCGGCTTCACGCTGGGTGGCCTAGAAGAACTGAAGGATGACAATGTCCAGCTATGCCTAGCCATCGACGACACGGGACGGATCCATGCCGTGACCAGCTGGCTTCCGGTGTATGCCGAAGGTCAGGTTGTCAGCTGGACGTTGGACTTCATGCGCCGCAATGCAGGGGCCTTCAGCGGGGTCATGGAGTATCTCATTGCTCAAGCTGTGCAGTATTTCGCGGCCACCGTTGAGTACATTTCACTTTCAGGATCGCCCTTGGCAGTAACCAGTGAAACCGAAACTGCGAAAACAACAGCAACAGCAGCAACAACAGCGGGAACAGCAACAGCGCGGCAGGAGCCGAAGGGCCGTGGCCAGGAGGGGGCCTTGCCGGAGATCACGGTGAAGCAGAAGTCGTTGGAGGAGAATACGCTGGGGCGGATTCTGGCGCTGCTGGCACGCACCTTGGAACCGGTGTATGGGTTTTCGTCGTTGGCCAATTTCAAACAACGTTTCAAACCACGCCATAGATCCCTGTATTTGATGTATCAAGATCCACTCTCCCTGCCTGCCATTGGCCGGGCTGTGGGGGAAGCGTATATGCCCAACGTGTCCGTGCAGTCACTGGCCCGGATCCTGCGCAAACAAGAGAAGAAATAGCTGGACACCCGCTGCGCTGGGCAAACAAATAACCCCCGGCCATAAGACCGGGGGTTATTTGTTTTTCTTTTGGTGCCACCGTGGTTGGGGCAGCCAGCCTAGAGCGTTGTTACGCCGGTTGCTTGAGGGCCCTTGCTGCCCTGACCAATCTCAAATTCAACCCGGGCGTTTTCATCCAAGGTTTTGAAGCCGCCGCTTTGGATTTCTGAGTAGTGGACAAACACATCGCCGTCGGCGTTGTCCGGGGTGATGAAGCCGAAGCCCTTTTCAGCGTTGAACCACTTGACGGTTCCCTGTGCCATACTTTTCTCCTTGTGATGAACGTCCATGCTGTACTGCTATCTGTACTGCCTGAGCCGGGCAACAATTGCGTGCCAAGCCTCATTCAGCATGACATGAGTCACATTCAAGGTCAACGAGTGACGCCAAAGAGTCGCCTATATTAACTACTCCAACCAGGTGCCGGCACGCATGACACGCTGCAGCTCCAGCTGCGCGTCGACAATCAGCACATCTGCCCGGAGCCCGCGACGCAACGCGCCAACCTCGTCCGTGAGCCCCAGAACTGCAGCGGGCACCGAAGTGGCCGACTGCAAGGCGTCCCTGAAAGGGACCCCTGCGGCTGTGGTTCGGCCCAGCACCTCCAACAAGGTTGCGGTGCCCCCGGCAATGGAACCGGTGGCGTCCAAGGTGGCAACTCCATTGGCGACAGTCACCGGTGAGGGGCCCAGCATGTAGCTGCCATCAGCAAGCCCTGCCGCTGCCATGGAGTCGGTGACCAGCACAATATTGGCCGCACCCACAATATCGAACACGGTCTTGACCGTTTCTGGATCTAGGTGGGTGCCATCGGCAACAAGCTCGACGGCGGCGTTCCCGGCACTGGCTACCCGCAGGCAGGCGGCAACAGGGCCGGGGGAGCGGTGATGCATCGGTGGCATGCCGTTGAAAAGGTGAGTCACAGTGGGCCGTCCGGAGACGCCGTCGTACCCAGCAGATTCCAGGCCCTCACGGGCCTGCTCAAGCGACTCCGCCGCTGTCACGGTGTCAGAGTTTGTGTGGCCCACCGAAGGGGTGATGCCGTGGGTGGTGAGCAGGTCCACGAGGTCTGCCGCGCCGGGAAGCTCGGGCGCATAGGTCATGGTTGCGATGGCGCCTTGACCAGCTTCAATGAGCGAGGACATGAGCTCCAGATCCGGGTCCAGCAAGAAAGCCGGATTCTGGGCACCGCAGCGCGCATGGGAGAGGAAGGGGCCCTCAAGGTGGATGCCAGCCAGCAGCCCTTCAGCGGTCATGCCAGCGTAAATGCCGATGCCCTTGATGAGGTCCTCGGGGGAGGCGGTGACCATGCTGGCCAGAAGCGTGGTGGTGCCGGCGCGATGGAGGAAATCCACGGCAATACGGGCTGAGGCCTCGTCGCCGCTGGGAAAGTCGCCACCATTTCCGCCGTGGTTATGCACGTCAATCAGGCCGGGGATCAGACGCTGATCGGCAGGCAGTGAAATGACGTTCACGGCGTCCATATCGGCCTGATCAAAACCTGGCTCGTCAAAGTGATCTGCCCGCCCGGCGTACACGATTCTGTCGCCCTCAATGGCGAGCAGCCCGCCCTCAATAATGCCGTGATCGGTGACAACGGCACCCTGGATCAGGTATTTGGTGGACACGGGCGCAGGCGAAGGAACAGTCATGGCCCAAGTCTAGTCAGGAAGGGGCCCCTGTGCTCTAAAAGACGGGTGGCTTCAAAGATCTAAAAGAGGCGTGAGGCGCTGTCGTCCACTCCGCGCATGGCGTCGTAGTCCAGAGTCTTGCACTCAATACCGCGGTCCAGAGCGAGGGTCTTGGCCTGCGGCTTGATTTGCTGTGCTGCGAAGATGCCGCGAACCGGAGCCAGTAGCGGGTCACGGTTGAGGAGTTCAAGGTAGCGGGTGAGTTGCTCCACCCCGTCAATGTCGCCGCGGCGTTTGAGTTCAATGGCCACGGTGGCACCTGCTGCATCCCTGGCCAAGATATCGACCGGGCCGATCGCCGTGAAGTATTCACGGCGAATCAAGGTGAAGCCGGTGCCGAGCAGATGAATCTGTTCGGCCAGGAGACGCTGCAGATCGGCTTCAACGCCGTCCTTAATCAGTCCAGGATCGGTCCCCAAGTCATGGCTGGACTCGTGTAGTTCTTCATAGATGTTGATGATGAGTTGGTCATCGGCTTTGGTTGATTTCACAATCCACTGTGAGATCACGCCTTCTTCCAGCTCTGTATCCTCCGGGCCCACCGTGCGCAGGGTCGCCGGAGGGCTCATCCAGTTCAGTGGCTTGTAGGAGCCGCCGTCGGAATGGACCAGAACGGAGCCGTCAGCCTTGACTACTAGGAGCCGAACGGCGAGGGGAAGATGGGCTTTGAGGCGTCCGACGTAATCGACGGAGCACTTGGCAATCACTAAACGCACGCCTTCCACTGTAGCGGTTTGGAGCAGCAAGTGCGTCGAGACGATCCTGCGGTGGTCCTGCAAGGTGCGACTGCACGGGATTGAACTGTGCGGCACAATGGAGGAATGCCCCGTTCGAACCATCCACGCCGCCGCACCTCCAATGCCAGGGGTTCTAGCAACTCCCGTGGTCGAGGGCAGCCCGGTGCAGGGACTTCCGATCCGGACGACGATGGATTTGATCTGAACCGTGTCCGGCTGGGGGTCCCGGCCACCGAATCAGCGCCCGACGGAGTCTGGGCGGTGCGGAGCATCAGCGCTGGAAACGCCCAAAAGTCATACACCTGCCCCGGCTGCCACCGTTTGGTTCCCCCAGGTTTGGCTCATTTAGTGGTCTGGCAGGAAGACGCCTTGTTTGGTGCTGAGGCCGGTCTGCGCGACCGCAGGCATTGGCACAGCAACTGCTGGCGAGGACGAAGCTACCGGTACAGGTAGGCTGGGCGCATGGTTTTTGATCCGAGTTCCCTTGCTTTTGTTGATGCTGGCACCCCTGTGCCTGTCCGAGCCTCCACGATCTTGCCCGCGGTGCGCGAGAATATTGAGCTGAGGACCGCAGATGGCCTCACCCTGGTCGGTGAATTGGCACTACCGGCCGACGGCGTAGTCCGGGCCACGCTGATTACCCTGCATCCGCTGCCCACACATGGCGGCTTCATGGATTCGCACGTCTACAAGAAGGCCTCGTACCGACTTCCGGCTCTGGCTGGAATTGCCGTGCTGCGCTTTAACACCCGCGGCACGTCCTCACCCCGAGGCACCAGCGAGGGCGGTTTTGAAGAAGGCATTGGGGAACGGCACGATATTGCCGCCGCGGTTCAGTTTGCTGTGGAGCGCGGACTGCCCAACCGCTGGCTCCTTGGCTGGTCATTTGGCACCGAACTAGTGTTGAAATATGGCGCGGCTGACCCCGTTGCCCAGCACGTCCAAGGAGCGGTGTTGCTATCACCTCCACTGCACCGAGCCGTTGACGCTGATTTGGAGACTTGGGCTTCCTACGGGAAGCCGCTGACGGTGCTGGTACCGGAGTTTGATGACTATCTGCAGCCGGAAGCGGCTACGGCTCGGTTCTCGCTGGTACCACAGGCCAAGCTAGTGGCCGTAGACGGGGCCAAGCACTTGTGGGTGGGTGAGAAGTACGCGTCCCGGGCCCTGAACGAGATCGCTTCCACCGTTCTCGGTGCAGCCGTAGAGCTGCCCGCAGAATGGAGCGGACCCGTGGCCGCTCAGCCCGCCTGACGGGTTCCTAGTTTCTACACCTTGCCGCTGGCTTGATGCTTTAGTTTTTATCCTGCCGAGCAATGAAGACTTCCTTGACCAGCAGCATCACAGCTGCTGCGGTCGGGATGGCGATCAGGGCCCCGAGGACACCGAGCAGACTGCCACCGGCAATGACTGAGATGACAGCAACTGCTCCCGGTACGGCAACTGCCTTTTGCATGATGCGCGGTGAGATGAAGTAGGCCTCGAATTGCAGGTAGGCGAAGTAGGCAATGGCGTAGATCAGGGCGGTCTGCCAGCCAGCTGTCAGGCTGACCGCAATGACCACAATTGCGGCGATCATTCCGCCCACGAGTGGGATAAAGGCAAGGAGCGCAACAACAAAGGCCAGCAAGACGCTGAATGGTACGCCAAGAATGGTCATGACAATAAAAGCGAAGGTAGCGTTCAGGACTGCCACGCAGACCTGACCAATCACGTAGTTGCCCACACCTCGGGTGATTTCTTCGCTCAACTCTTCGACCCGGGGACGGCGTGATCGTGGGGCAAGGCGGTATCCCCATTTCTTGATGGCCGGCAAAGACGCCAGGAAGTACAGGCTCAGTACCAGCACGATCAAAGTACCGAAGAGCCCGTTAGCAATGTTGGTGCCCACGCCCACGACGCCACCAAAGATACCGCCCACAGCCTGAGCATCCTGGAAGAACTTGGCTACCTGCTCATTGATGGTGTCAAGGACGTTGTATTGGACATCGAGCTGCTTGAAAAACTCTGAATTCAGAAAGTCCCTGATCCAGATGGGGGCCTTGTTAATCAGCTGGGACGTCTGTTCCACGATGGTGGGGATGAGCGTGGCGAAGAACAATGCCACCACGCTGAGCAGGCCCACCAAGACTATGACGATCCCCAAGGGGCGGGGCACCTTGCGCCGTTCCAGCCATCGAACCACCGGATCCAGACCCAACGAAATGAATAGCGCGGTCACAATCCACAGAAGCAGCGATTCGGTGTTCGCCAGCATGTAGCTCAGGAATAAGGCAATGCCAACACCCACTGTTCCCATGAATCCAAAATAGATGGGATGACGGAACAAGCTGCTCCCAGAGGAGGCCTCGATAATGGCGGCGGTCTCACCAGGGCCGCTGGGCGCCACCGGAAGATCAAAACGCACGCGCGGCTGGGCGCCGGGAACCGGCTGGCGGATTTTTTCCACCAACCAGCCACGCCAACCCTTGCCGCGGTCCGGCGTGGCCGTGGCGTTAGAAGTGGCGGATGCGGCAACGGGAGCGGCCAGTGTGGACTCGGTGGTGACCGTTTCTTCTACTGTTTCCGGATCAGAGCGAACCGGAGCAGCAGGAACAGCTGAGGAAGGGGTCACATCCGAGGGGGGATTGGGTGAGCTTGGATCGGGGGAAGAGTTCACTTGTAGCTGCCTTCATAAATGGTGGTGTGGTGGCAAATTGTTCCACTCCCAATAGTGAATAGAGGTTACCAGCGCATCGCACTTCGATCCGCAAGCCACGGGGGTATAACGTGAGAAAAGTCAAAGAGGCATGCTCATCAGATAACGGTTCGGTTACCCTTGAATTAACGTTCACAGCAGTGTTCCGCCGATGTTAGGTAAGTTCTTGCGTTCAAAAATTGCAATTATTCTGGCCGTCTTGGGTCTTTTGGTGTTAGGAACTGGCATTGGCCAGCGCACCATCTGGCTCCCGCCAGCCACTGTCACGGCCGCCGCACCGGCGGAGCTGGCCGCTGCACCGCTGACGGTTATTGGTCCTGATCTTCTCAAGACCCGTGATGGAAAGTTCACCATGACCATTAAGAGCGATGGTCCTATGCAGCTGGCAGTGGCCCGCGAGGACGACATCATCGGTTGGATCGGCGACGCCGCCTACACCCGGATTGGTGCAGCAGCTGAGGACTTCTCCCAGCTGACTGCCACCAGCACCGCAGGTGAGGCCACCGTGCCCAACCCCGCCGGCTCAGATATGTGGGTCAGCGAAGAAAAGGCTACCGGCGAACTCAGCTACACCTGGCAGGCGCCGGGACACGGAGACTGGGCGCTGCTGCTCTCGGTTGACGGCAAGGCAGCTGCTCCCACCGATATTTCCGTCACCGTGGACAACGAGGCCGGAACGCCTTGGGCAGTGCCCTTGATGATTATCGGTTCCGCACTTCTGGCCTTGGCCGCACTGTTGTTCCTGCTGTCCCCGAACAAGCCCAAGGGTGCTCAAACTGCTGCTGTCGGCCGACGCGCAGCGGGTCGTGTTCCTACAGATCCAGCCACCGGTGCATTGGAAGTAGACAAGATTGTGGCTGCCCGTGAAGCTGCTAAGAAGTCGGCAGCTGACTCAGCTCCCGCCACAATTGCCGAGGCCCGGAAGGCCGCGTCATCAGATGCGAAGGCAAGCGAGGGTGCTGGGCAAGATGCCGCGGACGATTCAGGCAGCGACGCTAAGTCTGGCAGTGAGTCTACGAGTGGTGGTGCCGGATCTGCACGTCCGGCTATGCCTAGCGATGCCACATCGGCGCTTCCGGCTGTCCTGCTTAACAAGCCCAGCACGACCTCCGAGCCTGGCGTGGACTCTGCTGCCGTGAATGTGGCTCGTGATCAGGAGCAAGACGATCAGGGCGAGAAGAACAATAAGCAGGACCCGCAAGAGAAGCAGGAAAATAACGACGTCAGCACCGCAGCAGCTGCTCTACCGGCTGATGAGGATTCAGCCGCTGATTCAGATTCGAACTCAGAGTCGGGTTCTGATTCAGGCTCTGATGCGGGCGGAACCGCCGGTAAGGATCATGACGAAGATTTAAACAGCGGCGGCTCAGATAAGAAGCAGGGTCCAAGGAAGCCTCGGACCCGGAACAAGAGAGGCGTGAAGGGTGGCCTCTTCGGAGAGAAAGCCGGCGGAGAGAAAGCCAGCGGAGACAAAGCCACGGGAACCCAAACTAGCGGCGACACAGCTGGCCAGGACAAGTCCGAGTTCAGTGCCAGTGAAAGTCCGAGAGGGCCGGTGAAGAAGACTATGAAGGCTGCTCGATGGGGTGCTGCCTTGGCTGCTGTGCTGGTGGCTGGCAGTCTCAGCCCCGCAGTTGCCGCCGACCCGACCGCGCCGGAACCTAGCATGAGTGTCACTCCGGAGGCCACCGCTACGCCGTCCACCCCAGGATTCCCCGGGCTGCTTGACGCTCAGGTCCAGCGCATCGCCACGGCTGTTGCCGCGGTTGTCACTGCTGGTGACAACGCCAAGGATTCCAAGGAACTCGAATCTCGCGTGGGTGGTATGGCTCTGGAAGCAAGGGCTGCCAACTACAAGATCCGCGCCAAAGTTTCTGCGCAGGCTGCCATGGAGCCTGTGAACGCCGCACCCCTGCTGGCCAAAGTGGTCACCACCACCGATACGTGGCCCCGTTCTGCCATGATGGTCACCAAGGGTGAGAACAATGCCCTCCCGCAATTGCTAACGCTGGTTCAGGCCAGCCCGCGTGAGAACTACAAAATGATCCAGGCCACCCCCTTACTGCCCGGCCAGACTTTCCCCAAAGTAGATAAGGAAGGCACCGAGGAAGTTGCACTGGATTTTGCCGAGGGATTGAAGATGAGCCCTGCTGACGCCATTGCCGCACTCAGCGACCGCCTCACCAAGAGCGACAGTAAGTTCAAGGATTCCTTCAACGACAGCGTCTACATCCAAAGCGTTCTGGACACCCAGTCCACGATCGTCGAGAATGCCAAAGATGCCAGCCATGTGTTCAGTCACAAGGCCAGCAGTGATGCGGCCGTCAGCTTGCGTACCGCTGATGGTGGCGCCATGGTAGTGGTGGGCTATACCTTTGCCATCAACGGCACCAGTAAAGAAAACGCAACGCTGACCGTTGGCGACGATGCTGCAGTGTTCACTGGCGGCAAGGAAACCACCAAGGGCTACACGCTCAACTACGCCGAGCCCGTAGTCATGTACATTCCCCCTGCCGACGGGGACGGTAAGATCACCATCTTGTCCGCAACCCGCAACCTCGTGGGCGGCAGCTTCACTCAGTAGTTACGCCGCCGAGGCGGGCCAGGCACGGAGTGCTTGAGCCCGCCTCTGTCAGTTTCCACTGTCAGTTCATCAATGCGTTTCACTTGTCAATTTCACCCGCGGCGAGATTCACCCAAGACCGCCACCCAGCCCAGTTAGAGTGAGTTCATGAGTCAAAAAAGCCCTATGCCACAGAGCAGCCCGTCTGGAATTAACCTTCGCGGCGCAGTCGATCTTTCAGCCCTGAAGAACCGCGCAACGGCCGCTGCCTCCGGCGCGCCATCCGGTGGTTCACCGTATGCTGTGGACGTCAACGAGCAGAGCTTCCAAGAATTTGTCCAGCTCTCGCAGCAGGTCCCCGTGGTGGTTGCCATGGGCTCAGGCCGCTCACAGCAGTCAGCCACGGTGACGGCTCTGCTAGAAAAGGTCATCAATGAGTACGGCGGGCAGCTGGCACTGGGCCGTGTTGATATTGATTCCAGCCCCCAGATCGCCCAAGCCTTCGGCATCACTGCCGTACCCACCGTGGTGGCGCTCATCAAGGGTCAGCCCGTGCCTATGTTTGAGGGCGAACTGCCGGAAGAACAAGTCAAGGAATTCTTCACTGAACTTCTCAAGGTGGCAGCCAGCAACGGTGTCACAGGAAACTTGGGCGGCGCCCAGGCCCCTGCAGCGGCACCGGAACCGCAGCTTCCACCGCTGCACCAAGCAGCCCGCGACGCCATTGACGCCGGGGATCTGGCAGCGGCGCAGACAAGCTATGAGAAGGCTTTGGCAGAAAAGCCCAATGACACTGACGCCAAGATCGGCTTGGCCCAGGTTAAGCTGATGCGCCGCACTGCCGAAATCAATGTGGTCCAAGTTGAGGAGTTCCGAACCCGAGCTGCCGGTGACCCGGATGACCTCGACGCAGCCCTCACCGTGGCCGATCTTGATGTCTCCGGCGGTCATGTCGAGGACGCCCTGGCACGTCTGGTGAAATATATCGCCCTGCATTTCGGGCCAGAACGAGAATCTGCACGAGTTCGCCTGCTGGAGCTGTACGACGTGGTTGGTGTCAGTGATCCGCGCGTCTCGGCGTCACGCCAGGCTCTGGCCCGCGCACTCTTCTAGCCAGCTCTAGCCAGCACCGTTTGGCCAGCAATGTCATCCTTTGGGATAAGTCACAGTTCCCTGGTGGATTGCTAGGGTTTTAGGCATGAACAATTCTCTGGGGAGTATTTCAACCGGCGGGCGCCCACCAGCCTTATCGATTCGCGGATTATCCAAGCATTTCGGCGAGAAGATCGCCGTTAACAACATTGACTTGGATGTTCCCGCAGGCTCGTTCTATGGCTTGGTGGGACCCAACGGTGCAGGTAAAACCACCTCGCTGTCTATGGCCACCGGACTCTTGCGCCCGGATGCCGGGCAAGTGTGGGCCCACGGTGTAGACGTCTGGCAGAGTCCGCTGGAGTCCAAGCGCCTCATGGGTTTGCTACCCGACGGCGTCCGGCTGTTCGATCGGCTCACAGGTGAGCAGCTGGTCACGTATGCGGGTTTGTTGCGCGGCATGGACAAAGACACTGTGGCCGCGCGCGTCAAGGACCTACTGGCGGCCCTGGACCTGGCAAAGGATGCCGGGACTTTGGTAGTGGACTACTCCGCGGGTATGACGAAGAAGATTGCATTGGCCTCGGCACTGATCCACGCACCGAGCCTGCTGGTCTTGGATGAGCCCTTCGAGTCAGTGGATCCAGTATCTGCGGCCAACATCCGAGACATTCTGCACGACTACGTGAATTCCGGCGGTACTGTGATTGTCTCCAGTCATGTCATGGATTTGGTCCAGCGGATGTGCGATCACGTCGCCGTCATTTCTGCTGGACGAGTTCTTGCGGCAGGCACCGTGGATGAGGTGCGTGGCGAGAAGAGCTTGGAAGATAGGTTCGTAGAGCTTGTTGGCGGCCGGAACCAGACTGCGGGGTTGCAATGGTTGCGCACCTCCTAAGGCTGAAAGTTGCGCTGCTGCGCAACTCCCTCAAACGCAGTCCCTGGCAACTGGTGGGACTGATCTTCGCCGCCCTGTACGGTCTGGGTGTGCTGGGCATGCTCCTGGTGGGGCTGGGCTTTGCCGGCAGCACGGGCGATGCAGAGTTGGTGGGCATGGTGATCATACTGGCCGGTTCTGCACTGTTGGTGGGCTGGCTGGTCATACCTGTGTTGGCCTCCGGCCTAGATATGACACTTGACCCGGCTCGCTTTGTCACCTATTCGATTCCTATGAAACAACTGCTGGCAGGTCTGGCACTCTCGAGCTTCATCGGTGTCCCTGGCGCAGTCACGCTTGTTGCCGCTATGGGCACCGCAGTTGGATGGTGGCGTTATCCGGCGGCGGCCGTGGCCCCTTTGATCTGTGGCGCCCTCGGTGCGCTGACGTGCATCATTGCCTCACGCGCCATCACCGCAGCCA
Source organism: Specibacter sp. NPDC078692 (assembly GCF_040686835.1). NCBI lineage: Bacteria > Bacillati > Actinomycetota > Actinomycetes > Micrococcales > Micrococcaceae > Specibacter > Specibacter sp. NPDC078692. The sequence goes on from NZ_JBFBLV010000026.1 coordinate 43,352, forward strand.
GCACCAGCCTGGCCTCGTCGCGCCGCTTCAAGGATGTTAGCGGCATTGTGGTGCTGGTTCCGCTCATGCTCATGGGACCCATCATTGCCGGTGTTTCCACAGGCATCAGTGATTTTTCGGTGTATTTGCCTCAGCTGGCCAACACCTTGTCCTGGACGCCGCTGGGTGCCGTGTGGGCAGTTCCCGCAGACATCGCCATCGGCGCATGGGGGCCGGCGGGGCTGAAATTGCTGATCGCGCTGGGCACCGTTGCTGTTCTGACCTGGATCTGGCAGGCCTGCCTGGCTAAAGCTCTGGTGACTCCTGCCTTCTCCGGTGGCGGCCGCAGGGCTGCTGGCAAGCTGGGCTTCTTTGCCCTTTTCCCGCAGACCCCCACAGGGGCCGTTGCCGCGCGTTGCCTCACGTATTGGTTCCGGGATCCGCGCTACAGCGCCGGGCTTCTCATTGCGCCGTTGATTCCGCTGGTCATGGTGTTTGGTGGCACACAGACTGCTGGACTTGAAGCTGTAGGGCCGATCCTTAGTTACGGTGGAGCGTTTGCGGCGTTCATGGTGGCTTGGAGTATCTCGGCTGATATCTCCTACGACAACACCGCCTTTGCGCTGCACCTGGCCACAGGGGTTTCCGGCAAGGCAGATAGAACTGGACGCGTCATGGCGGCGGCCGTATTGGCACTGCCGCTGGGACTGCTCTTTGCCGTGGCCGGGTCGGTGGTTGCTGGAGACTGGCAGATCTTGCCGGCGGCGCTTGGCATGTTAATGGGTGCCGCAGGTGCAGGTCTGGGGCTGGCCAGTGTGTTCTCCTCGAGGTTCACCATGGTGGTGCCATTGCCGGGGGAGAGCCCCATGAAATCCAAACCGGGCAATAACTTCTCCACGCTAATCATCCAGCTTGCAGGATTTGGCGGAGCGGGTCTTCTTGCGGTCCCTGTTATCGTGCTGATCATCATTGGTGCGGTGACTCAGCTGGCACTCTTTGCCTGGTTGGCATTGGCTGCCGGTGTTGGCCTGGGCGCACTGTACGTGTTCCTTGGCATCCGTTTCGGGGCGAAGCAATATAACAATCGCGGGCCAGAGTTATTGCAGACCGTTTCTGTCCACCGCTGACTCTGGATAAGGTTAGAGCTACACAGCAGATGCATGGCAATAGCGCCCTGTCCACCGCCGCGTGCGGCCGGTATCGACGGGGCGCTGCTGTACGTGTTTGCCCCTGCATTAAGCCATGGGCCGCCTACCGGGCGGCAGCGAAAGGAAGCGTGTTTCATGGAGGTCATCATCCTCCCGAGCAGCAAGGAAATTGGGGCGCTTGCCGCCGACTCGATCGAGGCTTTGGTGCGCAACAAGCCCAACGCTGTTATTGGTCTGGCCACAGGTTCCTCCCCGCTGCCCATCTATGACGAGTTGGCCCGCCGCCACGAGGCAGGCTTGAGCTTTGAAGGCGTCAGCGGTTTTGCGCTGGATGAGTATGTGGGTTTGCCTGTTGGTCACTACGAGTCCTACCGCGAAGTCATCCGCCGCGAATTCACCAACCGTGTAGACGTTTCCCCTGAGAACGTGCACGGCCCGGACGGAGCCAGCTACGATGTTGCAGCTGCCTGCCAGTCCTACGAGGATGCGATTGCCGCAGCCGGCGGCATTGACCTGCAGATCCTGGGCGTTGGCACCAACGGCCACATCGGTTTCAACGAACCGGGTTCCTCGCTGGCTTCGCGCACGCGCATCAAGACCTTGGCCGAGCAGACCCGCCAGGACAACGCGCGCTTCTTCGACAACATCGATCAGGTGCCCCACCACGTGGTGACCCAGGGTCTGGGCACCATCATGGACGCCCGCCACCTGGTTTTGGTTGCCTTCGGCGCTGGCAAGGCAGACGCTGTGCGCGATTTTGTCGAGGGTCCGCTCTCGGCATCGTGCCCCGCCTCGATCCTGCAGTTCCACCCGCGTGCCACCGTCATCATTGATGAGGCAGCGGCGTCCAAGCTTGCCGGTGCAGCCAGCTACCGCCACGCTTACGAGAACAAGCCTGCTTGGCAAGGCGTCTAAAAAGACTTTCGACGGCGGGAGCCCACCTGAGAATCAAAGGTGGGCTCCCGCCGTCGCCCGTTTTAAAGGACGCTAGCGCACCTTATGCAGTGTTTTTGGCAACGCTATCTCACCTGGCGGGGAGTGAAATCACCTTCAGGAAAGTTGGTGCCTCGGTGAGTCGCGGACGCGAACACGGTAGACTTGTCTCATGAGTTTGCCTCCAGATCCTTTCGAAAATGATCCCCTGCACAGCCCCGGTCAGACTGGTGGCTCAACGGCCGTTATTGAGCGCGAGGAATTGCGCCAAGAAGTAGAACCGGGCGACAGCGAACGGTTCGCACACTATGTGCGCAAGGAAAAGATCATGGAATCGGCCATGACGGGCGAGCCAGTGATCGCACTCTGCGGTAAGGTGTGGACGCCTGGACGGGATCCGCAGAAGTTCCCTGTCTGCCCCGAATGCAAAGAAGTCTATGACGGACTGCGGCCTGAGGGCGGCAAGGGCAAGGGCCCGAAGAAACCCAAGAAGTAACTGGGGTTCGTAATTTTTGATGTTACCGGCGAAAAGCCGTTGATTGGCCGTGCCCGGAATTGGGTGCGGAAGCGTGAAAGTGTGACTGTGACAAGGATGGCGGAGATTTCGTGACGGAGACATTGTTTGGTGGCCCGTCGCTGCCTCCGGCTTATCCTGAGCGCGCGGCGTGGGGCACGGCCCAAAAGCTGCGTGCCTGGCAGTCCGAAGCCATGGAGAAGTACTTCAGTGATAACCCGAAGGACTTCTTGGCGGTGGCAACACCGGGTGCAGGTAAAACGACTTTTGCCCTGCATATCGCGACCCAGCTGATTGCCCGCGGGATGATCAACCGGGTCACCATTGTCACCCCCACTGACCACCTTAAGCGTCAGTGGGCTGATGCCGCGGCGAAGGTGGGGATCGCCATTGACCCCAACTTCAAGAATGCCGACGGCCGCCACGGCAAGGGTTTCATTGGGGTGGCCGTGACGTACGCACAGGTGGCCAGTAAGCCGCTGTTGCACCGGGCCAAGACCGAGGCCGCCAAAACTCTTGTCATCATGGACGAAATTCACCACGGTGGTGACGCGTTGTCTTGGGGTGATGGTATCCGTGAGGCCTTCGATCCTGCGGCTCGCCGGCTTGCCCTGACAGGTACCCCGTTCCGATCCGACACGGCCGCTATTCCGTTCGTTGAATACGCCGAGGACAAGGACGGCATCCGCCGCTCAAAAGCCGATTACACCTACGGTTACGGCGAGGCGCTCAAGGACCATGTGGTCCGGCCCGTCATGTTTATGGCGTATTCGGGTCAGATGCGGTGGCGCACCAGTGCTGGCGAGGAAATGGCCGCCACGTTGGGCGAAGCCGTGACCAAGGACGTTACCGCTCATGCCTGGCGGACCGCGCTGAACCCTGAGGGACAGTGGATCCCGGCCGTTCTGGCCGCTGCCGACAAGCGGCTCACCGAAGTACGCCGGGCTGTTCCAGATGCTGGCGCGATGGTGATCGCCACGGATCACGAGGATGCGCGTGCCTACGCCGCCGAGATCAAGAAGATCACGGGCGAGTCTCCCACGGTAATCCTCTCTGACGATGCCAAAGCCTCAGACAAGATCGATGCCTACTCGGCTGGCGATAACCGCTGGATGGTGGCGGTGCGCATGGTCTCTGAAGGTGTTGACGTGCCACGTCTGGCTGTTGGCGTGTATGCGACATCGACGGCGACACCGTTGTTCTTTGCTCAGGCCGTGGGCCGTTTTGTGCGTGCCCGCAAAAGGGGAGAGACGGCGTCGATCTTCCTGCCGTCGGTACCGAACCTGATGGAGCTCGCTAACCAGCTAGAGCTTGAGCGCGACCATGCACTTGACCGTCCCGACAAGGATCCCGACGGATTCATGGAGGAAGACGATGAGATGGAGGAGGCCAACCGCGAGGAAAAGGCCTCTGACACACTGGAGAAATTCAAGTTCGAAGCCCTGGAGTCTCAGGCGTCCTTTGACCGCGTGTTGTTCGACGGCGGTGAATTCGGCACCGGCGGTGCTATTGGCAGCGAAGACGAGCTGGATTTCCTGGGTATTCCCGGGCTGCTCGACGCCGATCAGATGGGACTGTTGCTGCGCCAGCGTCAGGCCGATCAGCAAACGCGCAAGCGCAAGAAGGCCCCGGCGGCTGAGCCTGAAGCCCCGCCGCTGATTGATCACCGCATGTTGATGGATCTGCGTGGAGAGCTGGCGAAGAACGTGTCGGCGTGGAGCGCCCGTTCCGGCATGCCCCACGGCATGGTGCACAGCGAACTGCGCCGCATGTGCGGCGGTCCCGCCGTGGCCCAGGCCAATGAAGAACAGCTGCAGACGCGGTTGAAGAAACTCCAAGACTGGTTCATCGGGCGCAAATAGTCCCCTGTCCTCTCAGTTGGGGGCCTGGATTCTCACTTGGGCTGGGGTTAGCCCCGAGATCGGTAGTTAGAACGCCTTTTTGGTGGCTAACTACCGATCAGTCGTTGCATGAGCCTATTTAACCTCTACGCCCGCGTCTTCGAGTTCTTCGAGGGCTTCTTCGCTGGCGTCTTCGTCAACGCCGGCGACGTAGTCACGCAGCACGGTGGTGTTGTAACCGGCATTGATGGCGTCCAAGGCGGTTGCGCGGACGCAGTGGTCGGTGGCGATGCCGACGATGACGACATCGTCGACGTCGTTCTCGCGCAACCAGTCATCCAAACTGATCGGGGCGTCGCCGTCCTCATCCACCGATTCGTGGGCCTCGCGTTCGCCCACGGCGACCTCGTCTTCGGGTGCGAGAAGTCCGTCGAAGCCCGAGTAGGCGGCGTCGTACTTGCCCTTGCGGAAGTAAGCGTCAATGTCCTCGGTGTCCAGATTACGGTGCAAAGCTGCGCCCTTTGAACCTGCCACACAGTGCACCGGCCAGCTCTTGACATAGTCCGGGGTCTCGGAGAAATGCGTGCCCGGATCGATATGCCAGTCCTGAGTCGCCACGATGAAATCGAAGTCCGTTGCCTCGGAGAGCAGTTCGCTGATCTCGGTGGCGAGATCGGCCCCGCCGGTGACGGCCAGTGAACCGCCTTCGCAGAAATCGTTCTGCACGTCAACAATGATGAGAGCCTTGGCCATGGAGTTTCCTTTACTTCGCTACTGCAATTGCTTGTTCGTATTCGGTGGGGATGACAGGCTCCCCGCGCTGCAGCCGTCGCGCTGCTCCGGGCATTTCTGCCATGGATGCGGCATGGCGCGCAGTGGCTCGCTCTACACCTTCGGCCCCGGTCCAACCTGGGGCCAGCACGCCGTCGCTCATGAATTGAGCCAGCAGGGGGCGGTCATTGGCGTCCGCCTCTGGGTGGTGGCCAATGCCCACCACTTCAGCAGTCGCGGTGCCAGATTCGTTCAGGCGGCGGGTGGCGTACTTGCGCCCGCCAACACTGGCCTTGCCCTTGGCGGCCTTGGCAACCGAGACGAATTCGCCGTCATCACCTTCGCGGGAGACCAATTTGTAGACCATCGACGCCGTAGGGGCGCCAGATCCGGTGACCAAGGAGGTACCCACGCCGTAGGAGTCCACAGGTGCGGCGGCCAGTGCTGCGATGGCAAACTCATCCAAATCCGAGGTGACGGTGATGCGCGTGTTCGTGTTGCCGAGCGAATCCAGCAAGGCCCGAACGTCCCGCGCCTGGGCTAGCAAATCGCCGGAATCCAACCGCACGCCGCCCAAGGCGGGGCCCGCTATCTCGACGGCCTTGCGGACGGCGGTTTCGACGTCGTACGTGTCAACCAACAGCGTGGTGCCGGCGCCCATGGAACCGATCTGGGCGCGGAAGGCCGCTTCCTCGGAGTCGTGCAGGAGGGTGAAGGAGTGCGCGGCGGTGCCCTGGGTGAGGACGCCGTACCGCAACCCGGCTTCAAGGTTGGAGGTGCTGTGGAAGCCAGCAATCACGGCGGCGCGCGAGGCAGCCACAGCGGATTCTTCATGCGTGCGCCGCGAACCCATTTCAATGCACGGACGAGCGCCGGCGGCACCTGTCATGCGAGAGGCAGCCGAGGCAATGGCGGAATCGTGATTCAAGATGGACAGCACATAGGTTTCCAGGATGCAGGCTTCGGCAAACGTGGATTCAATGGTCAAAATGGGTGAATTCGGGAAATAAAGTTCGCCCTCTGCATAACCGTAGATGCTGCCGGAGAACTTGAAATCGGCCAGCCAAGACAGAGTTTCGTCATTGACAACGTTGTTTTGGGCGAGGAAATTCAGCTCGTCTGGACCGAAGCGGAACTGCTCCAAGCCCTCCAGGATGCGCCCTGTTCCGCCCACCACGCCATAGCGGCGGCCGTCGGGCAGGCGCCGGGCGAACGCCTCGAACACGCTACGGCGATGCGCGGCACCGGAGTGCAGAGCAGCTTGAAGCATGGTCAGCTCGTAGTGATCCGTAAACAGTGATGTGCGGGGCTGGCCCCAGCTTGATGGAGTAGTCACGGAATTCACTTTAGTGGGGCAACACTAGAATGGACATATGAGTGTCAGCACAGCCCCGGAAACAGACCGGGAAGTATCAACGCGCAAACTCATCTCCCCGGACATCCCCTGGGAATTAATCGTGTGGAACGACCCGGTTAATTTGATGAGCTACGTCAGTTACGTCTTCCAAAGTTATTTTGGCTATTCAGAGGCAAAGGCGGCGAAATTAATGCTTGAGGTCCACACCGAGGGCAAGTCCGCCGTGGCCCATGGTGCCAAGGAAAAGATGGAAGCCCACGCCGTTGCCATGCACGGTTTTGGGCTCTGGGCGACAGTTCAGAAGGGCGGCCCCCGTGGCTAAGGCCTTCTCCGCCGGCCGCCGCGGCATCACCGGTTTCTTAGAACCTGCCGAACGCGACCTCCTTCGCAAACTTTTCACCGACATCATCACCATGCTCGAACCGGAAACCCCGGCGCATGAGGACCCCTTGGCTGCCCTGATTGGCTTGGACATGGACGTTTCCGTGCCGGTGGATCCCGCCCTCCTTCGGCTGCTTCCAGACGCTGTGAAGGACGACGCCGACTCCGCCCTCGAGTTCCGTCAGCTCACCGAACGCTCGCTGCGGGAAACCAAGATTGGCGCCCTCCGTGCGGCCTCCTTGGGCCTGGAAAGCGAGAAGTTGGTCCTGAACGAGGAAGCAGCCAAGCTCTGGGCCATGGCCTTAAACGACGTCCGCCTGGTGCTGGCCGAACGGCTGGAGATCCGAGACGAAGAGGATGCCGACCGGATCCACGAGGTCCAAGACTGGGGCGAGGCGGACGACGTCGAAAGTTACCTTTCACTGGTCTACAACTTTGTCTCCTGGCTCCAGGAAAGTCTGGTTCAAGCCATGCTGGCGGCGATGGCGCGGAGCAAGTAGCCTCCTGTGGCTGCAATAGAAAATTGTGTTGTTGGGCGCAATTGATACGCTCTGGCTGGCAAACGAACTATTGTTGAATCGATCATGAGCACACATTCACTCAATCCCCAGAACACACCTGTGGCGAGGCCCCGGGCCAGCGACGTGACGGATCGGCCCATTGGAATTTTTGATTCCGGGGTTGGCGGATTGACTGTGGCGCGTGCGGTCATTGATCAGCTGCCCAACGAGTCCATCCTGTATGTGGGGGACACGGCAAAGGGCCCTTATGGTCCGCTACCGATCGCCGAGGTTCGGGCCAATGCGCTCGGGGTCATGGATGAGCTGGTCGATTCTGGCGTCAAGCTCCTCGTGATCGCGTGCAACTCGGCCTCCGCGGCGGTGCTGCGCGATGCCCGGGAGCGCTACACGGCCCGTTATGGCATTCCTGTCATCGAGGTCATTCAGCCTGCCGTCCGCCGCGCTGTTGCGGCCACCAGGACCGGGAACGTCGGAGTCATTGGCACCGTCGCCACGGTGGGCTCGCGCGCTTACAACGACACTTTTGCTGCAGCACCGGATCTCACCATTACCTCCGTGGCATGTCCCGACTTTGTTCGGTTCGTGGAATCTGGCATCACTACGGGTCCAGAGTTGTTGACCACGGCGCAGGAGTATTTGGCTCCTCTCAAGGACGCCGGCGTGGATACCTTGGTGCTGGGTTGCACCCACTATCCGCTGCTGACAGGTGTCATTTCCTTTGTCATGGGGGATTCTGTGACACTGGTTTCCAGTGCCGAGGAAACCGCCAAGGACGTCTATAAGGCCCTGGTGAACCACGATCTGGAACGTGTTTCAGAGTCTGCGCCGACCCACCAATTTCTCTCCACCGGGGACGCTAACAGTTTTGGTGTCCTCGCCCGGCGCTTCCTCGGCCCGGAGGTGCGCGGCGTGGAACAGGTCAGCCATGTTTCAGCGCATTACCCCACAGCGTCACTGGCACGAATCACCCCCGACATGATTGCCGCCGCCCGGCAAAATGTGTCCGGTGCGGGGGTCACACGGCACTCAAATTTTGTTTTGGAAGATTCCATGGGCAGACTGGCTGTTCCGGGAAACGTTACGGGGGAGCGAACATGAAGTTGACGATTGTTGGATGCAGCGGGTCCTTTCCCGGTCCGGCGTCGCCCGCGTCTTGTTACCTGCTCACAGCGCACGACGGCGTTCGGCCGTGGCGGGTGCTCATTGATTTGGGTAGCGGCGCCTTGGGGGCCGCTCAAAAGTACATGGATCTTGAGGACATCGACGCGATCTTCCTCAGCCATCTACACCCCGACCACTGCATGGACCTGTGTGGCCTGCACGTGGCTGTCCGGTGGAGCCCGAACGGCTGGCACCGCGGACGGATTCCAGTGTGGGGCCCGGCAGCGACAGCCGATAGGTTGGCCACAGCCTACGGTCTGGAACTAGATCCGGGCATGCGCGAAGAATTTGACTTCATCAACTGGCAGGAACGCGAAGCCGTCACGGTGGGCCCCTTCAAAGTCACGCCCTACTCGGTGAACCACCCCGTTCCCGAGGCCTATGCGCTGCGCGTGGAAGTCACCGAGTACGACGGCACCGGCATGAACCGCACGGCCGTCCTGACGTATTCGGGGGACACCGACAGCTGCCAGGGGTTGGAAGATGCCGCCCTTAACGCTGACTTCTTCTTGTGCGAGGCGGCCTTCGAAGAGGGGCGTGACGACCACATCAAGGACGTCCACCTCACCGGAAAGCGTGCCGGAGAAGCTGCAGCACGGGCGAATGTGAAGCGCCTGCTCCTCACCCACATCCCGGTCTGGACCGACAGCAATACGGTGGTGGCCGAAGCCCGGGAAGTGTACACAGGAGATGTGGCGGCGGCAGTAGCGGGCGTGCACTACACGATCTAGTGGTGTTCGGTTCAGCAACGAATATCCCCTTCAACTCCGATCAAGAATGCCAGCCATGAGTGAGAAGCCACGCGAGAAACGGACGCCTAACAACGGCAGAGCCGGTCAAGATGCGCGGCCCCCGCAGGCTCCCATCGCGCCCGTTGCGCCGCCCGTCATGAACACCATCTTCCTGATGCTGATAGGTGCTGCCGTTGCTCAAATCATCGCGGCTATCCTCGGGGTTCTGCATGCCGGCTCCGATGCCTATCGTGAGCAAACGATCACGAAGCTAGAGGCGACAGGCGTCGAGGACATCACCACCGACATGCTGGAGATGATGTCCGTAGCGACCGTGGGAACCACCATTGTCGTAGCCGTGGCAGCAGTCATCTTGTACGTGCTGATTGCTCTGTTCCTGAAGAAGGGAATGGGCTGGGCGCGTCTTGCCGGAACCGGACTAGCGCTGATTTCATTCTCGCGCTACATGGGCGTCAGCACTCCTGGAGACGTGGCGACGCTGCTGCAGATCATCCTCGGCGTCGCTGCCATGGTCCTGTGCTTCATGGGCCCAGCCGCCGTTTTCTTCAACGAGAAGAAGAAGTACAAGCTGGCTCGCAGAAAGAACGCCCGCCTCGGCCGGTAGCGCCTCCCGGCCTCCCCAACCTCGCTGCGCTCCCCAGCCGCTCCCACCGCTCGCAAGCTCGCGCCGGGTCCCTCGCGGCCGTGGGCCCACGCTGTGGCCCCTCGGCCGGTAGCGCCTACCGCCCTCCCCAACCTCGCTGCGCTCCCCAGCCGCTCCCACCGCTCGCAAGCTCGCGCCGGGTCCCTCGCGGCCGTGGGCCCACGCTGTGGCCCCTCGGCCGGTAG
>NZ_JBFBLV010000026.1:53637-55251 GCF_040686835.1 Specibacter sp. NPDC078692
AACCTCGCTGCGCTCCCCAGCCGCTCCCACCGCTCGCAAGCTCGCGCCGGGTCCCTCGCGGCCGTGGGCCCACGCTGTGGCCCCTCGGCCGGTAGGCTTATACCCATGACTTCATCTGAAACACTCCGCGCCGACGGGCGCACCAATGACCAGCTTCGCGACATCACCATCACTCGCGGCTGGTCCAAGCAGGCCGAAGGTTCGGCCCTGATCGAATTCGGCAACACCCGCGTACTCTGCACCGCCTCCCTGACCCCCGGCGTGCCGCGCTGGCTCAAGGGCGAAGGCACCGGCTGGGTCACGGCCGAATACGCCATGCTCCCGCGCGCCACGAACACCCGCAACTCTCGCGAATCCGTCAAGGGCAAGATCGGTGGCCGCACCCATGAGATCTCCCGTCTGATCGGCCGCTCACTGCGCTCCATCATCGATACCAAGGCCCTCGGCGAAAACACCATTGTGCTGGACTGTGACGTGCTCCAGGCTGACGGCGGCACCCGCACGGCGGCCATCACCGGCGCCTACGTGGCCCTGGCCGACGCCATTGCGTTCGCCAAGGAAAACAAGCTGATCGCCAAGAACGCTCAGCCCTTGATTGACACCGTCTCCGCCATCTCTGTTGGCATCATCGACGGCGTCCCGATGCTGGATCTGCCCTACGTTGAAGACGTCCGCGCCGAGACCGACATGAACGTCGTTGTCACCGGCTCCGGCAAGTTCGTCGAGGTCCAGGGCACTGCAGAAGGCGCACCGTTCGATCGCGACGAGCTCAACCAGCTCCTGGACCTGGCCCTGATCGGGACCACGCAGCTGGCCCAGATCCAGCGCGAGACCCTCGGCAGCTAATGAGCGCGCCCAAACTGGTCCTCGCCACCCACAACCAGGGCAAGCTAAGGGAGCTGCGCGAGCTGCTCCGTGGCCAGATTCCTGGTCTGGATGTGGACACTGAAGTGCTCGACGCCGGAGCTATCGATGCCCCGGATGTTGCCGAAACAGGTGTCACCTTCGCGGCGAATGCCCGGCTGAAGGCTCACGCTGTGGCCCAGTTCAGCGGCGCTTTGGCTATTGCCGATGATTCAGGATTGGCCGTGGACGTGCTGGGCGGAGCACCGGGGATCTTCTCGGCGCGCTGGGCTGGCGCACACGGGGATGACACGGCGAACTTGAACCTGCTCTTGGCTCAGCTCTCGGATATTGCACCTGAGCACCGTGGCGCGCGCTTTGTCTGTGCCGCGGCGCTGGCCAACCCGGACGGATCCTTGGACATAGTGGAGGAGGGGACCCTTGAGGGAACCTTGCTTCCTGAGCCTCGGGGTGAGGGTGGCTTCGGTTACGACCCGATCCTGCAGCCGGTGGGACTGCATAAGTCCTGCGCCGAGCTAAGCAGCGCGGAGAAGAACGCCATCAGTCACCGGGGCAACGCCTTCCGGGCGTTGCTGCCCTACATCGTTAAGGCGCTTTCTTAAGCTCCACGTAGTTACTGCACGTCTCCCGCGAAATCGAAAGGGGAGTAGTTGACAATGTTCGTGAAGAACATTGCAAGTACCTTCCGGATGACCCCATGTACGGCGACCGCGCCGGCACCGAAATCAACTATGTCCCGATCATGCCCGT
>NZ_JBFBLV010000026.1:55261-58768 GCF_040686835.1 Specibacter sp. NPDC078692
ACAATTTTCATACCCCCACCACCACATAAAAATCTCCGGTCTATTATAACACATCCAACAACAACACCACCCCCCACTACTCCCCTTTCGGCGCAAGAATGGCTTCGGTGCGGGAAGCCAGCAGAGATGTTTTACGCCTCCGAGGCCTTCTTTTTACGCTGCTTGCTCATGGCCTTCAGGAACTCGATGCCGATCGGGATGACCGAGATGGCGACGATGCTGATGAAGATGACGTCGAGGTTGTCGCGCACCCAGGGCACCTTGTTGCCCAGGAAGTAACCCAAGTAGGTGACTCCGCCTGCCCACAGCACGGCGCCAAGGGCGTTGAACAACAGGAACTTGCGCATGTCCATTTTGGCCACGCCCACAATGACGGGGACAAAGGTGCGCATGATCGGGACGAAACGGGCCAAGACCAGTGCCTTGCCGCCGTGCCGTTCAAAGAAGGCGTGGGCGTTGTCGACGTATTCCTTCTTGAAGAACCGGGAGTCAGGCTTGTTGAAGATGGCGGGGCCGGCTTTATATCCGATGTAATACCCCAATCGATCGCCGAGGAAACCGGAGACAATCAGCATTGCCATCAACACCCAGATGTTAACTGGCATAGCGCCCGTGCTGACCAGCAGCCCTGCGGTGAAAAGCAGTGAGTCGCCGGGCAGGAAGAATCCCACCAGCAGGCCTGTCTCGGCGAAAATGATGGCGCAAGCGATGATCACGACCCAAAAGCCCATGGCTGGCTTGTCCAGAATCTGCATGGGGTCCAGCCAGTCAGGCAGGATGGCGAGGGAGGGAACGGCCCCGTGGCCCACGAGAGCTGGCAGGGCAGAGTCATTCAAAGCAGTTAGTATCACACTCCAAGATTACGGCACTTCTCTGTGAGTTCTCTCCACCCACAGGAGGATATTGAGGGTTGACATGGACTACTAAGGTTATATGGTTAGTTACATGAGTAATGAACCGACGAGGCTTATGTGACTGTCGGCAACAGGGGAGGTGGTTGCAGGTGATCGATGACAGTAGGCCGATCTTTATGCAGATCGCCCGGATGATCGAAAACGACATTGTGGACGGCATCTTGCTAGAAGAGGCGCAGGTTCCCTCCACGAATGAATTTGCCGCCTTCCATAGGATCAATCCGGCCACGGCAGCCAAGGGCGTGAACCGGCTGGTAGATGACGGAATCCTTTATAAGAAACGGGGAATTGGCATGTTTGTTGCCACTGGTTCCCGGGCCGTCCTGGTGGGGCGACGTCGGGAGGATTTTTATGAACAATTCGTCCGCCCGCTGGCCCGGGAAGCTCGAAAACTGGGCATCGACTCCGAGCAGCTGCTGGCCATGATGGCCCGTGAATCGACCGCGGACGTGGAAAACGCAGTAGTTACCGAGAAAGAAGGCGCGCTATGAGCAGTCCCATCGTTCAAGTGCAGAACCTCTCCCGGAGGTACCGGGACGTCACGGCGCTCGACGGCGTCAACCTCACCTTGGAACGGGACAAGATCTACGGATTGCTGGGCCGCAATGGTGCTGGCAAAACCACGCTCATGTCCATCCTGACCGCACAGGGCTTTGCCAGCTCGGGCGAGGTTCAGGTCTTCGGTGAACACCCTTACGAAAATGAAAAGGTGCTCAGCCGCATCTGCTTCATCCGAGAGTCTCAAAAGTACCCGGATGACTTCAAACCGGTGCACGCGTTCAAGGCGGCTGCCCTGTTCTACAAGAACTGGGACCACGCCATGGCGTTGAGTCTTGCGGAGGAATTCCAGCTGCCCATGAAACGGCGGATCAAGAAGCTCTCCCGCGGTCAGCTTTCGGCGGTGGGGGTCATCATCGGTTTGGCTTCCCGTGCCGAGCTGACGTTCTTTGACGAGCCGTATCTGGGGCTTGACGCGGTAGCCCGCCAGCTATTCTACGACCGGTTACTCGCCGATTATGCGCAGTTCCCGCGCACCATTGTGCTGTCCTCGCACCTGATCGACGAGGTAGCGAACCTGCTCGAGCACGTCATCATCATCGACAAGGGCCGCATCCTGATCGACGACGACGCGGAGAACATCCGAGGTTCGGCGGTCAATGTGGCAGGGGCCAGTGCGCGTGTGGAGTCCTTTGCCGCCGGGCGGACCATCCTGCACCGCGAAAACGTCGGCGCACTGCTTTCGCTGACCATCGAGGGAACGCTAAGTACCGCCGAACGCCGCGAGGCGCAGGAGCTAGGGCTGGAAGTGGGCCCGGTCTCGCTGCAGCAATATGTCATTAGAAAGACGCTCGACGCCGAAGCTCCCCTTGAGCGCGCGGCCGACGGCGCGGAACCGGTGAAACCCGCCGGCACCCCAACCCGGACGGGAGCAAGATGATGAGCGCAACATTGAACGCCGCAAACACCACGGTGAACCGCAATGCCGGACACCGTGCCCTGGCGGTTGCCAGAATGCAACTCATCAGCAAATGGACATTTCTGGGCATACCGGCTGTCATCATAGCCAGCTCGTTCCTGCTCAGTACCGTCATTTGGGCGCTGATTCCGAATTCCGTGGATGTGAAGTACTCCGGTGCCGGTCAGGCAGTCATGTGGTATTTCTTTGGTCTGGGTATCCAGTCGCTGACGTTGAGTTTCCCGTTCTCCCAGGGGCTAAGTGTGAGCCGGCGCAGCTTCTTCCTCGGCACGGTGGGACTGTTCACGGTGCTCGCGGCCGCCATCTCCGCCCTCTACGTGGTCCTTGGGATCATCGAGAAGGCCACCAAGGGCTGGGGTTTGCAGGGCCAGATGTTCGCCATTGAATGGGTCGCCGAAAGGTCTTGGTTCATCCAATGGTTCTTCTACTTTGTGCTCATGATGTTCTTGTTCCTGCTGGGCTTCTGGGCGGCCACGGTCTACAAGCGCTGGCAGGCCACCGGAGTGCTTGTCATGACGCTCTCGGCGGCCGTGCTGCTGGTGGGTGCCGTTGCCCTTATTACCCTGCAGGGCTGGTGGCCGGCGGTTGGCGCCTGGATTGTTGCGCTTACCCCGCTCACAATCGGCGCCTTGGCCTTGGTCCTGGTGATTGTGCTGGGCGTCGCCGCCTACTTGACCTTGCGCCGGGCTACACCTTAGCGATCTCCCGAACCCCCACCGCATCGATAGAGTGAGGCGCGACGTCGGACCCAACCGTCCGGCGTCGTGCCTCAGCTTTTCCTTGGGGGAGCTCGGGCGGAAAACCATGTGAGATCCGGCTCACCAGTGCGGTGGCTGTGGGCGCCCGGGGGTAGCCTTGAAGCGTGGCTTTGGACTTTACAGCAATTGATTTTGAAACCGCCAACGGATTTAGGGGATCGCCCTGCTCCGTTGGCCTCACAAGGGTCCGTGGCGGGGTGATTGTCGAGGAAGGCTATTGGCTCATGCGCCCGCCGGAGGGGCACGACCACTTTGATTCGCGCAACATCACCATTCACGGCATCACCCCCGACGACGTCGCCGGCGCCCCGCGTTTTGCCGATGTCTTTGGCGAGGTCAACGCGTTCATTGGCGCCGA
>NZ_JBFBLV010000027.1:0-58239 GCF_040686835.1 Specibacter sp. NPDC078692
TAGGACACGGCACGGCTCTTAACTTCAGGGGTGTACTGCTTGGGCATGCTATCCATTCTCTCAATAGAAAACGGCACAAAACCCGGGACGATTCACATTGATGATGGATTTGAGGAACTGTTCCAGCACGGAATGGTGCTCTCATCACAGATTGGCCGCGAGATCTCCCGAGTGTGGGAGAACCAGCTCAGGAACAAGGCCGTGCTTTCCGAGCGTGAAGCGAGCCGTTTGCAGTTGGCCTTTGACACCGAGAAGCGTACTGCCTTGTCAGTGCTAAAACCGACCGCCCAGAAGACGTGGTGGGATCAGGCAAAACCCTCCGAGTTAGCTGAAGCCTATCGGGTTGCCTCTGCCTGGTCAGCGCATGACCCCGCAGCGGCCGCCGCCGAGACAATGATCTTGGAACAGGCCGCTACGCGCTTCGGTCTGGACGCGGAAGCACTCGTACAGTTGGTTCCTGCAGGGGCGGCGGTTGCGGCCGTACCTGCCATATCCGAGATGGATCTACGCAAGTCAGAACTCAAGGAAGCCAAGGAGTATTTCGCCCAGGTCAACCCTGAATTGTTGCGCAAGTTCGAGAACAGTGTCCGCTACATTGATTCGACGAAAGATGAGCTTCAGCACGAGAAGACCTTTATCAAGGAATGGAAGAAAGCCACCGGTCAGGAAACTGCTCCCACCGTGGGACTGGGGGCTGCCGCAGCAGAGGCGAAAGCTACCCGGGGCCAGGCCCACGGTCTGGAAAACGCCGCCGCAGCAGAGTTTGCCGACGCCCGTGCTGAGCGCATTGAGGAGGACAAAGCGCTTGCATCCGGGCCCAGCCCCGCAGAGGAGGCATGGTACCGGGATACGTTCTTGGCCGAGTCCCCCGAAATTGACCAGGCCTACGAGAACAGCGCCAATGCCGCAGGCACTGCCCGGAAAGACGACGCCGCCGGAATGCGCCTGCTAGGGCAAGCGGAGACTGCCCATCTTGCCGCCGATCGACAGGAAGAGCTCGTGGCGCGCATGCGCGCTGGTGTTGGCGGTGAGGAAGGCGTCGCGGCCTTGCAGTTCGCCCAAGGGCAACAGAAATTCCCGATAGCCCACGCCGCTGCCGGCAAGGGCAAGACCGTGAACAAGGTCAAGGCCAATGCGCCTCAGAAGGCTGCGGCGAAGGGAAAACTCATCTCTCGCTAACGCACACGATGAACCTTGTTACAAGCAAAAAGGAGAGACCAGCCCCCTGCGAAGGGCCCAAATACGCATAACCAAGCGAGGCCTTACAGTCTGCGCAGACACTTGCTGCCCCGCCCTAATGGTGAGCTCTACGGGGCAGCAATGTAAATGCGTACAATACGATGATTTCAAGCATCGGGACACTACTTTGATTTCCCACTAGGAACGAGAACGTTGTCCGTAAGCTTGATCCAGCCAGGTTCAATCGTTCCCGTGTCAGAACCATCCGCCCAAAGCGATGCCGATAGCGAGCCGGCTCCTTGCAGATCGAGAATTTTCCCGGACCCATTATTCTGCCCGCAGCCCATTTGCCATGAGGTCGATTCATCCCCTTGAACGACTGCGAGACAAGCCGTCTTCAAATCATCGCTTTGCACAGCAAAATACTGGATCCCGTTACGGGTTGCCAATAGACGAGCAGTTTCGGCGTTGGCTGGTTCGGGCACGATAACGAACGCCGGCAGTACATCATCTGCTGTGGCATCGCGGTCGAGTGCCTTGATTCCTGCCTGTCCTGAGCATCCTGCCAGCAGAAGAGCCGTGGCCATCAATCCTGCGCTGAACCGAACCCGTGCAAATTTCATCATTCCCCCATGTGCCGTGTTTCACACGAGAATACATGACTATTGAAAATCGTCTACTCAAAAACTGCGCCTGTCGTGTGCTTGGGACCTGAATGAGACCAATCCCGAAGAGCCACTAAAGCGGGCGATATTAATCGCAGATTGGTGAAACTAAGCTTGAGAGCTCCTGACATTCTCAAATTCTAGGTGAGGGGTCAAACTGCCCGGGAACCGACATTCACCTTTGGCTCAGGATTCGGAACGCGCAGGATTTTCCGGTCTTTTTCCTTAAGAACCCAGCCTTCGCTTAGATCAGCCAAGGCTTGCGTTGTATACCGCCCATACTGGAGCTTATTCAGGAATTGCGTGAGTCGTTCGATATGCATTCTCAGGATGTCCAGAATGCGCCAGGCCTCCAGCGGCGTCAGGGACAGCGAGCTACCGAGCGCAAGATCCCTTCCATAGTCGTAATGGGGAAGTCCAAGTTCCTTCTCGCTCTCCGTGGCGTCTGCACCTATACCCAGTGACTGAATTTTCTCTTCGAACTCCGATTTGCCGGCGGTGGTACGTAGGGAGTCCCGAAGGTGCGAGAGCTTATTGCGAATCCACCGGATATCATCGATGTCCTCGTGCTTGATATCTACGCCGAGGTAGGCCTTGTAGAAGTCTTCGCACTCGTTGGCACGCCACGAATCTTCAGTTGCCTGTTTCAGGAGTCCCGCGCCATACCAGCGCAGCGTCTCGTGAGCGGACTCTTCTAGGAACACCTCATACAGCGTGAATGAATCCTTGATCACGGCTGCAGCCAGCTGATACCAATACTGCTCCCAGAAAATACCTACGCGATCCATGAAGAGGTTGTAGCCCTCGTCCCCGTGTGATGCCTGAGGATCAAATGTGCCTTGAACTTCGATTGTGGCAGCTTCCTCCTGTCCCTTGAACCAGGAGGTCATCCCTTCAGAGCTGGCGAGGAGAAAACTCCGCAATTCCAACTCGTCTCGATGCCACGTGACATATCTGCCTGTGTCTAATTGGTGGCCAAGCCCCTTGATACGGTCTTCTAAATTCATGACCGAAGACTACAAGAGAACACTCACCAG
Source organism: Specibacter sp. NPDC078692 (assembly GCF_040686835.1). Classification (NCBI taxonomy): domain Bacteria; kingdom Bacillati; phylum Actinomycetota; class Actinomycetes; order Micrococcales; family Micrococcaceae; genus Specibacter; species Specibacter sp. NPDC078692. The sequence goes on from NZ_JBFBLV010000027.1 coordinate 2,882, forward strand.
CATCACGAACCTGAGGTAGATGACATCCAAAGCGGGAATCCACGCCCCGATGAACCCTCGAGAATATGCCGGATGGATCCAAAGACTGAGCCCCCGGCACGTCCCTCCCAGCTATTTTCTGCCCATTAACACGAAATCTAGAGGACTGACAGTCAGCGCAAGAACCTACATCTGGTGCTGTTTCCGTTGTCGTTTGTAAAAGCAGGATGGTACGCGGCGAGATCTGATGCAGATCTCAGCTGCCACTCGGATCTTGAAAGTGGATCCTGGAGCGGCATCATCAAGGAGGTTCGGTAGCCTCCCTGTTACGGCACATGCTGCTGATGTAGAGACTCCCTCTGGTTCCAAGTCACTCTATTTGTGTTCGACGAAATAGGGCGCCTTATTCACCTACGGTTTCAAACTACTCGCCGGTCTCACGCTGAATTGGTTCCACCGTTGAGCTGGAATCCCACAGAGTGTTGTAGTGATCGCGAAGGGCATGGGTCGCACCAGTTCCTAACCGCGTAACGACAGTGATTTGCGTGCCCCCGAGCGAAGTACCTATCAGCAGGGCTTCTCCGCCCTTTTGGGGAATAACTAGCCGGTCGTGTAGTTCTTTGGACCCATTGGCGATGAACCGTAGTTCTCTGTCTGGCCGCGCCCCCAAGGCAATCCTAAACTTCTGCCTGCGGTCGTGCTTGTTCATGCCGCCTGCATCGTGGTCGCGCGTCAGGAATCGATGGATCGTTGGTAGCTGGAGCAACGTCAACAGGTCGCGAGGATGCAGATAAGGGTCGATCACCATCGAATCAGGAACGTCGTTTATGCGTGTAAGTAGCTCAGCATAGACCAAGGGGTCTGTCATACGTCCCACGACTTCAACTGGTGGCGTCGGCTTACTAGCACTGTCCGCAAGGCCTTCTGATTGAAGGATTGCTTTGCCCGCTGGGCTTAGTGTCAGCCTCCTATCAAATTCCTTCAGAAGCCGTGACTGAAGCAGGTAGGTCAATGTCGACACAAAATACTCAGCCGCAATCGGGTCAAAGTCATTGGTTGTCCTGGCTTCAATGAATGCATTGGCGTCTGCGCTCGTAGGTTCTATGCCGTGTTCGTTTAGCGTTTGTACAAACTGTAGGGCGCGCAGCGATTTTGTTCCAAGCAACTGAATCATGCTAGACATCATCCCAGAATATTGGAAGGCAAATTGGGGTGGCCGCCCGAGATCGATTTTGGTGCGCCCATGCCACACCAAACAGACGACTATTCGGGCTCCGGCAGGATAGGAATCCCTAGTGAAAGCGGCGCCGTGCCCTGATCTCGACCGGTTCCGAATGTCGGATCATTGTCAACAACTCAGATCCCAGTTGCATCGCGATAAAGTGAACCCAAAGGCAGAGCGGAACTAGGCCGTGCTTTCGATCCTGGCAGGTCGGCGGACGGAAAATAAGATGGGTAGCGGAATCACAACAATGACTAGACGTCAACAGAGCTCCGGCACGTCGTTCATCAAGATCGTCTACTTCGATGAAGAATCTACCTCGGACCTGCTAGATGTTTTAGCTGGAGGTAAGACTGCGTCGACGACCGAGCAAGTCAAGGAACGTGCTACTGACCTCCACAGTGAAGCAGCGGCCGGGCTGGCCGCCAAATTCAACTGGCTTCCCTTCTTCGGAGGAAGCGCTGAAGCCAGCGCCGGCATGAGCGCTTCAAGTCTCGGACGAAGCATTTTCAACAAGACGCTGTCGAACACCATCCTTACGGACTACCTTGCCAGAGTCGAGGAGTACAAGGGAGTCAAACGGCTTGCAGATCTACGGGTAGTAGCGCGCAAAGACTCCGCGGCGTTCATGAAGATGTTCACACCGTATATGGCCATGCTGAAAATGGATGATCTCCCCATCAACCTGGCTGGATTGGATGATGCGCTTGAAGCCGCGAAGGGATACTACGAGCTCGTCGGTGAAGACCCAAGCGGAAACAAATGCATCCTGCGCTTCAACATTCGAGCGTTCCGAAACAACTATGGACTAGCCGATTTGGGGCGAATGCAACTCGTATTCCATGGCATCCTTGTTGGCAAGGCTGACGAGGCCAGTCTTACAATGGCAGCGGAGATGGCCCCAAATGCCGACGAGAACCCTGTAAGCGTCCGGGATCTAATTGATGGCGTCGAGATCAATCATGACGACCGCCTCGATGTCTACGACGTTCTCCTGGCAGGGGTCGAGTATGGCGAATGACGTCAAAGTCACCATCTACTTCGGTCCGCTGTCGTGGTTCGAGCAATGCGTGGGCAAGAAGAAGAAGGAAGGCCTCCTAGAGGCCGTATTTGCACGCGAGGAGAATCTACGCCAGCTACGAGTCGTCCTGCCGGAAGACAGCAGCAACGAGGACAGATCCAAACCTAAACGCAAGCGTCCGAAGCGCTTGATCGCAGAGTCAGGCGACTATGCCAGTTTGCAGGAACATGCCATCACTAACTTCCCGGGATTGGTGCAGGTACACAATCCGAAAGAATTGCACCTCCACAATCCCCCAGAGCAGGTGCATGAGCACCTCAAACGGATCTACTCGAGCACTCTCGAGGTCGTTTCTTATGACTATCCTGCGATCACGCGCAGCACACTCGTACAGTTCCGCGATCAATTTGCCCAGCACCTAATCGGCCAGGAGAATGTCAAGGAGTCGCTCTTGGCGGCGCTCTATCCGCTGACTCGAAGCGCGCGCACCAAGCCGGTAGTCATAATGTTCTATGGCCCATCAGGTGTCGGAAAGACAGAGACTGCCAAGTTCATCAACGGACTCCTCGGTGGCGCACTTATGCGCAAGCAATTCTCGATGTTTCACAACGAAAAATTTGCCTCGTATCTGTTCGGTGGGGGACACTCGGAACCGTCATTTGCTCATGACTTGCTCGATCGGGAGTCGGGCGTCGTACTCATTGATGAATTCGATAAAGCAGCCTCAGTCTTCCACAGCGCCTTTTACCAGTTCTTCGATGGCGGAGTGTTCCAAGACAAAAACTACAGAGTAGATGTTGGCCGCTCGCTCATCATCTGCACATCGAACTACGATTCCGAGAAGGAAATACGAGACGCGCTAGGTGATGCTCTCTACTCAAGGTTTGACGCACTGATCAAGTTTGACCCCCTATCGAAGAACGAAATCACAGCGGTCATCGACCGCCTCGTCGATGTTCGTTTCGAGGCGCTCGTGGCCGATGAACGGCAGATCGTAGATGCGACGCAAGTCAAAGAGAAGCTGTACCCTCTTGCCCTGCATCCGGCCAACGTCCGCAAGATCGGGAAGATTACGGACGAACTCATATCTACTCTGCTCGTGCGCACCCTCATCTGCCAAGACCCACCGTTGGCTGAGAATACTGACGCGACAGACAGCTCCCGCTAAAGCTTCGTGTAAGGGCATCATCGGCAACTGATCCTGGCCAAGCTGCCTGTCTGGCAAAACGTCCGTTTCATCGTGGGGAACACCGAGGCAATTCCCGGTTCTCGGTTTTGGAATCTATCGTTGGTCTCTGTAGGCGTTGAACAATTCGTCACATTCCTCGAAGACGTGTAGTAGTGCGTCAGCGTGGCAGTTGGAGCGGGGAGTAACTCGAACAGGACTGCTCCGTCTACATCAGCGATGATGTGCATCGAAGGGAAATAACATGAACGTGACAATTCCGGGTATCCAGCGTCGATCCTGCTCGCAGTTCATGGCGATCCGCTGGTGACAGCCAGCGTGAGCTTCTACAATAAAGAATCTGAATTTATCTGGCTTTATCAAGATTTCTTGATAAAGGTTCTCGTGCTGTGCTCTGTGGTGCCCTTGTCTAGATCTTGCGGCAGGACGATGCCTGTCAGCGGCCATGAGAAAGTGCCCATAGCTGACCTTCAGGACGGTCTCATTTGATGGACACCACCCCAGGCAAAAGCCTGCTCAATTGGCCAATGACCGCGGAAATCCGAACGCGTTTTCCCGACAGCATCAGCGCCATACTCAAGGCCCTCACTCGAAATTAGGCCAGAATTCCCGTGGTGTTCCGTCTCCCGACAGCTTCGCCAGCCAGACGAAAAGTCTGCCAGTAGGGGAATTTCACTCTGTGTTATTAGCAGTGTCGAGTTTGGCTCGAAGGCGTTCGCGTGCACTTCGGCTGGGGCCAGTCGATCCATCGTATGAGTTCTTGGGGACATCTCGCCGGGGGGCCTCGTAAACGGTAGCTCTCAGTTGCTCGAGTGCGATTTCCGCCGGATCCAGGAGGTCTTGATATTCCTGAGCCGTAAGCAGGGCCCAGCCAGAAGAACGTCGTTGGTCATCGGTAGTTCGTGCACTGACCACAAGGGGAATGAAGGCATTTTCAAAGTCTTCCGCGGCAGTCCTCACGTCTGGATCGGGGTGTCCGTATCGGATTTTCCTTGTTCGGCCCACAAGGTCGCCCTCCCACGATGATTCAACTTTTTGGCTAAAGTTGGTCTGAGTATCCGAGGATTCGCCAGAGACAGACCTGGACCTCAGCTCTCGAAGAAGGAGATCAAGGTCGACTACCCAGTCAACTGTCGTGGGGTGCAGTTCTCGTACGAATGCCCGGAGCTCTTCCTTGACTTTTGCGGTAGTTTGAACCCGGAAGAATGCTGCGTTGCCGATGAGTACGAGAACGGCGGCAATAACTGGCCCAACGACGAGCGACAGGAAATCCATAGGTCTAGCTTCTCATTCTTCTAAATTTCCATGTCAGTTTTATCTAAAAACCCAGGAAAATCACTCTCGGTCATTCCCGTCGGAAGGGTGACCTCAACTCTGTAGACCAGACACGGGCTTGATCTGGACGTAGATCCATTCTTGCCAGCCGAAGAGGCAGGACTCATGTTCCTATTTGAAGAGGTTCCCAGTTCGATGTGCGAGGGTAAACGTCATCGGATTGCCAGCCCCGTGCGTTGTGCCAAGGAGCAACTGAGGGGTCTTCGTGGGCATCCCATCTCCACGCATCAGGATTGCGGCTCTCTGTGCTTGTATTTGGTCGTTCTGCTAGGACGAGGAAGTGGCCGCTCGGTAGTTTGTAGAAGAGCCACCACCCGGCGGCGTCGTGGAAGTAGAAGATCTGTTTTCGATCTAGCCGGTGTTTTGCCGCGAGGCTCCGCACCTGATAATCAAGGTCGAAGGTGTGCAGCGTCGGTGTGAGCTGAGCATTCATGTAAGCGATGTCCAAATAGAACGCGAATCCCTGGAACTCACGGACATCCCGATCGTCGAGAAGGCGCCCCTCGTCGTCGACCCCCAAGAGTCCGGCGGCGGTTGAGGAGTGCACGTCGAGGGCCTCGAATCCTTTCGTATCAGCAAATGGTGGAAGGTACTCCGCTAGGGCTGCAAGCAAAACGATGCACTTTGTCGAATTTTCCAGCGTGTCGTAGTCCAATTCACGTCCGTGCATCACCCCGTGTCTGGAAATCGACCCGGATCGTGTTGTCTCGTACGAAGGAGTGCTGAAAACGCGGCGGACCTCAACGAGGTTTCCGGGCATGCCTGCCAACGACTCGTCGTCAATGAAGTTTTCCTGGTTCTTAGCAGTTACGTTCTGAAAGAATGTTTGACCCACCAAATCTCGTGTGAGTCCGTCAATTTGGGACATGAGAATGGGGACCGAAGCTGCATACTCTCCTGCGAAGTGAAGTTCAATGGCCTTCTCCATTAGCTCGACGCGTCGCCAGAGCACGTTTTTGAAAGGGACATGTGCATTGCCCCACCGCCGGATTGGCGCCGGAGCAAGCTTTAGCCAAAATTTGCCTTCGTCGTTCCACATTCGAGTGACCGCTGCGTCTATATCTGCTGGGGTTCCACGGCGTCCAATACTATCCAGGATTTTCACGGTGGAGTCATGATGCCAGTTGCCGCAAAATGCCCAGCCCAAGGAGGCAAATGTCGAAACTGCTTTCTCCAAATGAGCCGGCTGGGCCGACCGTAGAGAGCGCAGCTGTTCCGAATGGTTGCCTGATTCATTCATCGATAACCTCCATTCGCAACCCTGAATCATCTACATTTAGCACGCGGTTCATCTGAGAGATCCGAGTGGTTGTCTCAGAGGCTACCGCAGGCGAGGTCCCGCCGTAATACTGGTGACATTGGTGCGCCGTTGCACTGTTTCGAGAAGTCGAGAGTTCTCGTCGAGCAAGTTGTTGAGCGCGGTCGCATACGCCTTTAGGCGCTTGTCGAGGCCATCTCGTTCCGCGACAAGTCGCTTATTCCGGGTCCGCTCCTTCTCTAGGTTGGCGCGAAGCCTGTCGACTTCAGGCTTGGTTCGGTTCAGCTCTTTGGCACGGCGCTGGAATTCTATGTTGATATCGGGATTGTCATGCGTGAGTCGGTGTCGCTTGACTTTGGCGAGTTCAACTAGGCGCAGGCTCGTGAGCGGGCCTGGAACGCGCCCTTCCAGAAGGTCCTCTTTAGCTTGTTGAAGTGCTGAGCGGATATCCTCGGCTTCAGACGCTGTCATCGTAGTTTCCCTCATGACGGTCGATCGCGTTGGTCATGGTCTTGGAAATGGACGTGATGCGGTGATTTCGAATTTCTGGCGCGAGCGGATCGCTGGGCAAGGAGCTGATCTCGGTTCGCAAATCCAGGATGTCCTCGTCTGTTCGTGCGATGTTGGAGCAAGCGCTTCGGCATTCTCCTAGGGCTGGTTCATCGTCGGATTCTTTCGTGCAGAGGGCGGTGCTCTTGTTGAAGACGCAATGCATGCCTCGCCCTTTGAAAACTTGTAGCAAAGGGTCTTGGATCAACTTCTCCGCTTGGCGGCCTGTCGGTATGACTCGACCGCCGAATTTTGCCTGCGCCAAGTGTGTTCTAGTCTCTAGTTCGGTTGCCGAAGGCCCACTGACGTGGCCACCTGAATCGAGGTACTCTTCCAATTCGCGAACGTTTTCAATGCGTTCCAGCCATCGCTCCAAGGCCAATTCGTCCAGGAATCCCGAGGCGTAATTTCCGGCATAGCCTTGGGTGATCTGCGTGGCAACGTGGCCATATTGGATGGCGGCGGCCACGAGTCCACGTGGCTGCCGGACGATATGCCAAGCAAGAGTTCGACGAAACCGGTTGGGACTTACCCGGCCGTTTTCGTCCTCCGGAATGCGGTCGGGGCGCTTAGCCTCATCGCAATAGCTATTGACCCAGTCCATGAACTCCTTGATGTCCGTACCAACCTGTGACGTTGTCAGCGCCCGTCCGGGCCGGGGGTTGAATAAAACCTCCTTTTTCCGCACGGGTTGTGGGCGGATTCTCACGGGGAACAGCAACGATTGGGTGTGAAGATGGGTGAGGACAGTGATGGCGCGGGCCGCGGCCGGATGGACTACCCACGGCACCTCCCGTTGTTTACCTTCGACAGCTTTGGCCCCATCGCTGCTTCGGGCGCCCTTCCACTGAACCCCGAAAACCGTCCAACGGCCGTTGGATTCTTCAAAGGTTAGGCAACCACGTTCAAGGCTGAGAACTTCCCCCGGCCTCATGCCGGAGAGATAAGCAATCAGGATGTAGCAAGCCGTGACGAGGTGTTGGGCAATATTGGTGACGTCGTCGAAGGGAATCGGTCGTGATCTCCAAGGCTCGCCATCAATGGTCCCTCTGCAGTTCGTCGCCAGATAGGCGTCATCGTCTATCGGCAAACCTGATCGTCGGATCATGTCCTGGTCAAACTTGGCGTGTTCAATTCCTGCTGTATAGGTGAGTCTCCCGAGGTGCTGCCACCGAATTTCGCGGCTGCCGTCGGAGAGCGTGCGCCCGGGAAGCCTCAGACCCTCGCGCTTCAATTTGTTAAGGGAAAGTTGAAGCCTCTGCTGCCTCGTCCCACCCGGAGTGGGCCTGCCAACGCCGAGGGGGCGGAACCGGTCCTCCTGCATGAGTAAATCGCAGTATTCGCGAAATGAGGCCACAATATCGGTCGAAAAATCATCGACGAATCGCATGGCCCAACTCACCAGTGGGACGAGGGTCTCGTCGGAGACCCTATGCGTTCGATTCTCAGGGCTGCGAGGGATTGGGCCGAGTAAATCTTGGGACAGCTCCCCGAGCCATGGCTGAGATTCCGGCATCCGTAGCACTTCCGGAACGACTTCCCGGTAGGCCCAAAGTCGGCGGGTTTCACTGATCAACATTGATTTCGCGCCATGATATAGATCGAGTGTTCCGATGTGAGCCAACAGCAGATCGAGCCTGTTCGGGAGGAGCTGGTCGAGTCTGTCGATGCCCTGTTCCGATGCCCAGGACAACACACGAGCAAGTGGCGTTCGGGCGAAACAGATGGTGCGCAGCGACGGACGGCTTTCCGCCCTCGCCGCCGGCAGGGGGCGCACTGTTTCATCATTGATCAGGAGCCAAAAATACTCTTTGACCGCCAGACGCCACTTGGAGGGAAAGGCCTCGAACGCCAGAGCTATCTTCGTGCCGTGATTCTCAAAAATCCCTGGGGTGAGGTCCCACCGGTCATCGGAGAAGCGGGACAGCCTCGCATGGACCGTATCGGGGCGAAGAGGCCGAGTCGCCAATACCAGCGGATTCTCTCTGAATAGCTCTTGACGGGATGCTGCTGCCTGCGGTGTCATCGGAGATCGAGCCTTCCATCCAAAAGTGCCTCAATGAGGGCAGCGTCTTCGCCTGAAGCAGTGGTGGCCGCCGCCGCCACAACAACTCGTTGCTGGGCAAGTACGTCGTCAAGTTGTTCAGCTGCAGTTCCGAATTTCCTTTGCCATTGCTCCGGCATGAGTTCTTCTCTGCGTGCTTCAATCTGCTGGCGAAGCAGGGCCTGAACTGGAATATGGCGTGGCTCTGAGCGCGCGCACGGACAACCCAAACACAGCAAGAACGATGCCGTGCACGCCTTTTCCGGTGCGGTATATGGGCCATGCTGATTGTCGACGCATGCTGTTGCCAGGGTGTCGAGGCGCCCATCCAGAATTTGCGCCAGCTTTTCTGGCGTTACGCCGAATCGGGTTGCCACATCCCCGGGTTCATTTCGAGCCTGTTCGACGTCCTGGTTCGTGAGTACCAGGGAAAGATTTGTTGTGCGGATCCGCTCAACTTCACCCTCCAGAACATGCTGAATGACGGCCTGATTACTGGCTAAGGCGCCAGTGTCGCGGGAGAGGTAGGTGTTTGCCAATGTGTCAACAGAGTGCGCTACGGGGCGCTGGTGCAGTTCAAGGAAAGTCCGCCGCAGACGCCGGCTGTCCACACGCTGTATCTTGTCGTCGGCGTCGATCCACCCGTCCCACTTATACATGCAATTCTCGGCCACCGGGCGAAATCCGGGCCCATTTGGTATTGCGGTGTACCTTCGATGAAACGAATGAGAAACCAACAAGTGACCGGACAGTGTAAAACCGCGGGCCCGCCGGCAGAGGCGGTGGGCAATCATGTAGATGCCAAACGCAGAGGCATAGTCATCTCTCGCACCCTCCTGCGGATATTCACCTGTCTCCTCAGAAATGTTGGTGAACGGCAGATCCATTTCTGCTTTGAAGGGTCCCCTGCGAGGTTTGCTTGCCCGGGTGACCAGCACGGACGGTTCGCCATCTTGCGCCCCATCGGCACGGCTATATTGAGGAGTCAGATTACAAATGGTCGATACGTTGTGCCCCGTGAGGCATTGGATGAGTATGACCAGTGCGGTGACATCGGACGCCGTTGGAAAGAGCGAATAGAACAGGTCCGCCCCGCCCGGACCGATGCTTTGCACCATGGAACCCCCCGACGGGTACCGGGGAACGTCGCCAACGGCGGCGATATGAGCCAAAAAGTTGCCGCGCCGTCGCTCTTCCAGGGAAGACTTGTTCTGCCCATTTTCGGTGTAGGCCCTCAGCTCAGCTTCGCCGGCACTCAGGCGAGCCACAGCGGCGCGAACCTGCGACCGTGCGGCACGTTGAATTCCACGAAACTCACCTTCGCTATAGGAAGCAGAAGGCGTCGAAGGGCCAGGGTTGCGAAGAGGAGTAAACAGGGCGTTTCTGAACGGAACAGGGATGTCAACGTTTGTGCGAAGCAGGACGCGGAGGGCAATCAGGGCGCCGTTGGAGGCTCTGGTATGCCGGATTATCAGCTCATGTAGGTGAGAAGGCCGCAGATCGGAAACTGTAGTGGGGGGCCTGGAACCCGACGCAAGCAGTTTGGCAAAGACACTGACGCCGGCGTAGAGGTTCATGGCAGATTGAATCGTCTTTCGAGTCCCTGCAGGGCCAGTGGCGCGGGCAAATCCTTCTGCGAAAACTCTCTGAAGTTCCACTGAAACGCCCAAGCGGTGGAAAGTAAAATCCTTGAACCCCGGGGCCGCTTCTGGATACACCCGAACGATGCTCTGGCCATTGGATGAAAAATGGGTTTCCGGGGTGCGGTAACCAACTGGTGGGAGGGAGGCCTCTCTCATAGTTGTCCTTCAATCAGGGCATCGTCGTCTAGCCGAACTCGCGGATTGGAGCGGAGGATATGAAGGAACGCATCTGCTTGCAATTCGCTGGTCCCATGTTCCAGGAGCAACTTGACGTCGAGGCTGCGGAAGGGTTCTAGGTAGATTTTCTTGGTGGTGTTCACATCGGCATGGCCGAGCATGGTCTGCACCAATGACCATGTGTCACCGAATTGTTCCCGAAAGTCGAGTGTCTGGTGTGCGTCCAGATGTGAGGATCGCCGCTCCCAAATAAGCCGTCCAACGGCATACCAGCGCAACGCAAAGCTGTGGCGAAGCATGTGAGGATGACACTGCAACCGATCAATCCCTGCCTTTTCAACACGCGCGTTGGCTCTGGCAAACGACTTGTACCAACTCCGTTTGGGACGGGGAAGACCGTTTTCGTGAAGCCACAATGCCAGCGGCTCTAATTTGCCATTGGTTCGGGTGAAAAGCAGCGCTCTCTGCTGCGGCGAAAGGTTATTGACCTTCACGGGCAAGGACGTACCGTCTGGCTCGGTCAGCTCCAGCCGTCCGCCGCCCCCGACTCTGGTAACAATACGAATGCCAGTCAGCTGGTCGTAGACTTGTGAGGCTTGGGCTCGTCGAATGGCGGCAGCCCGATCGGTCTCGATGTAGTCGTTGACACTGTTAATCACTTCGCGTTTTACCCAGTAGCTGTGGCCGTGCCCGCCCTTGGCGCAGCCGGCCGCGAGTTGCAGCGTGACGTAGCGATTTTGTTCTGCGGGCTGCCGGAGTTCGCAGGTGAGGACACTCGCCCATTCTTGGAGGCGCAGTCCGGTCCCGTAAAGTCCATCAACAAATGCGGCGTCGCGGGTCTGCGATCGCGGACGCCAGCGTGTTCTTTCTTGACCATTGGGTGCAATGCCGTGAAGGCCTACATCACGCCACTTCCTAAAAGCCCCGGGAGAGAACCATTTTACGTCCGCGGATCTGACAGTAGAGGCGATGACCCGGCGGTCGCGGGTACTTGCATAGTCCGTGCGTGGCATCCCAGGATTTGCGTAGTGGGAACCTCGTCCCTGGTGGTCGGTCGTTGCCAAGATTGTTGTGATCCCTCGGGTGCGTGCCGCCCAATCATGGAAGGCCGAAATGGCCGCCAGATCGCCGCCCCACGTGGACCCAGACACCGGTCGTGGATTGTTCGGATCGGTCCTTCGCCAAAACTTGTAGTCGAAGAGGTCATCGTCTGTGACCGTTTCCCAGGAGATCGTGCGGAGTTCAAGGAAGTTCATCCAAACGCGCAAGGCGTGGGCGTACTTCCGATTCGTTGATGGGGCTCGATTTCGCATTCGACCGCTGGCAAAGAACGCATTGAATGCACTGTGCGGAGCACCATGTTGGTCTAGGAGGAATGGTTTGCCTATCCGTCCGGAGTCCAGACGTGTGCCATTGAGCGAGCTCAAGGCGCGGAGGAGCAAGTCATCGTTCTCAGACTTAGGAAGTTCCTGAACGAAGTAGAGAAACCATGTTCTGCTGGCTGGTGTGCCCATAACCAGAAGCTACGGGGTAGACCATGCCGACCAACGACAACACGCCGGAGAGGGGGTGAGAATTTACAGCTGCGACGAGGCTTTCATCTCGCTCAAGGGCACCCCCGAAGAATTGTTAGCCGTTGGCCGCGCCATTAAGGCCACCGTCATGCGCAACACTGGGCTGCCCGTCTGCGTTGGGATCGGGGTTTCCAAAACTTTGGCCAAGCTTAGCAATGCCTGGTCGAAGCACAACCCAGACTTCGCGGGTGTCTGCCACTGGGACTCCGTTCCTCTGGATCAACGCGAACATCTGATGAAGTCCCTGCCTGTAAGTGAGATCTGGGGCATCGCTGGAAGACTGGCCAAGCGCTTAAACGCGATGGGCATTCGCACTGTACTGGATCTCAGCAGAGCCAACCCCGTGATGATCAGGGACAGATTCTCAGTCGTTGTCATGCGCACCGTCCTGGAACTCCAAGGGCAGGCCTGCATCCCATTGGAAGAGGAACGTCTCACGAGAGATCAGCTGATCTTTTCGCGTTCGTTTGCGACTCCTGTGATTACCAGAGCTGATATGCGCCAGGTACTTGCCCTCTATGCTCAGCAGGCAAGCGCCAGACTGGCTAAGCATGGATTGCAAGCCAAAGTGCTCACTGCTTTCGCAGGCACCTCTCACTTCAACCCCAACGACCGTTCACACCCCTCCATCTGCGTGCCTCTGGCGATGCCAACAGCAGATCCAGTCCTCCTGGGGAAGGCAGCCTTTGCACTTACCAATTTCATTGGTGAGGGGATCAAGTATGTAAGGGCCGGCATCATGTTGACTGATCTCAGACCATCCGGGAACCAGTCTCCCCTTGAGCTCTTCGAGAATCCCCACGAGGAGAGGCACATCAGCCAGCTTCTAGAGGATGTCTCCGCCAAATACGGCAGGGAATCAATCGGTCTCGGCGCCGGTGGACTCAAGGGCGGCCCCGATTGGTCGATGAAACGTGAAATGCTCAGTCCGCGCTACACAACCCATTGGGCCGAGCTTCCAGTGGCGAAGGCCAGCTAGCGGTAGTCGTGCGCGGATGGACCGTATTCATCCATCATCATTTGTTCAAAGACCGCAGATCCCTTCTCCCGCATTTCATCCGGCAGGTGATTGACGACACGGAGATCTAGGCCGGTGAGCGGGAAAGTCCACTTCTCTGCAATTCTGCGGATGTCTGGCCAAAACTTCTGCCTTGCCTCAGCATCCGGGGAAAGCACTGAGCGGACAACAAGCATGGCCTTATCTCGGCAATACTCCCAGCGAGTCGCCTCATCAAAGACCGATTTTTTCCACACTTCAGAAGTGACCTTCGCCCCAGTTTCAGTGAGCATCCCCACCGCCTTCATTGAAAGCACCAGGCGCGTGATTTCATGCGAGACGTAGACCAGTTCAGGATCACCGCCAGTCCACCCGAACTTACCGGGCTCATTCTCCTCATAGTCCACGTACAGAGCGGTTTCCCTTTGCCTCAGAAGCTCATTTCTGAATACCCAATCCGCATCATTGGGCCCATCCAGGTAGTGGCTCTCTCGATGACTGGCGACATCCTGAACTATTTCGGCATAGGTAGTCGGGTTGGCCCCATGCACTGCAGCATAGATGGCGCGAGGGAGGTGACTATAAAAGTTTTTTGCAGAGCTACCCAGGACCTTTTGCGAGTTGATGTCACGAGCCATGTCCAGAAGGATCAGCACCTTGGCCGCTTCCTCCGTGCATACAACACCGAGTGCCACGGCACCGGCACGTTCACCACTCCCCAAGAGCGATTCGATGGATGCAGAAAGAGACTCGACATGCCCTCCCAGAAGCTCAAGGCCTTCCCCGATGATTGATAGCCGTACCTCCGGCTTCTCCTTGACGATTTGCCCCAGACGCCTGGGAAGCATCATGCGCGATTCGATTCCACTGGTTCCACCAATTCGGGTCCGTCCCCCTTGAGCGGGCCAACCTGGTGGAACAGCAGGGCCTCGGCCACAGGCGTAGCCGCTGCAACTGCAGCATCCACCAATGTCTGATCCCCGTCCTGGCCGGCATCCAGCCATTCATCCCAGAAACTGGGCGGCAACGTCACGGGCGTGCGGTCATGGAGCTGGCTTACCTCGCCAACAGCCGCACGTGTCAGGATCGTTGTGGTCAGCGTCCAGTAGTCCTCATGGTCCTCAGGCAGCGACTTGTCAGGCCACCAAGTGTACAAACCAGCGAACGCCAAGATCTCATCCCCAGGGGAGTGAATCGCATACGGGGTTTTTGTCTTCCCCTCGGTGTGCCACTCGTAATAGAAGTCAGCTGGCAGGATCGCTCGCTTGCTCTTGACCGACCCTCGGAATGTGGCCTTCTCCGCCGCAGTCTCGGAACGGGCATTGAAGGTGGCGAACTTGGTTTTGAGCTCCTTGGAGTACGACGGCGTGAGTGACCAGCGGCCTGCCTCCAGCCGGCGCACAGGCTCGTCCTCACCCTTGGCGGACTCCAACACGACCGGGACGCGGTTAGTCGGCTTTATATTCCATGCCGGCTCCGGCAGGTTGTCCCCTGCAGCCATGACGTCGAACATGCTCACTAAGTCGCCCACTGCCCTGGCAATTACATATCGTCCACACATGTTCCACATTCTGCCCCGTTATGTCCTATCTGACACCCCCTTCTTCGATGTTCTTCTCACGTGGGCATGGCCCCATTCTGTTGTGGCACTTGCGTGCAGCGAATTCTGCCTATGATCGTGGCATGAAGCTAGTAGGAGTAGTTGAGAAGGATGTTGAAATCAGTGAGATTGGGGCCGACGCTGACACCTACAATGAAGCGAAGTCAAAGGTAGAAGCATTGGTTCCGGAGGGATGGCGATTGATCTCCCTGAGGCGTGAAACTCCATAAATTCTGATGGCCTGTTCTTCCCACCAGCTGGTGGGAACTGTAGGCCAAAAATCAATGAGACAGCTGCCCGCGCGGTGGTATAGCATTGAGAAACAAGGCACCCGGTGTGGCTAGTGTTGATCTGACAATCTCACTCTCCTCCTACCGGGTGCCTTTCTTTATGCCTAAAACAGGTCGGGAAATCGAACTCGACTGCACCTCAGTGCCGCTCCCAACAACGGGGTTGACAGTCCGCTCATCGAACGCTAAATTAGTTGTTGTCAGATCAACACATTTAGTTAGGTGAGTTTCATGATTTCCATAAGCCATTCAGCAGAACACGGAACCATCATTGACGGCACTTCAAAAGGTGACGGAACCCCTGAAATTCTGAAATCAAACGGGTTTCGCTGGTCAAGGAATTTGGGATCCTGGTACCTGCCCCGTTCACGTGACCAGAGGCCGAAGATGGCCGTCATAGACCGCACCTGCGAGCAGCTCAGCAACTCTGGACACACCATTGAGAAGACTATTGACGCAACACTCCGCCCTGAGGCTGAAGTGGAAGCGGATCGATCCATCAGCGATACTGCCCGGGCTGCGCGCCGCGAGGTGAAGGTGACTCGATTGAATACCCTCGCCGCCGCCCAGCAAGCCAAGGCTAACGGCTATGACCGCCAGCTGCCGCCCATGGGGCAGCCCATTCTGGTGGGCCATCATTCCGAGGCAAGGCACCGCAAAACCCTGGACCGGGCCCGCACATGGACTCTTCGCACCATGGAGACCGAGCAGGCAGCCAAGGAGATGGCCGAATCCGCAATTGTTGCCGCCACGGCAACCACCCACCGCCACAATCCCGTTACGGTCGGAAATCGCATCAAGACGTTGCAGACTGAGCTGCGCGCCCTGAACTCCCAGCTTGTGGCCACCACAACCATCTACAAGGACAAGGCCTGGGCTGGCGGCCGGGCGACAGACCTGACTGAGCAGATTGCAGCTCATGAAGACAAGCTTGCCTACTGGACAGGCGTCCGCGCGGAGCAGATCAACGCCGGCCAGGTTATGGACTACTCCAAGGACAACATTTCCAAAGGCGATTTGATCCACTATCTCGGGGACTGGTACCCCGTGGTGCGGGTGAATGCAAAGTCAGTCTCGATCCGCCAGCGCCCCAACCACACCTGGACGCAGACGGTGGATTATCACAAGCTGACCGGGCACAAGCCCCAGGCCTAACCCTTATTGGCGCCACTTCGCGAGAAAGGAGGAATCCCGTGAAGTACACAGTGACCTGGTCAGAGCACGCTACTTACAAGACGGAAGTCACCGTCACCAACGCGGATATAGCAGCCTGGGCTAACGAAACGGGCATCCTCCGCAGCCTGGAGCACGCGCAGGATCCGTCGCACACAATCTCTGCTGACGACATCACCAAAATGCAGGTGGCAAACCCTGCCTTTCACAGAGCAATCATTGCGCTCTACACCAACAAAACCACGCTACTGAAGCCCTCAGACTCTTCCATCGTCACCGCCACCGGCCAACGCATCAGTGAGATCACCAGCGGCAGCTGAGTCCCACTTGCCAACTTCAATCTGGCGCCCCAACCCCATTGACGCGGGGCTTCACGGGAACTATATTAGTTGTTGTCAGATCAACATATTTTAAGTAATGGAGAGCACCATGACAACCTTGTTGCGCCGAAGAATGGCCATCCTTATTGCCAGCACATCAACCGTCCTGGCTTACGCCATCGGCTTCTCCACTCCAGTCCTCAACGGAGTCACCCTCATAGCCCTCATGGTCCTTGCGGCCGGCGCATACGTCGCACATCGGATCCAGCGGCCCCTGCCAGCAAAAGAAGCTCAAGTAGAGCTTGCCGCGTCATCTGCGGCCATTCGGTCATCACACCATCAACAAGCCGCCTGATCGCCGCCAGCATCCATTGAAGGAGGCACCTCATGCCAACCACCATCGACAACAGCAATCCGCAGCGACAGCTGGAGAAGATCCACCAGGAGTTCCTAGACTTTCTCGCCAAGGAGAGCACCCTTCGCGCCGAGAGAAATGAGTCTGTCCGTTCCGCCGTAGCAAATGGCGTCTCAGTCACTCACTTGGCTAGGGCTGGCGGGATCTCCCGCGAGCTACTCCACAGAATTCTTCGGGCCTCACCCCCAGCCCGTGCTGGCGCCAGTAAGGCCCGCGGTAAGGGAGATGGGATGGATGCTCTAGCTGCAATTCAGAAGTCTTTGGACGCAGCTGCTTCCAAGCGCGCCAGTATTGAGAAGCAAAGGGCTGTGGCCATCCGCGAGGCTGTGAATGCTCACGGGTGGACCCGGACCGAGATTGCCCGCTGGGCTGGGGTGAGCTCGGAAACGGTCCGCAAGGTGTGCCTGAGCCACTAGCCGTCTAAAGTGCTGCTCTCATCCCCTGGGGATGGGGTATTGCTGACGAAGTCCAGCAGGGCGTGGCCCATGTAAGTTGTTCGCCTCATGCTTGATGGGAACAGCTCAAAGCCAAACCCAAAATCTCCATTGATAAGACCGTCGCTATATAGGTCCTTCAGGACCCCCGCCCCAAGTGGTTCCCACTCAACGATGTCTTTGTAGATGACTTGCGTGAAGACCCACGTCAGAGTTTCATCCTTCAATTTGTGGCCATGGACCCGATGGAACTCCTTTGGATCGTCAAAAATTTGAAGCGCAAGGAGGTGCTCTGGTTCGTATCGGCTGAGCACCTTCATGAAGAAGCGGTCAACCACCTCTTCATTGCCCGACCATGATCCTGAGTTGCTGACCGCGTGGGCGATTGCGGTTCGCATTTCTTCCCCGTTGGTCTCAGCAACGATCCGGATTCCCTGGGCAACAGCTGCATGAAAACGGCCATCACCATAGATTTCATCCAAGGTAATGGACTTACTAGCTTGGAGCTCCACAACTGCCTCGGCAAGCTTCTTCAACCAGGCCTCCTGGCGGGCTTGCTCGGAAGCTGTAAATATCCCCGAGAAGACGGCTGCAATGGACCCACCCACCCAAGGGATGGCTGAGAAGGCCGCAGTGCCAAAGATGTGTTGAACGGTCTCCTCTGGATCCATCGTGGGCATGGTGTCCACCAGTGAAGGCTCAACAGTCTCGTCCGGGTTCAAATGGATCCATCTTCCTTACAGTCAGATAGGCGCGGAAAGCAGCCTGGTATCAAGTTGGTGAAGCCGTGGTGTCAGTGACTGATGGTCAGCTCTTGACGTTGGGTGAGCCTTTGGGGCGGCCGGGGCTGCGGGTAGTTTTGCGCATTTTTTGATAGGCACGGATCTTCTGGGCTGACCATAGCCGGCCGGTGGTTTCAGGGGCCGGGAATTCTGGGTCGCGGAGGGCGTATTCGCTCACGGACCGGGCGCCGACTCCGAGGATCTTGGCGACGCCGTCACGGTTAATCAGGTCGTTGACGGATCCTGCTGGCGCCCAGGGCTTTTCCTCCAGGAGTGCATCGACCAGGCGCTGGGCCGTGCCATCATCTGCTGCCGCTCCTAGTTCGCGAGTAACCACGAATTCAAGGCTTTCTCGGATCGATTGTGTTGGGCTCACAGGAGGTCTCTTTTCGGGTTAAAGGCTGGGCGTTTCTTGCCGGTCCGCAGGATACGGTTCTGGACCGTGTCTCTCTTGCCGACGTTGGTTTTCTTGTGGGGGTCTGCTTCGCGGGCAAGGCCGGTCGCGTCGTAGAGCTTCATCGTCACTCCGGTGATCGGTACGGAGTCAACGTCAAGGTTTAGGTAGCGTTCCTTGGCCTGAGACACTAACCAGCTCAGGGCGTTGTCGCCGTGCTTGCGGGTGTTGTACAGAACGTCTGAGGCGAAGTAGCCGCTCTTTGAGCCGACTTCCATGACGCGGCCATCCGCGAATGTCAGGCTGAACTGGACACGTTTATCGTGGCTTCTCTGGGCTTTGGCAGCGCCTCGGATCTTGGACATGAGGTCTTCGACGGCTGCAATGCGCCCCTTGGCTCCCTTGGTCTTGGGGAAGCGTACTTCGTGCTGCCTGGCGCCCTCACCAAAATATGTGGTGGCAGCTTCAAACTTGCCGCGCTTGGGCACGGGAACATACCGGCCTTGGGTGTCCTCGGGGATGATCGTCTTGGTCTCTGCTCCGGCTTTCGCACGAACAGGAACAATGTGGCCATCCTTGGCACGGCGTCGTGCCGGCCGGGTAGACGCGTGCCCGTCCCTGGCGAGCTCCGTCAGGGTGGGGATGTAGGCCGCACCGCTGGTTTTGCCGTGCAAGATCTTCCACACCATCTTGGGGTCACGCTGAAGCTCATTCGCGATCTCAGCGTTACTTAGACCCTTGCCCTTGAGCTCGGTGACAAGCTCAAAGGCTGTGGGTTTAGCTCCTAGTGGCTGGCTCATGCCTGCGGCTTCCTCTATCCGGGTTCTGACGGTTCATCATGCGCCTGCTCATCCTCGCGCAGCAGCTTGGGCTGCGAAGAGCTCGTAGGCCTCCTGCGGGCCGTTCCGATCCGCTCGCTTCTTCAGCAAGTCACGAGCCTCAAGGGTCGCCGGGGTCTGGAACTTCCCACTGGCATAACCCTGCAGCCGCAACCGCCCCACCTTGCCATCATCAGCACCGCCAAGATCATCCGGCAGCGCCCACTGAGGAACATGCGTGGTGTACACAGCGTCACCATTGATACCAATGATCGAATTACCAGGCAGCGTCAGCACACCAGTCTTCGCTCCCCCGGCACCGGGCCCATCCAGCACACGTGCACGGCCACGGCCCCAAACCTGCGCAGCAAGCTCCGGCCGGTAGAACGGCCGGTTCCGCGTGCTCAACGGCTGGGGAATCTTGTAGATAAAGGCCTCGCCGCGGCGCTGGACACTGTCCATGTACTGGGTGGGGACCTCAGCAGCTGACCAGACAACTTCCGTCCTAGAACGGCCACGGGAAGCAAAAGCACCAATGCTCTGAATCACGATGGAACGCAGCGCAGCCGCAACCGCAGCCCGCACATCATAATCAACATTCTCCACAGCCAGAGTGCGCTCGCGGGCACGGACCATGCGCTGGGCAAAAGTATCCAAGGGACGAGCCTTCATGAAGGCCACCGACTCCACCGGATCCACCATCCAACCAGCACGCTGGGCCATGAACACTTCCGAGGCGTCAGCCCAGGTCTCCCCGATGACACCGGGACGGTTGGGGTAGTACCAACCATCAGAGACATTGCGGTGCCGCACCCCCAGGAGCCCAACGTGGTTCCAATTCTCAGGAACACGGAACTTCACGTAGATCCTGGCACGCAGGTAGGGATCCTGCCGCATAAGTTCCATCGTGTCTGCACGGTTGAGCCGGCGCCCAGGTCCCACCCCAAGCTCGCGGCACAGCGCCGCATACATAAAGCGCCCATCAATGGAGGCGAACTGCGTGATGAATTTCTGCTCCTCCGGATTGATCATAGGGACGCAGTCCTCATGAGTGGAGAAGTTTGGGCCAAGAACGTTGTGCTCAAGGTGGTGCTGGCCGGATGTCCTATGGATCTCCTCCCCGATGTCTTCAGTGACAAATTCAGGATCAAGATCCTTGGGCAACGACAGCGCCCACAGATTCGTGCCGGTGGCAGCCGGCGAAAGGAACAGCGTGGCGCCAGGGACGACAGAGCTAACCATGGCCGCCGTTGCATCCCAGGCTTCACGCGCCTGGGCAGGTGTCAGGTCGATATCACCGAACCACTCCGCAGCGGTACGGACTTCAACTTTTTGATCTGTGCTCTCACGAACGAAGCGCCCGGTCGCCGGGGCTTGAAACCAGTGGCCATTGGCACGCCACCCTGGGGTCTTCACCAATAGCCAGTGACGGCGGTCAGGGCCCATCTCGGCCGCGGGCACCTTGCCGGTCAGCATGATCCGCTCAGCCCCATAGGAGGCTGCGGTGTCCAGCAGATCTCCCAGATTAGGCTTCTGTCGCCGCTCACCCACTTTGGGCTTCACGCGCTCGCCGGTTCCGGTGTATCCGTAGCCTGTCGTGTAATCGATCCAGATGGTGGGGACGGTACGAGGTGACCAGGGGTGGGGCCGCATTCGCTTCCTCCTTGAGTGAGATGTCGGGGAAAATTGACCCCGTATTTTGTGTTGATCTGACAACTACCAATTCTATGGTATTTCAGGACTGTCAGTCCACTACCGCACGGTTTTGTCCAGCGTGTTCTTAGACGGGCTGGAGGCTGAGTAGGTGTTCGTCAATCTTGTCTGGGCGGTACCCACTCCAGTGATCATTGGCGAAGAAAACGATAGGTGCCTGTGCATAGTTCAAATCTTGCAAACGCTTCAGCGCTTCGGCGTCTTTGGTTACATCGAGAACAACAAAGCCTCGACCTTCGCGGAGGCCCTTGGACTCGAAGTGGCGCAAGGTTGCGTTGCATTGCACACATCCAGGCTTGGACATCAGGGTGAAAATGGTGCTGGCTGATTCAGGCATTTCTTGGCTCCTTGGCGGTTTTGCCGGTGTTTGAACTGGTGGGAGTTGCTACGAGTCATAGGGGTGGCGAGAAGCTCGTTCTGCTCGTTCTTCATCGGTGATGTCGATGTGGAGGGAGGCGTGAATGGCCGCTGCGTGCGTGGTCTTGATTCGGATCTCGTCTTCGATTTGCTTGACCCTGGATGTCGCAGCTGCGAGCTTCGCTCCGAGGGTTTCAACCAAATCGTCATTGGTTATCTGCGGCGTGTAGAACTTTGAATACTGGTCGATGAACGCGGCCAGTGGTGCCTTCTCCTGCAGGAGAAGGGCGCAGTCCCATACGCCGTGGTGTCCAATACCTGGCGTGCTGCGGATCTGGGCCAGTTGCTTAGCTTCAGGGGCCGGCAGGTTTCCGATGTACCTGACCGAGTCTGCGTGAGCGGCCCTCCATTCAAGAGCTGGCTTGGCCGTGTTCAACGCCCGTTTCCAGGCGATCCGGCCCTGCCAGGTGATGAGCGCATAGAGTCCAATACCGGTCGCCCCCAGAGGAGCCAGAAGTCCGATCAAGAACCCCAGCTGTAGCAATGTACCCAGACGGTAAATGAGTACCAGGGCGACGATTCCCAAGACAAAGTTCAGGAGGATGACGCTGCCGTCTTGGGCCCACCGTGGGGTCTTTAGCCAATCTATGACCTGAAGATGCTTCATCAACGAGGGGGCCCTTTTAACCACAAATTCAGGTTCATCCCAGTTACCGGCAAAGGTGTGTGGGGAATCAAAGCTGGCGGGCCAAGGATTGGAATGCCGCAACAACGCGGTCAATATCTGGTTCCGATACTTCGCTGGCACTTCAGGGGGCTCCCCCATCGGCCCAAGGATCAACCCGCGGGCCGAACGACCAGAGATCTTATACGGGTGTGTGCTGGTGCTCTTCATATCTGAGGTAGGTGGAGGAAAGATCCTAGAACACACAAATTTGGGGGCTCTTTCCGTCATCACGCGGAAGGAGCCCCCAAAAAAAGAACCGGAAGCTGGTTTTAGATCAACGCACCGGTTCAGAGTCCAACCAGAGTAGGCACTGAACCGCCATATTCGGGACTGTCACGGGGTGATCGCAAATGTGATGGGCCCTGGCTCGTCAAACGGTCCGGAAGGCTGCCAAGATCAATTCCTAAGGCTATTGTCCCCGTACAGTCCATGATCTTTGTCAGGTGTGCACATGCATTACGGTGCAAGGGCATTGCCAGCAGCCTTCCGGGTTGCTGTGTTCATGCATCGGGTGAGTGCAGGCCGAGCATGGCAGCTCATCATCGGGGTCGGTGAGCCCGTCGAGGTGCTTTGTCATTGCGTGCGGGAGTTGTCCCCTAACCCACCCGACGCAGAGACATGTGCCTGCTGCTGTTGTCAGTTGTGATGGCTGGCGACCCCTTATTAAGGCCTCCAATGAAACGGACGGCTGATCAACTACGCATCCTTGGTGACCTATCTCGTTCTCGTAGTGCAAATGGATGGAGTGCCCGCACATATAGCATGTAACGGTGCCTTTGACTGCGCCCCAGCGCAGAAGCGATTCCATGGCACTTTCGAGCGTGCCTATGCCCGATACAGGCCGCTTCTCCCCTGGACTCATCACATAACTCCTTTCATTAGTTTCCTGTTCAGCTATCAGTGTTTGGGGCACCCCATTCGGATGTACTGGTCAGGACCCGGGCCAGCGTGTGGACAGGGAGAGAACTAGCCCAGCTCCGACTTCAGCTCGGCAGGAAGGAGATCAACAACCTTCTGCACTTCTTCATCAGTGCCAGCGAACCCCTTGGTGTGCAGGCTCTCGATGATGATTGCTCGGGTGGGGACACGTCCGTTGATCCGGTGAACAGTCACCGCAAAGAAGGCCAGAGTTTCAAACGGATCTCCTGAAAGATCCCCGCTCAGCCCTTTGAGTTGCTTAGTCATTTTTCCTACTTTCATCAATAAGGTTTTCAATTCGATGCCTCTGCGAAGCATCTACTTCAACTGAATCGAAGGTCTGGGCATCAAAGAATGCCACCTGACCATGCGCAGCTGCCAACCGCCTTGCTTCTTCGGCCGACTGAGCTTTCGAGGACACATCCAAGGACACAATCCCGGTCTCAGGGTCATGCCACGCCCCGAGATAGTTCCCGTCTTGCTCCAGAATCTCGCGCTTACTCTCCTCGTACATAGTTAGATCGTTCATGTCCAAAGAGCTGACCGGGATCGAGACTTCATGTTCTGGATGGACACTGACAAAGAACCCTGCGCTCTCTGCTGCTCCTGTCCGAGGGTCGATGGTGAATCCGCCATCAGGTGTTGAGACTTGGGCCAGAGCTTCAGCAAAGTTGGTGTTTTTTTCAGTTAAGTCTCCCTTCTCCGTTGCTTCGGCGGGTTCTTTACGCGCAATTTCTGCCTGTTTGACGCGGTAAAGCCTGGTTCGTAGGGGATCAACAGTTGGGGAGTTAGGATCCAGATGGATGGCATCCCTCAGCCTCTGTTCTCCTTTGGGTGTCCTGTCGCTGGCTTCCTTGAGTGTCAGGACTTCAGGGGCTTGAATTACTGGTTCGGCTCCTCCTCCCCCGACTTGCTCGGATCCGTGGAGAGATCCTCCACAAGAGCAATGGCAGGTCTCTAAGGGCTGGACTGATTTTCCGCAGCGGCTAGTGTGCGCCATGGCGCACCTCCGCCAGGCGGCCTGGTGCCTGTGGCGAGTGGTGTTGGTTTCGCATCTGGTGTTCCCCTCATGAGTGGTCGCCCCGTAATGGGCTGTTTTCACTCGATGTAGGTCACTCTTTTGGATCGCAACCATGTTGACACTCATGACTATTTTTCCGCTCGTCGCCCCGAGGCGTCCCAGGCAGGATTGAGCATCAACTGGGTTTGCCCAATCTGCTGGAGCCCAAAGCGGTTATAGAACGGGATGAGATCCATGTTCGCGGCGATGCACCCAACTACTGCGCCTTGGCCGGCCAGTTCATCAATCGCCTGGGTGAGGAGTTTTGCCCCTGCCCCTGGTTGCGCTTTCGGGGTCCGCGCCAATAGCTCAAAGGTGACAGCCGGCCCTCCGTGAGCGGCAGCATCCATCGCCTTCCTCAGCGCTGCAGGCGAGGTCCCGGGCCCGTGGTGCGGGAGCACCGAGACCGCAGATATGACGAAGATTATCCCCACGACAACTTCGACGGCGAGCAAGAGGAATATCGATGTCTGCGTGTACCCAGCAGCTAGTGGGATTGTAGGGAGGAAGAACAGGACTACTAGAAGCCCGAAGGCTAAGGCACCTTTCAGCGGGGTCGCTCGACGGTTCCTGATCACCACCATTGCTTGTGAGGAGTCATGGTAGAGATCACCATCCATGGTCGCCATGAGGACCATGACCAGGTGTACTGGGTAGGCCGCAATGGCTGCCCATTTGCCAGTCCCGGGCCGCCTTTGAGTAAAGGCTTGGGCGCTGATCCAGGCGAGGGCAAAGATCCGGCTCAGTGTTGCTTGCTTCATGGGTCACCTCCCAAATAAATATGTTGATCTGATCACTATATATTTATTGGGCTATCGTGTCTACTACCTCATTTCCCTTGGGAATGTAGACGACGATATTTTTGGCGACTAGGGGCTTTACGTACTTCCGATTTTTACCGTTCTTGCTGACCTTTAGTTCCCCGACCACCATCATGTAAGCGCCCACCAGGTCTTCCCACCCATCGATGCCGTAAGCCAGGAAGAACTCGGTCTCCACGGGCTTTGGGATGAAGATGCTCAGGTTTCCCTGGGTCCCGGTATTGATCCATGTTCCGTCGCCGGCGTCACCGGGTTCCATGATGGTTCCCCAGTACCCTCGTTCCTGACCCTCGGCAGCTGCGGTGGCGTCCTGGAAGCGGATGAAGTAGTCGCGTATTTGAATCTTGCCGTTTGTTTGAGGCGTCGAGACTGTTTGTGTTGATTCTCGATATTTTTCTGAAATGGCAAGGTTGATGAGCATCTGCCTGGCAGCAATCGAGGAGCTGCTGGCCTGTTTCGCACCCCATTTAGTGAACCGACCTGCCTTGTTGCCTGCTACACCGCTTCCAGCTGCGGAAACAGGTGTGTTCTTCGCGGCCCGCTTAGGGAGGTCCAATCTCAGGTCGAAGTGGCCACCCGGATTTTCACGGATGTCTTTCTCTACTGCTTCCGCGCGTTCGCCTTCCTCGTTGGACTTGGTGGCGAGGTCGCATCCTTCGGCGTGGGGGCTTGCTCCGAAACATGCACCTTGACCAGAGACGGAGCGCTTCCTGAAGTAGGCGGGGCTCTGGCAATTAGTGCACTGCAGGGCAAGCCGGTGCTCTTTGATCCACGATGCAGGTTGGCTGTCGAAGAATTTGGCTTCGTAGTCTTCCTGGTCAATGGTGTCGGTGGCGAGGTCCATTAGATTCCTGTCGCAGTCAGAGCAAGGGCGAGAGTGATTACGGTTCCGGCCACCATATAGGGGCCCAGCGGGATTCTTGCTTTGGTTTCACCAGCCGGCACGATTGCTCGCCGTTGGGTGAAGTGCAGGATGAGGGCATGGGGAAGGCCCAGGACAAGGCCAAGGAGGCTTCCCCAGAGCAGTGGTGTCCATCCGGCGTAGGCGAGTGCTCCGCCGAGTATTGCTGCCAGTTTCACGTCCCCTAGGCCAAGGTCTCCGAAGATTGCGGCGAGGAGGTAGAGCAGTCCCAATGCGAGTGCGCCGAGGGCCGCTTGTCCGAATCGTGACCAGTCATTGGTGATGATCGTGGCGGTGATGATGGTTGCTGCCACGGTGCCTGCGTAGGGGATGCTGAGCGCGTCGGGGATCCTGTGGGTGCGGGCGTCGGTGACCCCGATTCTGCCGCCCTGAAAGGCCGTCACGCCCAGCAGCAGGCCTATGGCCCAGAAAGCGGTGCCGTTGCTAGCAGTTGTCAGGATGATCAGCAGTGCCACGGCCGTGGCCACCATGATGGTGGTGGCCACAGCGGGGTTGATTCCGTCACTTGCCTTCATGCGGGCGATTTCTCGCCCAAGGTAGTTTCGGGGCATGGCGTCCTCGGTCATGGTCAAGCCACGGCCCGGCCCAGGAGGGAACCGATGAGTTCCTGGGTCTTTAATTCGGGTTCGTAGCCGTCTTCAAAGTCATTGAGGAAGGCCTGGAGTTTAGCTACCGTCTTTTCGATCCCGCTACGGTCGCCGGCTACGTGTTCGGCCAGCATCGCATCACGCCACATGGCCTCGTTGGTGGGGTCAACCATGATTCCCTTGGCTGCGGCCAAGCGGCCATTTGCGGCTTGCTTGGTGCGGATGGATCGGTTGGCCAGTTCATGGGCTGCGTCGCAGATTGCTGCGATCATTTCCTGGCGCATGACTTCGGCCCAGGCATAGTTGGATTCCTTGACCCCGGCGAAAGGTTGCCCGCGTACCAGGCGGAGAGCTGCCACCAAGCGGGGCGTGGGCGTCTGTGCCAAGTCTTCACCGATGAGATCGAGCCATACTCCCCAGTCGGTGCGGACTGAGTCATCGAGTCGGTAGCCTTCCAGCGCGGCATGGGGCATGTAGGGATCCCCCTCTTTGTCTTGGCCGAGCCAGTTCCTGGTTTGGTTAGAGAGCTTGTTCCGGTTGGAGCTGGCCGTCTTGCCGGCAGGGTCCTGGTTGGGCCAGAACGCCTGGTGGAAAGACTCAGATGAGGCGCCCGGGTTCAGGGCCAGGAATGCAGCCAAAGCCGTGCAGCGGGCAACTGTGGCCGTGGAGACGGCCTGCTTAGCCGTGGTGGGGACTTCGCCACGGATGTTGCGCACGACGACCGGGCCCAGGATGCAAATGATGGGGTTGAGGTCCTCTTGGATTTCCTCGCCCAACACTTCACGGACAACTGCTGCGGCAGCGCCCTGCAGGGGCGCCTCCTCTGCTGGAGGCTCTTCTTCCTGGACCGGAGATGCTGCGCCGGCTTGGGCTTGGGTGAGAGCAATGTCTGTTTCGTCTGCCTCAGTAATGGATACTGCCGCTGCGCTGGCGTCCTCAGCTTCCACGGGAGCGGCCTCTTGGCTCTGTTCCGATTCACCCTCCAAGGGGACGTCTTCAGGGACCGCTTCCAGATGCCGTACCGGCGCCTCTGCTTCAGCCTCGTCTTGGGCCCTCAGATCCACCAGGTTGATTTCTTCAGGATCGAGGTTGCGTGCCCATTCGGGACCGGGGGCATCAAGACCCTCAGTAGTTGCCAGGAGCGTGAGGATCTGTGCGTATTCGGGGTCACTGATCATTTGCGGTGTCAGCTGCAGCCCAATAGGCGCCAAGGTTGCAGTGGAGTAATCATGCAGATTCAGCGTCCAGTCCCCGGCCAGCTGGCCGGCAGTGACGGCCGCGATGCCCAAGCGGGGAATGCGGCTAACCAGATCTGCCAGCTCGGTGCGTGCCGGCTCTTCCGGAGTTGTACCGAGAATGACTATCTCAGGGATCCAGCTCTGCGCATCGCTACCCAGCGTCCGGGCCTCTTCAACCGAGGAAACACCGAGGGCGGCGAAAGCGGCCTCAGTGGCCTTGACCTTCCCTCGGAGGCGGGTCAGTAGCGTGTCCATGTCATCCAGATGACGCACACGCCCTGTCTTCAGCGCTGCCGGCAGCCCTTCAGCGATTCCAACCAACGTGATTTGAAGATCTTCACCCCAAGGCGAGCTCGCCATTTCAATGGCCATGGCGTTCAGTGCCTGCGCCTGGTACTCAGCGGTGCCGTCAATGTTCAGCGATCCAAGGAACTCAAGATCCACCATGATGTGGGCATTGTTCGCATCCTGGCCAAGGGTCACCAGGGCCGGGTAGGGCGCTGAAGGAATCCTGTTCAGTTCAGGGATCTGCGAAGCATCCAGAGTCCAGACTGTGCCATCCTTCTCAGCACGGATGAAGGGCGCTGGCAGCTCCGCAGGGGATGCAAGATAGATGGCGATTTCATCCGGTGCCACACGAGCACTGAACATCTGCGGCAACGCAGTGTTGGTGTCCTGGGCCCATTCAGCCAAGAATTTCAGCCCGGCGTCAAGGTCAGCCACCAGCAGGGGATCCTCGACAGAGCGCAACTGCAGCTCAACCGTGGCCGAGTCGCCGGCAGGCATATTCACCCGTTTCCCAGGCTGACGGCGGCGACGCTGACGCAACCGAAGCAAACCCAGCACGGAGAGAATCCCGGCACAGGCGATGGCACCCAACCCACCAATGGTGCGCGTGTCGAGAACTTCAGCGCTCGCGGCCTCCTGGGTTGCGGTTGCTGGTGCGGGAGTCTGGTTGCTTTGCGGCTTGGCGGGTGCGTTCTCGGTGGCTGGGGATGTGGGTGCGATACCCATCCCTGCCAGTGCATCGGACTGGGTATCCTTGGCCGGCGCTGGGGATTCCACTGCGGGGGCTTGGGCCTGGGGAGATTCGACCACGGGCGCAGATGCTTCCGGAGGAGTCGGCTGGGGTGCGGCCGGCGCCTCGGTCATGGCTGTGGCTGCTGTTTCTGTGGGGATGGTGATTTTCCAGCCCGGCTGGATGAGGTTGGGGTCGGTGAGGTGCTGGCCGCCTTCTTGGACGGTACTGGTTGAGGCGGCAAAGATTTCATCGGCTTGTGCTGCGTCTCCGAGTTCCTCTTGGGCGATACCGCTGAGGGTTTCTCCCGGGGCCACCGTGTGGGTTTCTCCCGGGGCCACCGTGTGGGTGTCAGCGGCCGGGGCTGCGACTGTGGCGTCTGCGGGAAGGTTCAGCGTCCATCCCGGGTCAATCCAATGTTCCTGGGTGAGCGTGCGGCCGTCAGGCTGGATCTTGTCGTAGTTGAGTTGGGCGATCTCTTTGTAGCGGGTGCCATCCCCTAGGTGGTGTTCCGCGATTTTCCACAGGGAGTCCCCTGTTTGCACCGTGTAGGTGGGGAGGGTGATGGCAGGAGTTTCTGTCTTCTGGGCGGCCTGTGTGGTGTCCGTGGTGGTGGCTTCGGAGATCGTTTGGGGTGCTGAAACTGTTTGTGTGGGCGTGACCGATTCGGTGGCTTGTGCGGTGGAGGCTCCTGCCAGTGATCCGGCTGTTGCCGTGAAGAGAATGGCGCCGATGAGTGCCGCGGCGAATGCTTGCTGCGGGCCAAGTCCACGGATTTGTGGCGCTTTGATTCCGCGGAAGGCTGCCGGGATTTCGATGATGATCGAGAAGGCGAAGGTTGCCCAGGCGGCCCAAGCAACCAGTGGGAAGAAGGTACCGAAGAGCAGCTTTCCGCCATAGTCAGGCTGGGACAACATTCCCTGGAGCACCTCGAGCGGTGGCAGGGGGTTGCCGGCGAGCATGATCAGCGCGGCAGGGATTCCTGCCACGAGGATGATGAGCAGTAGAGCTGCTGAGAGGCTCTTGACCATTCTCATGATTCCTCTTTCCTTTGCGGCCACACGGATATAGGCCCACTTTTAGGGGGTAGGTCTCTTTTGTGGGCGCTAGCCATGAAAGTTGTTGACATCGTTTTTATCCCAGCACCCTGTTGATGAAATCAGCCATGCCCGGCACAGTGAAGGCGAGTTGACCTCGCCGTGGTGAGTAGACCAGCCCTGCTTGGATAAGCGTGCGTCGAGGCATGGAGAGGGTAGTTTGAGGTTTGCCCAGGCGGGTGGCTAGTTCGCTGACCAGGCTTGGTTCGTCGTTGTCCGCGGCCATGGCCTTCATGAACTCTTGCTGGTTGTTGGTTGCCCGTTCCCAGCGTGCCATGTAGAGGCCAGCATCAACCTCTTCCCGTGCCCTTGCTATGCCTATTCGCGCATCTTCTGCATTGATGGTTCGGGAAGCGGCCACATCCCATACGTGTTTGCCGCATGCCTGAATGAAGTAGGGATAACCCTGGGAGACGGCTAGGACCTGTTCTAGGGCATCTTCACCCCAGGTGACGCCTTCTCTGCTGGCAGGAGTCACCAGGGCGTCTGTGGTTGCTTCAGGGTCCAGCAGGCCAAGGGAGCGATAGAGGTACATGCGTTCGGCGTAGCTGGAGGCATCTGCCATTACCGCCGGCAGCGATGGAAGGCCGGTGCCGATGAAGATAACCGGTACAGGTTGGGGATCCTGCCCTAGCTGGTGGAGGGCGACATTGAGGGCCATGAGGTCGCCGCGATCCGCTTCCTGCAGTTCATCGATGGCGATGAGCACTCCGATGCCGGCCGCCCTCGCGCCCTCCCCCAGTGATTGCAGCAGTTCGGCCAGGTCTGTGGCGAGTTGGCCACTGTCGGCCTGCCCACTGGCTGCCTGTACGTCGAACCCAAAGCTGTAGGCCCCCGCGGGATCAATGTTTATTTGGAATGCCTTGAAAACGCTGAAGGCTTCGCGGAAGGATTTGCGGACCTTTTCAGGAAGCTTTGCGACCTTGCGCAGGGCCACATAGGTTTCGTTGGTGAGTTGGGATCCCAAGGAATGTGATCCGCTGGCTTCAATCTTGATGGTCACCCATCCTGCAGCTGCAGCCTCGCGTGAGCATTGGTTGAGCAGAACGGTCTTGCCGACGCCGCGCAGTCCGGAGATGATCCAAGGCCGGTCGCCCATTTGATCCCTGGTCACTGTGGAGAGCAGGCTTTCATACTCAGACATGACAGCAGATCGGCCGGCCAGCTCGGGAGGAACTCTCCCGGCTCCGGGGCGATAAGGGTTGGCAGCGTTGAGGATCATATATCTACCTTTATCCATCTTTATCAAATAATCAAGATAATTACGGATAATGTTTGATAGAGGGAGTGGGTTCGCTCAGGCTCCCCACCCCCTCACTCACCTAGGGGTTGACGTTCACCGCCTGCAGCTCACCTACACGGATCTGCGTCTGGGACTGTGTCGTTGTGCCGATGACGCCACCACCGCCACCACTGCTAGTCCATACGACTTCCCAGTTGGACGTAGCAGTCACGTCATAGGGTTGGGCCCCGTCCCCTGGTGACATTTGCGAGTACCTGTACCCACAGGTTGGGCTATCGGTGTTGCCGTATCCCTTGGCATACGGCGTGCCGGCATTCGCGCAAACAACCGTCTGGCCATCGCCCATGGAATAAGCAATGTTGGCCACCTTGGCTGTAGCGGTCACAGTCACCCCACCCAGGGTGGCTGACTCTACATAAGGACCAAAGGACAACGGGGTCTGATTCTCAACCCAAAGCCAGACTGGCAGGCCGACAGCCCCCTTGCCGGAGGCCTTGGTGGTTGAGCCGATGGCGATACCTTCAAGCTTGAAGGTCTTCACCAGGGCCGCAGCGGCCTGTGCAGGAGTCAATGTCATCACACCAGCAGGCGGCGTCGTCAGCCACTCATCCCGACTGGTCCCAAACTCAGGGCAAGCGAACACATCATCAGGATCGCAAAAGACTTTTCTACTGCAGGTGTACCAGGCACCTTCGCCCTCATTCGACCCCGCAGGAGCTGCCTTCTGATTGTCTGCGAGTTTCCAACGGCAGCCAGTGGATCCATCGTAGGATCCATCCTCGTTATTGCACGGGATCTCGTATTTCTTCTCCTTGGGGTAACCCTCCGCATAGCAAGTCGTCGGCCCAGGCGTAATGCCCGTAACTGGATCAGTGGTCCCGCCACCGGTCCCGCCACCAGGAGTACCTGGTGTCTCAGGCGGGGTGACTGTACATACCCCCAGGCTGCAGGTGGTGTCCCCGTCAGCGACAGCAGCATTTGCAACGCCGAACAATGACGCCCCAACCAACGCCCAGATGGCCCCTAAAGCCAGCACCTTCTTTAGCACTTGATCACCCCGCTTGCTTGGGGATAGCGAGCAACAAACCACTTCCCCTGAGCAGGGTCAAACTCAACCTCGAGGGAGTCTACAAACCTCAATACGGAACCCGTCTGAGCAGGTGAACCATCAGCGTTGGTCCCTGAAACACCTGAAACGTCATTGCAAACAGTCAGGGCAACGAACCCATTCGGGACAACCTTGTCACCGGATTTATCCGTGACGTTCAGATCAGAGGTAGATGACCCGGTTACTTCCAGTCCTCTTGAACCACGAATCGTGACGTTCTGCTTGGCAGTATTGGCGGCTGCGTCAACAACGAACTTTCTCGCCTGGCCAACCGCCACAGCATCGATCCGGGCCGAGTCCTTTCCGCCATCTCTGAGGATCTCATCAGTAATGGCCCAATACTGCTTGGCTACAGCAGTCGCCTGGGCAATAGCATCCTTAGAGTCCTTCGGCGCCACCTGCGTCGCGCCCGCCGTGGGGGAAGGAGCCATTGTCGTTATAGGCGCACTGGCTTTTGCGCTGGGTGATTCGGATGGCGTAGGTGTGGGTGTTGTGCAGCCGGCAAGGAGGATCCCACTAGCTATCAGGGCAGCCACGGGGACCAAAGACCTCCGCAAGATGTTCCTTTTGGTTTTCATTGGTACTGCCCTTCTCTAAGGTCCACTCAGCAGTTGAGCTGAGGCTGTTCCTGTACCCGTCAAGTTGCTGACGAACATGGATAGGAATTTGGTTCGGTAGTTCTTTTGGGCCGTTACCGTAACGGTGCGTCCATTGACGGCAACAGTTCCTTGGAGCCCTGCTGCTGCGAGGTACTGGCGGGCCGAGTTGGCAGCCTGGCCAGGACTAATCTGAACGGCACCTCTGGCGGGGAGTTCTGGATCAGCGCCGCCATTGGCTCCCGCTCTCGCAGCTGCCTGCGCTACTGATGTTGCCTGCTCCGATGCCTGAATTTGGCCGGCTGTATCAACAACCAAGCCAACGACCAAGATTAGGACCGGCACCAGCAGCACGAATGTGACAGCGGAGTCGCCGCGCTGTGCAGCACGACGAAGCTTGGCAAGTAGTCGTCTCATCATGAGTCGTTCACCTCTGCCTGTACGAATCGACTGGGGAGATTGCCGAGCTGGTTAGCGATTTCTCTCCAGGGATCCCAGGAATACCAATGTCGCTAAGGTTTGCAACGCAAGTAACCGTGGCCCGAACCGTCGCAAGCTGCCCGAGGGGGGCTCTAAACCCAGAAGTGTCAATATTGATCGTCAAGGTCGAGCAGTTCGTCCCTTGTTCGGCCAGGACTCGGCGCGCGGCATTTTCGGCGTTTGCTACTGCACCCGTTTGAGTTCTTGCCAGTGATGCATCCCGAGCTGCAGCGACTGCTGCGCTTTCCACTACATTGCCGGCAATGGATACCCTCCCGGCAAAAAACAGGAAGCCAATGACCAGCAGGATTGCCGGGGCGATGATGGCAAAGGAGACTGAGGAGCTTCCAGACTCGCTTTTGCGTTGAAGTGATCCCTTGGGCTTCATCGGTTGACCCATCTTTCGGTGGGGCCCGACACGGTTTGGGTGATGGTCGGGCCCGTCCAACCTGGGATGAAAGTTGACGCGTGTCCTGTGACGGTCACGGTCACTGAATTTGCATTCCTGTCCACGGAAATTGAAGCTCCGTTCAGGCTGCCCCGGTGCTGGTTGATGACCTGGTTTCCCGCTGTCACGCCACTCCCCGTTGTGCCATTGCTGGCACGCGAGTTGTTGTAGGCGGCCGAGGCCGCGGCATGCGCGATGTTCTGCCCTTGGTACCACAACGCCCCTTGAATGATCCCGAAGAACATGGCGAGCAGAACGGGGAAGATCAGCACAAATTCAACGGGCGCGTTGCCGCGCTCGTTGTCCTGCTTTCCTGTTCTTGCCATGTTTTTCAATGAATCCTCTACTTGAGTTGTGCCAGCTTGGAATTCACAAAGGCCGTGACTGCGAGGATGACCAAGGCACAGATTGCGATCACTCCAATGAGGATCAGCACCCAGCCCGCTGCGCCGTCCCCGGCCTCGGCGCGGACGCGGAGTCGGGTGAGCTTGGATTCCATTGAAGTGCGGAATCCGAGGATGTGGGCTTGCACCACCAAGAAGAGCTTGGTCAAGGTTGTCATGATCATTTCCTTAGGTTGTTGTGGTTGGTTGGGAATTGTTGGTCTATTTGAATATTTCATGAAGCACTTCCCTTTCTGTAAAAGGTAGGTGGTGAAAACTAAAGCCAGCCATTAAATCAGGTTCAATAGCAGCGGGGTGAGGAGTACCCCTCCGAAGACCAGAGCCAGGACCGTGGTCAGCATGGACACCTTGGCCGTGGCCTGGCTTGCCAGTGTGTGCTCCTCGTTGAGCATCTTGATACGCATGCCCTGGCCGGCTGAGCGCAATGCCTCATAGACCGATGCACCTTCATCCCCTGAGAGCCTGACAATCTTTGCCGCCTCACCGAGCTCAGGGACATCAATGTCTTTGGACAGCGTTAGAAGTGCGTCCCACGGTTGGGTGTGGTCGTAGCGTGCACGAGTCAGCTCCTGGTTGATCCTGATGAAGGCCCATGATTTTCCAATCGAGGCGGCCACTTCAAGCGCAACAGCTGGTGGCGCCCCGCGGCGACGCTCTGCCGCCACCAGTTCAAGGTAGACGGCCACGTTGCGAACAAATTCCTTTCGCGCGGCAACTGCTTTGTCACGGAGAAAAAGATCCGGAAGGAACCAACCAAGGGCAGCCGCAATGAGTGCCAGGAATGCGGGTACTGCGAAGGGGACGAGGTTCACCGCCTGTGCCATCAGGCCGAACAGAATCACGAAGACGAAACCTGCCGCAGCGGCTGCCGATTTGTTGAAGATGAACTTGTTTGTGCTGATACCTACAAGCGCAAGGTCGCGCTCAGGAATAGTAAAACCGCGCAGCGACGGCAGACGCTGAATGACCCAGCCGCCTACTCGCGCCTCAAGCGTTCGGCTTTCTGCAGTGTTTGCTGTCCCTGTTGCGCCAATCCGGGCAAGTGCCGGGCCCAATTTGGGTTTGGAAGGAAGGGCCTGGGCTAGCACCAAGGCAAGAGCGAGGCCGATCAACGATCCGCCAATGAAAAGTGCCATCAGCTTCTCCTTCCACTGTTTACTAGCATTCGGGGGACAAGACGGGGAGCAACCATCTGCTTCATCGCGACCAGCAGCAAGGCAATGATGCCGAGCCAGCCGGCAAATATGATTTGCCCGATGGGTGTCTTATAGGGCTCTGAGAAGGTGCTCATCAGGGGGATTGCCAAAAGTAGGAAGATGGTCAACCCGGTTACAACCCTTGCATTGCCTCTTGGCTTACTGCGATCCGTGGTTACTTCACGGCGCACCCGAACCTCTTCAAAGACTGTTTGAGAGAGATCGTTGAGGGCGTTGACCAAGCCCTGGCCCCGCTGCTTTGCGGCAAGCAGCAAATTCATGACAACCAAATCTCCGGTGGGATCGTTGAGATCGTTGGCAAATTCCTGAAGGGCGTCAGCAGTTGGCCAGCGGCCTTCCAATCTGGCAACCAGACGTGAGACTTCCGGAAAGATGGCCGGCTGAGCGTTGCTGAGGGAGGCAGTGATTGCCCGTTCAAGCGGCGCACCTGTCACGATCAGGCCTGAAAGGCCTCGCGTCCAGGTCTCAATGGCTGCCAACCGTTCCGTCTGCAGTTTTTCTCCATGGTCCGAGAAGATGGTTGGTAGTCCAAGAATCGCAAGAGGCAGCGCCACGATGAAGATGACCCACCCTGTGAGGAACCAGAACAGCACGCCTGCGATGATCCCCGCCAATAGCAGTAGCTGAGTCCGTCGTGAGAGACCTGCCCTAAAGCGCTGAATAAGGATCTGGATGCGCCCAGGCGCCTTGGCCTCATCGGGTTCCGATGGGATAAGCGAGATCAACGCTGCGAAGATGGCGGCCAGGACAATGACCACACCCAGGGAGGTGAGCAGTGCTGAATTCATTGGGCACCACCCTGGAAACGGCCGTGTTCCAATCCAGCTCTCTGCAGATCGTTGAGGAGCCTTTCACGGGTGGGCAACCTGATGAAACGAGCTTGGGTTTCGCCGGGGGAAAGCAGGAAAATATCTTGGGTAGTTACACCGCGTTCACCTTCCGCAGCCATCACTTCACTGATGTGGGTGACTTTTCTTTGGGTGT
Source organism: Specibacter sp. NPDC078692 (assembly GCF_040686835.1). NCBI lineage: Bacteria > Bacillati > Actinomycetota > Actinomycetes > Micrococcales > Micrococcaceae > Specibacter > Specibacter sp. NPDC078692. The sequence goes on from NZ_JBFBLV010000027.1 coordinate 39,031, forward strand.
CACCATTGTGATCAATGATTTTGCCCATCTGGACAACGAAATCAATGTGGCGGCCAAGCTGCTCCACCATGTATGACTTCCCGTAGCGCTCAATACCCAGCCCCGCCAAGCGGTCAATGCAGTCATCGGGCCCGTCAGCGTGGGTGGTGCTCATAGTGCCGGCCCCTGTTTGCATGGCATGGATCATGGAGACAATTTCTGGACCACGAACTTCTCCCACCATGATGCGTTGAGAATTCAGGCGAAGGGCCTTTTCCATGCACTGCTCCAGCGTGTACTCACCAGGTGAATTGCCTTGTGCATCGCGTTCCCCTGTGCCCGGCCGGTATTGCAGCGAGAATGGCGGGACCACGCGACCATGAAGTTTCTTCAGATGGAGCTCGCGTTCCTTTTCGATGGTGACAATCTGTTCCATGGGGCCGATTTTGCCGGCCATCGCACGCATGAGGGTTGTTTTTCCGTCCCCACCCTCTCCACAAATGACGAAGGTTTTCCTGGCCTTAACGCCTACCTCCAAGAAGTGGGCTTGATCGGCGGTAAGCGTTCCAAACTTGGTGAGCTGCTCCAGGCTGATGTTGATGTAGCGGTGGATCCGCAAAACCGCTGAGGGTCGTTCTGCAATGGGCCGGGCAATGGCAGCGAGGCGCACATATCCAAGCAAATCCATGTCAAGATCCGGGTGGGCTGAGGAAAATGATCGCGCCTCTTCACCGTTGCGATTGGCAAAGAATTGTAAATCCTCCATCAACTGCTCGTCGGAGGATGCAATGGCCGGCTTTCGGACCATTGAGCCGTCGCTATATTCAGCAAAGACCTGGTCAAACCCATGGATGTGGATGTTCTCCACGTCGGGGTCCTCGATCAGGGCTTGGTACCGCCCCAGCCTAAACATCTGGTCGAAGACAGCCTTGACGACTTGGTTTCGATACTCAGAGGACCAGATCTCTCTTTGGCCGGCAGATCGCAGTTGCTCATCAACGTGCTCGTTGACGACATCGATAATGTGCTGGCGCCCCATCTCCTCTTTGTCTTCGTCCGAAAGCCCGTGACGGCCATCCAGAGAGTTGACCTGGCGGTCTACGGCCTTACTGCGAAGCATGGCAGTTGCTGCCCAAAAGGGCTCGTCCCCAACTGCCGGCTGGTTTTGGGTCTCGGCTGCTGTCTCAATGTCAGCCACCAGCTGGTTGATCTCATCGTCGGAGATTCCCAGGGATCCTGCCATTGCGTCAGCCCCTGCCAGATGAGCAGTCGCTCCTGCCGGGATAGTGAAACTCCCTTTGGCTCTTGCCGGCAATTCGGTGGTTTCTGACGGCGGGCGGAAGAAGGGCAAGCTCGAAAGATCAACGTTTGAGGTGTATTCATCATCTGTGGTGCTCATGCTTGCGTGACCTCTTCCTTGGGTGCCGGGCGGATTCCAAGCCGTTTCGTTCTATCTAGGATCTGTGTGTCAACTGAGGCCGCCAGCGCAGTGAGTGCCGAGGAAAGCCCCGTGCGCTTGAATTTCTTGGCCTTGGGGACCCCGAGTGAATAGACAGCGGCTGTGCTGGGATCCCAGGGCATCTTGCCCAATACCGGGACACCCAGCTGCCTCTCAATATCCCTGCTTGAGTAGTTGCCTACTACAGCGTCCATAAGCACGAGCCCCAAGTGGTCCCCGTGGCCAACCCGCACCAGGTGTTCCTTGAGCTCATCAAGCTGTCCGATGAGGGCGCCGAGGTCGGGAAGCACAGGACGAGTCAGAACCACGACGCTGTCTGACATTTGCATCAGAGGTGTGCGAGGGTCTCCAGGAACATATCGGCCGGCATCAACAATGACATCCACCCCGCTGTCCCCCTGTTGGGAAAGAACAATGGCCAAGTCCGACCAGAATCCAGTCATGCCTTTTCCTGCGCCAGTATTGGAAATTCCCGAGAGCAGGTACTTCCCTCTTTGGTCGCCTTCGCGTCCAAGATCTTGCGCCAATGGCACGACTTGCTCCCACAGAATGTCGCTGGAGAGCCCCTGGCGCTGTGCCTGGACTGCCAAAGGCAGAAGCCCTCGGCTGTTGTCCAGCTGGCCCTGCATGAAACCAGGAATCACACTGCTCGGTTTTGAGGTGTCTGCCTCGACCACCATGACCGGCCTTGGCCAAATATCTGCGAGGCCCACGGCAGTTGAAGTGACACCCGGTGATCCGGAACCGCTACAAAGAAATATCGAGGCCATGTTATTTCCCTGCCTCAGTCAGCGGATCCAGGATCAACCCTGCATTGCCCGAGGCTGACCAAGCCACAACCTTTGGGGCGTCATCAGTGGAGACCACGACATCAACAATGACCAGACCTTTGACATCATCCAGGGAGGTCGAATCGACTACTCCGGAGATGGGGGGAGTATTCAGATCCGCTGTTGCGCCCTGCGTGGGGGTCCTAATGATGCGCACGTGGTCACCGGCCTGCAAAGGCCTGGAAGGGGCCTGTGAGCTTGCAAGACCCACGCCCACGACGGAGCTGCCAGATTGGATACCGAGACTCTCGCCCATGTTCTTAGCGGTCACTAGGGAACCCTCGGGAAGGTCCACCAACGCCTTCTGCCCAATTACTGCCGCGGACCTGTCTGCGGGAATGGACTCTCCTGCTGACTTCTCAACTACCTCGATGGTCGTGAGGTCTCCTGCGCCAATGACAGCCCCCCGTGCAAGGTCGGTCTTCACCACTAGTACGCTTACCTGCCCATTGCCCGACATTCCGAAATAGGTGAGGAGCCCGCCAACCATCGCCAAGGCTATGCACAGAGAGATGAGGGCCGGCTTCTTCCGAGCCAGCTGGGAGGGCATTTGGAACCCCTTGAGCTCCTTGGGTCGGCTGCCCACACTTTCAGCTGCAGAACGGCTTGATTTGCGTGACTCACGCGTACTGACGGTGCTCACGTGAGCTCCTCCTTGGGTTTGGGTCCCCCAACAAGTCGCTGAGGTAAGCTTAAAGTCAACTGGATAAATGAAGTATACAGTAGCCGAAGATGGTCTGTCCTACGGCATGATGGAAGCGTGGTTAAAGTGATCAATGCCAATCTGGGCGAGCAAGTAGAGACGGCCATCGCAGTTTTTGGCACCACCACACGTGTCGGAATCCTGAAATTCCTCCTCGATGAGGGCCCATCACAGATGGGCTCAATCGCCAAGGGAGTGGGGCTAACCAGGGCCACAGTGGTCAAGGCCATCCTGGCGCTCGAGGAACTTGGCGCAGTCACCGCGGACATTCCCATTGAGCGACGAGCTGGCAAGCGCGTCCTGTACGCGGCCCACGGAGAACTCATTGAGTCCCTGCTTGCCGCGCTGAATTCCGCTCTTCCCACCAAGTAACTCCTCCCCCGTTGTTCTCTTCACTGGGGGTAGGTATCGGGTCTCGCTGTCAGCCACGAAATTAGTTCCACAACCCCTCGTCCCCCAAAGTGTCGGCTTGTTAAGTGTGACAGCTAGACCATAGACGTGAAATCCGCGGGTAGAAGGCTAGTGCTAGCGTTACGACACGCCCAATAATTCAAGAAATATGCCGCTTAACGCTAGCGCTAGGGTTATGGTCGTTTTATGACAGCAATCCGTGGACGCCGCCAACGCGGCGCAGCTATGGGCAACGTCTCTCTGTTCGCCACCCTTGAGCCCTCAGTTAAGGCCAAGCTGGACGCCATTGCGAACGTTACGAATCTGTCTCTGGGCCTAGTCCTTGAAGAAATCATCAAGAACTCGCCAGAAACCAGTGACGTGTCGCTTAGGAGTCGCAACCGTGGTGAGGCTAGCGGATATGAGGGCGTAGCCGTGACTATCCCCTCTACGACGAAAGCCAAGCTGAGGCGTCTACAGCATGCCTACGGATCTCCAGACAAGCCCGCATCTGAGGCGGTTCTGGTTGAGTTGCTCATCAAAAACAGTCAACTAAGTGGTGCAGGATTCCCGTCATGGTGGTCCACGTACCAGGAGGAATTGCCAATCAAGCGAGCAATTTAAAACAAAGAGCCCCGCTCTGACGAGCGGGGCTGCTTAGAAAAGTATGGTTGGGCGAATGCTTGCCGGCTGAACCCAACCTTTCAGATAGCTCCATCTCTGGGGCTTTCCCTTGTCCTTCAATCTGGAAGGTCCCTTTTATGGTACCCCTATGCGCTCAAAAAGTGCCAGCTCAAGCGCAACCATGCACCTCAAACCGACTCGATGGCGTTCCACCCGTGGCCGAAGTTCCGACATGGTCAACGAGGTCTCGATGGCTTTTAAGCTGCAGTCTGGCCGCACTTCTCCCCGAGGGAGTGAAAGCCCGCAAACGCCTCGGCGGCCTGAGCGTCAAAGCTTTCATGAAGGTAATGCGCGTCGATGCAAATTCCGCCGATCATCTAACCGGGCGCAATGTGCGCACCTCACATTCAACGTGCGCAGCCAAGGCAGCCACTTCCGCAACACTGGTCAAAAGATCACGCCAGGTGGCTGAATGCCTGGGCCTGATGACCACCGTTGACCGAGGTCGATACCTGACCCAGGAAGAGCGCCAACAAGTATTGAAAGACACCGGGTTTGGCTACACCAAGAAGGCTTCCACTCGAAGCCTGACCATGAGCCGAGAATGGGTATTGCAGACAACGACCGACCACCTACCACGTAGTGGTTCTACTATGAATAAATCCTCCTTAAGAGGTAGTAACCAAAAGCGCTCACGCGCTTCAGCCGCTTCGCGGATCCGAGAAGAAAATCCAAACAAGCCAACGCCACTCCCCCGGCCTCTTGCTACTCAGAAACTCGCTGCGGGCCTGGAACGTAGGCTTTTCTGGCTAGCCGACTTTGGCCACATTGGAAGAGTTTGTGACGTACTGACTGCGACCGGCGTCAATGCGTCCGCCTGGACACCATCGTCGCTCGCCAATGCCTTGAATTCATTTACGGCACAGCGAGGCTGGGCCACACCTCACGAGATCTCCAACCCCTTGGCCTATTTGTCCTTCCTCCTGACTGCAGCAGCCCTGGATGATGCATGGGAGGCCTTCAACCCACAGAGCAGAGCTCAGGAGGCCAGGAAGGCCACTCAAGCGGCCAAGGAAGCACTGGAAGCTCGAAAGACCCCTGAACACAGGAACAACCTGAGGACCGGAATCGCCAAGCTGAGGGCGGTTTTGAAGCCTGCAAAACACAGTTTCGGACCTTGCTGAGGTCCGAAAATACCGATTTTGGAGTCTTGGTTGGAAGCTAGTCGTCAATTTTGCCGCCCTAGCTGAGGAAAATAAGGCCATAAATATGGTTGGAGGTCATGATGTATGTAACGTAGTAAGCTATGCCATAAGTCCAACTATTCATGTAGTCATAACACTGGCTGTCCTTAGGGATTGAACTAGGGCCATATTCTTGGCGGTAAATCAGGTGTGAATTACCGCGTGATATACCATCTCATGTGCGGTAGAATTTGTAGTGAGATTGTCAGAACTCACTACCGCAGGAGACAGCATGACCAGTTCATTCACAAGCCCGCTGGAAGAGACCCAGCACATTTCCCAGGCCCTCGACAGGGTCATTTCCATGGCCAACGGCAAGGGGGGAGTGGGAAAAACAACAGCCACGGCCAACATCGCCGGCACCGCAGCACTGGGTGGATACCGTGTTCTAGTCATCGACTTGGATCACCAGGGCGACATGAAGAGCGACCTTGGATACGAGAAACAGACCGGCGAGGAACTCCTAGCTGCACTCATTACCGGAACGACTCCGCCCATTTTGAAGGATGTGCGTGAGAATCTGGATGTGATAGCTGGTGGGCCGGCACTTGAGGACATCGCAGCGATCATGGCGGTCAGAGCCGGGCGAGATGACTCATCAGACTTTGGCGACATGCTCTATAAAATGCTTGCGCCCATAGTTGGAGACTACGACCTGATTCTTATGGACACTCCACCTGGCGACAAGGTGATTGTCGAAGGCGCCTTGTGTGTCTCAACCGCTGTCATCATTCCGACGAAATCTGATGATGGCAGCGTGAATGGGGTTGAGCGTATGGGACGCCGATTCCAGGCTGTTCGTCCACGCAACCCAGTGCTTCAGGTCGCTGGAGTTCTCCTCTTCGCGGTTGGGTCAAGGTCTCTCCGTCTTGAGCGCAGCGTTCGGGAGAAATTGGAAGGCATGCTTGGGGAGGTAGCCCCGGTTTTTACGACGAGAATTAGAAATCTGGAAAGTGCCGCCGCGGATGCAAGGGACCGCGGCCTGTTGTTCTATGAGCTCGAGGGCGCCGCCAAAGGCGAGAAGGCAATAACCCTGGCAGCTCTGAAGGCGGGGGAGAAGCCGACGCGTGGAATGTTTACATCCAACGCCAGCGCTGTGGCCGCAGAATTCGAGGATCTCACAGGCGAGATCCTCACCCGTTTGAATGAAATTAAGGGAGTGCAGTAAACATGAGCGTCAAGCATGAGAACCTCTCGTCTATATTCGCCCCAACTGCCCCCAAGTCAGCTTCTGAAGGTACAGAACGGGGCAAGAAGCTCGCAGGTCTGCTCCCGCCCCGTCAGGTCACTGAGTCTGCCGTGCAGGCTTCTGCGCCCATTCCTCAGGAGCTGCCCTCATCACAGCCCCAGACGCCCACCCCCAAGACCCCTGCAGTTTCAGCGGCAGCTGACTCTGAGGTGAAGAGCAAAGGGGTTTACCTCCCGCATGATCTGTTGAAGGTTCTCAAAACCAGAACCCGGGGTGAGATGAGTACCTACACGGACATGTTGATTGATGCGTTTGATGCCATTACGGACGAAGCCCTGATGGAGAAGATTTCCCCCCAGGCGGCCGAGACCGGAATGCCTGGAGGGATGCCCAGGCGGCGTCGAACTACTGATTCAACCAAGAGCGGCACACAGATCCAACTTCGCCTGGATAAGGCGCAGGAGGACTGGCTGACAGCCAAGGAGAAGGCAGTGGGTGCTCCGTCGCGCAGCGCCCTGGTGACGATGGCCTATGAGATGTATTTCGAGTCAACTCCTCCCAAACGGAGGAATCACTAAGTTGAAATGGCCTGGGCCCCGTCGATTGACTTGACGGGGCCCAGGCCATTTCAACTCCTGGGCCCTAGGGATTTAGCTTGGACTGGATGTGCTGGGCCGAAGGCATCAAACGGAGACCGGATTTCATTACTGCCAAGTTGGCTTGCGGATACAGGATTCTGACCTCTCGGAGGTTCTTTTCAAACGCTGCCTTGAACTGGCGTTGCACGGCGTAATCGCTACCAAACTGGTTGGCCAGTTGATTCCAGCTGACGGTTGATGGCCGACGCAAACTGAACAATCGGTAGACCAGCCAGGTGTACATGTCCAGACGCATGGGGGAGCCAGCCAAGGCCCGGAGTACCTCTGGCCGCAGTGGGACCGGAGCTTCAACGACAGTTTGGTAGAAATCCTCAGACAAGGTGATGGTTGATCCCAGGAGTGGTTGTTGGCCCTGGGAATCGTCCTTGCTAAACCAGAGGTCGTACTTACTAGTGACATTGAAATTGGCTCCCGAGACCGACCACCGCTCATTTTCGTTGCGGAGATCTTCAATGTTCATAGTTGAAACAGTGAGGCGCCGAAGCTGGTCCACCATCCTGCGACCACTGGCCCCAGAAGCGTTCATCCCCAGCTTTCCCAAGAATTGGGAGAGTGAGTCACCTAGGTGAAGGGTGCGAGACCTGGTGCGGACTGCCTCTGTAGTCATCCAGGTCATGAGGTAACGGGGAATCACACCATACGGGTAAGCACGCGTGCGAGATCCATCCCGGGCAGTGATCATCCCAGGAGAAATTCTCAGGGTAATTGAGCCGTTACGACGGACCCATTCAGGTGCATCGCCGGGATCCCGGTAGGGCAACGAAAGCTGGGCCCACAACCTGGCTGCATAGTTCAAGGGGTCAGTGACTCCTTCGCCCAGCTCAAGGTCAACAGCAGTGTCCAAGAGTAGTAACTGGCGATCAGTGAGAAGGCTCGATTGCCGTGCAATTGTATTCAGTGTCTGTGTCATGAGCTTTTCATCCGATGTGGCGGGCGGCCGCGGCCGGCAGGTTGTGATGGGGCCTCTGGGCTGTGGAGGAGCAAAGTTGTCCACGTGCATCTTGTGACGGGCCACGAAGAGTTGAATTCTCACTCCAAGGATTGAATGAGAAATGACTGTTTCCGCAGGTCAGGGCACGTGCATCTTGTGACGCTTCCCGCGGGGTCTGAACGTTGACTGGATAGATTTCCACGTGCATCTTGTGACGAGTCACCGCGTGCATCTTGTGACGCGACACCCCTCTGCTTCCCATACGCAGCAAGGGATGCGGAGGGGTCGCCATGTAGTTAAAAAAATTCCTGTATATATTCCTGTAGTTGAGCGACGAATCTCTGTTGAAATGTGCACAACTTGTCCAGGCAGAATCTTTGAAGAGAATCTCAGAGCCTTGTGCTGTGGTTGCCATGAAGAATCCCCTCTTGTGATCGGCCGGCGGGTAGATGACGGTCAACTGGCTGTGGTTGGGAATCACCAAGCACCTCTGTTGAGTGAGGTTCGCTTGATGGCCCTTGCAAGCTTTGAACGCAGGTTGGAGACCTGGTTGCACAGAGATTGGTAGCTACGGCCTTCCCGTTCTGCCCATGCTTTGCATTCGGCAATGCTGAGAGTTGAGTAGGTGCCCAAGATCTTCACCTCACGGGGAGAAAGGGCGCCGCACTCCGAAGCCCAGGCAAGAATCGCCATGACCTTGTCCACCCCTGAATCAAATTCGATGGGCTGGAAACTGAAGGTGCCGGCCTTCCTAACGCCAACACCGTGATGGCTCTCCCATTCGCCAGACTCATCGATGATCTCCGGGGAGACTTCCACCAGCACTTCGCGATCCTGGGCCGGGTATTCCGTTGTGATGATGCGCAGCGCACGCAGCACCAGGTTCCCCGTAACCGACTTGGTGCAAGCCAATTTGTAGGTGCGAATTGATTCCCACATGGCGGCGACTGCAGAGCACAGAGCGTCCTCTGTAGTCATGGACAGCAAGCCCCTGCAGGTGTGTGCAAAACGGACCGCCTTGGGAAGGAAAGCCTGGAGGAGCACCCGTTCGGCAGTGAGATCTCCGGCGAGCGCGCAACGGATTATGAAGTGGAAGCGAGAGTCGCGGACGGGGGCGGGTGCGCTTTGGAGGAAGTACAGGGCCTCTGTGCCGGTCATGGTGATCCAGTCTCCGTAGCTGTGGAGGGTGTCTGCGAGTTCAACTTCCCATTGGCGGTTGAGGGCTCCGACCATGCCTTCGGTCTTGCGCTGGGATGTGGCGGTGTTTAGTGACGTGGCCATGGTGGCTCCTTGTGGAAATCGCAGTGAACTCTTACTGGCTACGTTCCTCAGGGGCTCTTGATGAACTTCTGGATGGTTTTTGGGGCTTCTAATGCTTGGTCTGGAAGTGGTTGGTGTGGGGATCTGGATGAACTGGTAAAGCTGCAGGTCAGAGGGGGGTTTGGGTGTTCTGTATTTGGTCAAAAGAAAAGTGAGGATTTTTGTTGGTTGAACTGGTTTTTTGGTGCCTACATCTGCAAAGAGAGACCCTCCAACCTCGCCTCAGCAGAAGGAAGCACCCCGATGACCAGAAAAGAGAACGAAGCAGATGGCTACTCCACTCCTGAAAATGACCAGGAATGGAGCCGTTTTCTTGATGATTCGGTGAAGATTGTTGGCGCCGATGACAAGCTCATGGCTGCTGCTGCTGATCTCCTGGAGAACCCGTATGACCAGGGCAATCGCACCCAGATGATTGGTCTGCTGACGTCGGCGGAGTTTGAGGATGCTTCTGATGCGGTGAAGCGGGTTTGTCACCCTCATGGAGAGGATGTTTAGCCGTGAAACTCAGTTTCAGGAAAGAGCCCGTGGAGCTTGCTGAGCAGGAGCCGGCTATTGAGCACACAGGGGTAAGGACCAGTAGTTACACTGCCGGCAGTCAGGCTACGGCCAATGCCATTGTTGGGGCCTTTTATTTGGCTGTGGTTCTGTGCGTGGCCCTCTCGGTGCTGGCTTTTATGAAGCCGGCGACGGTGGCCATTGCTGCTGAAGGAGGTGGCTCGCAGCCGCTTAGTGCTGCAACCGAATCGACGGGGGCTTTTGCTCTGGGTTTTGTGGGGGCTTGGTTGTCTGCCAGTTCGGAGGATTTCACGAGCCTGCAGAACTACGTCGCTATGAACTCGAGCGCGGATCTGCCGTCAGCTCCCACCGTCTACAAGGATCTGGCCGTGGCGTCGATAACGCCGGCTGAAAGTTCTGACCTGGTCAGTGTGGTCATTGCCGGGAATGTTCAGGAGGTGGGGGAGAAGAAGCAGGCGGTGTGGCCTCGGCGGTATTTCTTGGTCACGATCAATACCGGTCTGGATTCCATGGGTGTAGTCGGACTGCCGGCGCCCATCGCTGCGCCTGCGAAATCTGAGCAGGGGGCTTCGCTGGTTTACACGGAGGCTGTGGTTCCCACCGATGCAGCTGCCCAGGCGGTCACTTCGTTTCTGGCGGCTTACGTGGCTGGTCAGGGTGACATGAATAGGTACCTCAGCCCCAGTTCGACGTTGACTCCTATCGTGCCGGCCCCTTTTACGGCGGTGAAGGTGCAGTCGCTGCAAGCCAATGTCAACAGCAGTGGCACTCCCCGTGATGGGTCCCAGCTCAAGGTCCTGGCCAAAGTCCAGCTGACCAGCACGACTGATCAGAAACTGATCTCCACTTATGCCCTCACTCTCGTCGCGAGAGCAGAGCGCTGGGAAATTTCATCCCTCGATTTGACCCCTGCAGAAGCAGAAGCCAAAAAGTCTCCGGTCTCGACCGTTGACCCAACCAAAGGAAACTAAGCAATGATCACCGAAGTGCTCCAGAACGCAACCGAAGTCCACGGCATCCTCGTAGCTGCATCCATTACCGATACCGCCAACTCCCTCATTGACACGGTCACAGAAACCCTGGTCAAGAGTGCAATTGGTGTTGTGGTTGGCTTCCTCATCTACAAGGTCATCAAGTCCAGGTTTGCTGTCTCAGCGATCATCGGGGCAGCCCTGGCCGCAGGACTCTTCCTCTGGCTGGTGTTGGGCGGATACAACACGATCAAGGACGGGCTGAAGGGCCAGGTTGATAACGCGGCCTCATCAGTTGTCCAGGTGACTGACACCGCACATACCTGGGAGCTGTAATCCATGGATGAGCGGGCCCCAGAAGTTGGGCGGTTCTACACACAAATCCGGCGATTCAAAAAGATGCTGGGCCGATTTCACGATGGCACGCCCATCCCTGGAGGCCCGTACACCCTAGCCCAAGGCATCTTTGGTGTGGTGACCATGTTTGTCCTGATTTGGACAAACCCTCTCTGGGCAACAGGGGTGGATCTTCTGGATTTGGTGCTTGGATTGCTCATCGTCTGGGGCGTTGCTTGGCTCAGCGGAAAACTGCCATCGACAAAACGCAACATGCTCATCGTTGCCATGGATGCTAGCTCAGCCGCTTTCGCCCCGCTGACCGGCAAATACAAGGGCCAAACCATCAATATCAGGCCCCCACACCGCGCCTTTGTCAGGGGCCAAACCACACCCAGACTTCCAAGACTTGGTCCCGCTCCAGCAGAGCCGGCCGTGACCGTCGCTGAGGTGGAGCCACCCAGTGTTCCAGCTCGGCTTGAACTCACCACTGGATCCGCTGTCCAGCGGCTGCTGGCACAGACCAAATCCCACTGACCTCCCACAACTCAAGGAACCATTCATGCGTATCCCAGCAACTTCCATGGCAGAGAACTTGATGTTCACCCGGTCCGGGGTCGTGTGGGCAACCTGGCGCCTCAAGGGGCTGGCCTACGGCTTCGACAACCTGGAGAAGAAGATCCTGGCAAAGGCCCACCACCAAGCCCTCTATCAGGCAATGCTCGGGGAGTCACTGCTTCTGGGGTTGTGCGCTGACTTTGACCCTGCAGTGGTGGTTGAACGCATGATGTCCGGCGTCAACATGGCTGAGAGCCAGGAATACCTCACGGAAGTGGAGCTCACATTCGAAGAGCTGCAAACGGTCCCGGTGGGTGAGCGCGCATATTTCCTTTCGGTTCCGCTTCGCCCGTTGAGCCCGCTCGACAGGGCCAAGTCCTCCATCCATTCAGCCGATGCTGCGCTGAGGGAGCAGCTCGCGCTGCCCAAGCGGTTTGCAACACAGACTGAGATTCAGCATGCCCTGCAGGCCGCCCGAGAAGTACAGGAGGCCATCCCCTCAGATTTCCATCCTTCCCCTGCAGGTGCGGCTCAGATGGTCTGGGTCAATCAGCACATGCAGCAGCGCGGGCTTGGCATGGACCTGTCTCTGCCCACGGCAGCGACAATTTCCCGGGAGCGACTGGATGAACCCAGCAGCCACCACATCATTTCTTCTGGTGCAGAGCTCTCCGAACCTCATCTGGATGAGGGTGGACAGAGTGACCTGGTGGATTCCAAAGTCGCAAAGTATGTCCCCTTCAAGCGCCGGTATCTCAAGGTCACCCATCTCAGTGCCAGCGATGAGACGCACTCGTACCAAACGATGATGGCCATGACAGGCACTCCGAAGGGTGGGTTTGTCTTCCCGGGAGTGGAGTTCATCTCCAGACTTGATGACCTTCCTGTTGATGCAGACTTTGCCATTCGCCTCAGCACCACCGCAGCAGCCAAGGTACGACAGCGGAACAAGAGGGCTGAGAATGCTCTGGAAGAACAGTACGGCCAGCAGGGAACCTCCGATTCCCTCATTGGTGGCTCCAACGATCTTGATGACGTGGCACGGTCCATCATCGAGTACGACGCCTCTCTCAACCGCACCGATTCAGAGGTTGAAGTTCAGGCCACAACCATCATCGCCGTGGGCGCACCCACCCCTGAAGAAGCCAAAGCCAAGGCCAAGTACATCGCTGATGACTATGCCCGCAAGGAATTTACCTTCGATGCACCGCTGGGCGGCCAGGAAGAACTCTGGTGGGCCATGCAACCAGGCATTCCCACCTCTCGCCTGGTCCGGGAACTGGCCCAGATCACTACTGGCCGTGAGTTCGCCTTCGGGATCCCGCTGACCTCCAATGACCTGGGCGACGAAGAAGGCTTCCGCATTGCCGACAATATCTCCGGTGGCCGCCGTTCGCCCATGCTGATGAACCCGGCAGGCAACATGGAAAGCGACATCTCCGGATCCTTTGCAGCTGCAGGGGAGCCAGGAGGTGGCAAGTCTGTATTTCTGAAAACGGCAGCCGGCCACGTTGTGGATCGAGGCGGGATCCTCTTCATCATCGACCGAACACCCAACCGCGAATACGCCAACTTCGCCAAGTCATTGATCCCATCCCGGACGGTCATCCTCGATGTCGTGCACCCCAAATACTCGCTGGATCCGTTGCGGATCTTCGGGCGCCAAGTGGGCGGCCGCCTGGCCCAGTCGTTGCTCTCTGTCCTGCTGGGGATCAAATCAAACTCGGATGAGGGGGCTCTGCTGGCCAGGATCCTGAAAGAGCGAGAAGAAGTAACGAGCCTGAACGCGCTCGTTGAACTCCTGGACTCCGGCGCCGGCCTCGACGGCAACCGCGCCACCATGGCCCAGACCCTCTCAGACAGGATTCGAGTGGTCACCGGCACAGAGTTCAGCGACGTACTTTTCGACGCCTCCTTGCCGCCCCTGCCCATGACCGCCCAAGCCACAGCAATTCTCACCGATGGCCTGGAACAGCCCACCCGTGACGAACTCATGAACGAATCGCTCAAGAGCGAACTGAGTGTTGAAAAGATCGTGGGTCGGGCCATCTACGCCCTCCTTGCCGCCATTGGAAAATTCCGCTGCTTTGAAGACTCCAGCCAGATGGCACTGTTCCTGGTGGACGAGTGCTATCACATGACCACATCGCCAGAAGGCGAGAACGAAATCATCTCCCTCATTCGCGATGGCCGAAAGCACAAGGCCGCCATAGCCCTGGGATCCCATGACGCCAAGCATGACTTTGGCGGTGAAGTCCTCCGCGGGCTCATCCCGCTGCGCTTTGTCTTCCGCTGCCGTGACGAAACCATCGCCAAGAACAACCTGGCCTGGCTGGGCCTGAAAGAAGAACGCTGGGTAGAGACAGTGATGAAGCACCTTTCCCCCATCGGAGACGGCGGCGTGGTCCCTGCACACCGACGTGGTGAATGCCTGGTCAGAGACTCAGTCAACCGGTTCGGGAAAGCCCAGATCATGGCACCCAGAAACCCGGACCGACGTAAAGCCGTCCTCACCACACCGCCCAAGGCCAGGGAGATGCAAAAAGTATGACGACCATTGATCTTCCAGTAACCCGCCAGGGCCCCACCCGCGTGGAGGTCTTCCTGAACCACCCAGGGATAGCAACCATCAACGCTGCCTTCGTGCTCTGGGACATGATTCGCTTCTGGATCTACCGACATCCCAAGATCTCTCGGATCTCGGCAGCACTGGCCTTCATCGCTCTGGTCGAGCTCATGGGAGCGCAAGCCGCCTTCGCCAGTGCACCTTCTGAAATCACCGGCCCAGGACTCACCATGGGCGGACTCAAGGATTCACAAGGCATTCCCATCTACCAGTACGTTGAACTGCCGCTGGATCGAGGGGATGTCTGGACTTTTGAAAAAACCCTTATCTCCTACCCCATAGACCTGGTGTGGGCCGGCCACATCTTCTACATCAATTTGGTCATTGCAGTCGTCACCTACATCCTCTCCTTCGAATGGGTGTCCATCCTGGCTACACCCATCGCGAGCATGGCTGACTCACTGCAGCTCCTTATGTCAGAGATCAAATGGATCCCCTTCGCCCTCCTGATCACAGCCTTCGTGACCGGCATTGCCATGCTCAAGGGAAAAACCTCATCAGCGCTCATTGAGTTCACCCTCGCCATCGTGCTGGCATTGCTGGCCACCGGGGTACTGGCCAACCCAGTGGCTACACTCACTGGCCCCACAGGAGCAATCACCCAGGCCCAGGACTGGGGAGGAAAACTCGCCATCAGCATCACGGTGCCGAAAGACGAGCAGCCCCAGGATGGGAGCAAGTTCGATGCCAAGACGGTTCTGACCGACAGCGTCAGCTCCAGCCTGGTCGATATGTTCATTCGGCAACCAACCCAGATGATTGCCTTTGGCAAGACCCTGGACGCCAAATGTGCCGAGAAGTTCAACACCGAAATGAAAAAGAAGAACCCCTTCAACGGTGGTAACAGTGTCAGGGACAGCGTTGGTGACTGCGACAAGGAGGCAAAGGACTACGTCCAAAACCCCAACTTCAACCAGATCCTCTCCACCTACACAATCAGCTCAGGCAGCCTGGTGCTTTTCATCTTCATGATTGTTCTCTGCTGCTTTTTCGTCTTCACAGTGCTCAGCGCCATCTGGAGCGCTTTCAAATTGATGATCCAGACTCTGCAAGGAATCCTGCCTTACATTGCTCGGACAGGCTTCTGGTACGGCCTGGCAGGAATCGCCAGCTCGGTGCTCCTCATGGTCTTCGCCATGATCCTTCTGGCCGGTTATTTGAGGCTGACGGTCCTCGTACTCCAAAGCACAGCTGCACTCGGCATGACCCTACAAATGTCGATCATCAACATGATGCTGACTGCAGGACTCGTCATCCTGTTCATCATGCGCCGCAAAGCCAAAAAGGCCGGGGAAACCCTCGGGGACATGCTCAACAAGATCGGCAAAAGCGGCACCCGCAAGGAACCCAGCAGGCCCGTCACGGAATTCGCAAAAGCGGTAGCACCCGTGGTTTCCCCCTTCATCAGTGATGCCCTCCGAAACAAAAAGACGCCGGCCGCAGCCAAAGTTCAGCCCCATGTCGCCCCACCCGTCGATAACCTGGTGGACCTTGGCGAGACAGTGTCGGCAGCACGGCCCCAACGAGCATCCAGCACAGCTACAGCTGTCAAGGCAGGCGGAGCAGCGAAAGCCCTCACTGCGGGCCCTGACAGCCCAGGGCAGCCGAACCCGGGACCAGGAACCCCGCCAGGATCGCCCAGCCCTGCCGGCCCGACAACGCCGATGCCCAGTCTGGGATCTGCAGCCACCCCCGCGGCAAAGGCCACAAAGAATGCTGAACGTTCCAAGAAGGTTTCCCAGGGATTGCAGGTGGCCTCCATGGCAGCAAACTTCATTCCCGGTGGAGGCGCCATCGTCGCGGGCGTCAAAATTGGCGCCAAGGTGGGCACAGCTGCAGCCTCAGCGAAATCTCAAGCCGACGCTCAGAAAGCAGTCAAGCCACGCATCAGCGTCAACAACACAGGCCAGGGATCTGTGGAGAAGCCGCTGGAGGGCAAAGTCGTTTACACCCCACCGCAGCGAACCCAAAAATCAGCTCAAGCTGTAGCCCTTGCCGCCAAATTCGCCCAGCTACGCGCAGCAGCAAAGTAGCCCGTGAACATGAAAAAACTTCTCCCCTTGGGCGTCATTGCCGCAATCGTGGTGCCCTGCTTTTTCATCGCCATGATGCTCACCATTACCCTGGGCGCCATTTCGGCTGCCACAAGCGGGAAAAAGGACCAAGGTGGCACTCCGGGCTGTGTTCCCCTGACCGTTGTTGGTGGCTTCGCCAATCCCCTCGTCGGGCAGCTCACCAGTCCCTATGGGCCCCGGGCCAACCCCTTCGGCCCAGGCGTCATCCCGGCAGGCTTTCAAAGCGAAGAGCCACTGATCTTCCATGATGGATCAGACATTGCGGGCGTCCCTGAAGGCACCCCCTACTACTCCGCCAGTGCCGGCAAGGTACTGACGGTCTTTGGGGCCGGCACCATCGACGGTCCAGGCGACGGCGGCAACGGGATCATCATCGACGCCGGCAACGGTGTCCACATTTGGTACTGGCACGCTGTCAACGGCAGCGCCAAGGTCAAAAAGGGGGACACCGTCTCTGCAGGTCAGGAGCTGGCAGCCACAGGGCGCAGCGGAATGGCCACAGGGGTCCATCTGCATTTCTCCATCCAAGTCAACGGCAAGAGTGTGGATCCCGTTGCCTGGATGAAGCAGAAAGGAATCACTCTGGGCCAGGGAGGACCCACCAAGACAATAGAGAACGCATCGACCACCAACCAGCCCACAGCACCGGCCCAAGCTGAGAAGGCAGGCTTCACCACCAAAGGCCCTGACGCCGCGGATATGACGCTTAACGCGGACCAGATGCGGAACGCCGGGATCATCAAGGCCGAAGGCCTCAAAGCAGGTGCAACAAACAATGACATCAAGATTGCCCTCATGGTGGCACTGCAGGAGTCGAGGTTGCGGATGCTCAGTAACAAGGGCCGCTATCCAGAATCTGTGAACTATCCGAACCAGGGCGATGGAAGCGACAACGACTCGCTGAACTTCATGCAACAGCGACCGGCGACAGGATGGGGAACGGTAGCTCAGCTCATGGACCCCTCCTATGCGGCAAGGGCATTCTTTGGCGGACAGAGCGGACCCAATCATGGAGAACCGGCAGGACTGCTGGATATACCCAATCGTCAATCCTTGCCCTTGGGTGAAGCCGGCCAAAGAGTCCAGCGTTCAGCCTTCCCCTTCGAATACGAAAAATGGGCATCGGCCGCCACGGCCATCCTGGCTAACCTCGGAGGCGGAACAGCGGAGCAATGCGACAACGCAAAAGAGAACGGGCCCGGCCCTGTCACCAACCAGCTGGAGGCACGGCAGGCTCTTATCGAAGCAGCCAAGAAGGGGCTGGGAGGCACCTACGCCTGGGGGCATGGAGAATTCAAAAACTGGGATTGCTCCGGCTACGTCAAATGGGTGTACTCCCAAGCAGGCATAACCCTCCCACGCACCGAACAATGGAGCGTCGGTTCCGAGACCAACGACCCCAGTCCCGGTGACCTGGTTGTGCAAAATCCAGACGGAGACAACCACTGGGCCCACGTTGGAATCTATGCCGGCGACGGGATGATGTACTCCGCACTCAACCCCGCCGAAGGAACCCTCCTCCACCCCGTGGATTGGAACCCCGGATCCAAATACTTCGTGCTCATCAAAGGCTGAAGGAGACCACCATGAACAACCCCAAAGGCCGGCTCCTCAACATCGCCATGGCCTGCACCGTAGTCCTAGGAATCATCTTCCTCACCCTCTGGATCAAATCTCCCCCACCCACCGAAACACCAGGAAATTCCGCAGAATCTAGAGTCACAGCCCCATCTCTTCCAGACACGACAGAAGCATCAACCCCCACACTCAGCGACCCAACACCGGCCCCACAGATCCCCAACACCCTTCTGGAATACCTGCCAGCGCAGGAAGAAGAAGCCCTCAAAAATGCCAGCACCAAATTCGTCCAGGCCTACACGCAACGCTCCTACAAAGACACTTCTCCCACCGCCTGGCTAGGACGCGCAAAGCCCCTGGCAACCACCCACTACGCAGACCAGCTCGAGCAGAACTACGGCGCCGGCCGCGGTGGAGCTGCTTGGACTGAATTCGTTTCAACGAAGTCCCAAACAACCCTGACCACCATCGAAGTGAAGGTCATTCGAACCGATCAAATTGAAGTCGGCAAGGCTCAAACCATGATGACCTTCGACATCGAAACCACCACCGGAGATGGCACCATCACCACCGCCCCACTGCGATTCATCAAAATTGTGAGCCTTGAAAAGGGTGCCGGCACCTGGCGAGTGGCGTCCCTGGACAACCCCAGCGGAGACCCCGCCTACATGCCCACACGTTAGGCATCCCATCAGAAGGGCCTGGAGAGATACCTGCTCTCCAGGCTCTTGTCTATGCCCAAAAACGGCGGCAGGCGGTTTGCGGCACCATACAAAATCTGCACGGATCACCCAGCAATTTCCTGACCATCAACACAACGGGTGGCATCAATTAGGGCCACAAATCATGCAAGAAAAAGGGAAGGACATCCATCGGTAACTGCAGCAGCCACCCACGCCACCACTGCCATTGAAGGCCCTGCCACGATTTCAACACGTCGGCCAACCAGCCTCATGGCCGCAATCCCACCGTGGCTTGCAGCGCAATCTGCCGCACTCCTGACGCATGGATGCACGGAAGGGACCAAGCCTGAATGCGTGAAATGGGGGAGCAGAACCCAACATAGATGCGTCAACTTAAGTGAGACAAAGCCGCCTAATGCCTCACCTAAAGTGAGGCAAAACTGTCCTGTCTCATTTAAGTTGAAGCACGAAACCCCCGGAATCTAGAGGGTTGTCTCATCCATGATGAAGCAGATTAATTGCGCTTGTCTCACTT